>CAMLDT010000127.1 GCA_946479075.1 uncultured Polaromonas sp.
AGCTCGCGGTCGATGGCGGCGGTGAAGATCGGCACGTCGGGGTGCGCCTTCTGCATGGTGGCGATGCCTTCCGGCGCGGCCAGCAGGCAGACGAACTTGATGGATTTCGGATTCAGCTCTTTCAGCCGGTCCACGGCGGCCACGGCGGAGTTGCCGGTGGCCAGCATCGGGTCCACCACCACGATGTCGCGTTCTTCCATGTCGTGCGGCATCTTGAAGTAGTACTCGACTGCGGTCAGGGTTTTCGGGTCGCGGTACAGGCCGACGTGGCCGACACGTGCGCCGGGCACCACGCTGAGCATGCCTTCGAGGATGCCGTTGCCGGCGCGCAGGATGGAGACAAACACCAGCTTCTTGCCGTCGATCATCTTGAAGGTGGCTTTTTCGAGCGGGGTCTCGACTTCGACGTCCTGCATGGGCATGTCGCGCGTGACTTCATAGGCCATCAGCATGCTGAGCTCGTTGAGCAGGGTGCGGAAGGTGTTGGTGGACGCGTCCTTGCGGCGCATCAGCGTGAGCTTGTGCTGCACCAGCGGGTGATCGATCAGGTGGACTTTGTCGTTGAAGCGGGTCATGTGCGGGGGTCTCGGGGTTCGGGTTCTAGAAAACGGTGCCGTCGCTCTGGATGTTCAGGGGTGGCTGGCCGCCGTGCAGCTGCTGCGCCAGAGCGCGCCCCGCAGCCCAGGTGCCGCCTTCGAGCACACAGGCCAGCGGCATCTGTTCGGCGTCCAATCCTAACTGCTCGCGCACCAGCGGCGCGAGCTCGTCGAGCAGCGCCACCGTCAGCGCGCGCCACTCGACGATCAGTTCGTCGCCGGGCGCGTGCAGTCGCCCGGCGAGCGACGGATCCTTGAGCATCAGCACACCGGCATCGAGGAACAGGCCGCCGTTGCGGTACTCGGGCAGGCCGGTCAGGGCGTCCAGGCCTTCAACTTTCACGCCGGCCCATTCAAAAGGTTCAAGCAGCGAGTAGGTCAGCCACTGCGAGAGCTTGTGGAAAGGCATCCAGCCGCGGCTGGAATCGCCGGCGTCCTGACCGGCGGCCGGGTGGCGCCAGCAGTCGCCCAGCGGCTCGCCGTCCAGCGCGTTCTGAGCCGGCCAGATCGGTGCCAGGCCGGTCAGCAGCAGCGACAACACATCGTGCGCCTGCACTGTGCCGCTGCCGTCCGGCGCGAGGCAGTCGAACAGGTGCCCGGGGCGGGCGGGCTGGCCGAACTGCGCGGGCTGGTCCTGCAGCGCCTGCCCGAGCCGGCGCAGCAGCTCGGCGCGCCCGTCCAGCCCCACCAGCGGGTTGCTGGCGCTGACCTGAAAGGCCTGCGCCAGGCGTTCTGCCGTGACGGCCTGGAGCCCGGCGGCGTCCGCTTGCAGCGGCCGCGCCGGGTCGCTGGAAAACAGCCCGGCCATGAAAGCATGAAAGCTCGCCACGCCCAGGCCTTCGGAGCGGCTGAATTCCTGGGCCGGGTGGTCGCCGACCGCGGCTTCGTGGTAACACCAGTCGGCGCCTGCGCCAGCGTCCAGCAACACGCTGACCAGCGCCAGGTCGATCTGGGCGCGCGCGCGTTCGGCGGGGCCGGCTGCACCCAGCGCGCTGCTCATCTGTGCCAGCCGGTCCACGCCGCCCGCCTCGAAGTGGCGCCAGCGGCTGTGGTACGGGATGTCCAGATCCGGGTAGCGCGCCCGTGTGAGTTCGGCGACCAGCGCCGCTGCGGTCAGCATCGCGCCGTCGTTGACCGTGAACCAGGCCGACTCGCCGCGGCGGGCACGGGCCAGCAGGGCTTCAGCGCGGCTGCGTATCGTGGATGTAGAGCGTAATTGGGCTGTAGCCCCCGTGGGCCGGGCGTCACCAGCTATTGAATCGATAGCGGCGGGTTGACGGGTCTGGGTCGATTCAGGCATCCAGCCCCCGGCCTTTGGCTTTTTTCAGCTCTTCGGCCGTCGGCACGGAGCCGGGCGTGAAGTAGCCGGCCGCCATCTTGGCGTCCATCTCGACCTGGGCATCGGCGGGGATCATGTGGTCGGGGATGTTGACGCGTTCGACGACCTCGATGCCGGCGCGTGTGATGGCGTCGTACTTCATGTTGCTCATGGAAACCAGCCGGTGGATCTTGCGGATGCCCAGCCAGTTCAGCACGTCGGGCATGAGCTCCTGGAAACGCATGTCCTGCACACCGGCGACGCATTCGGTGCGGTTGAAGTACTGGTCGGCGGTGTCGCCGCCGACCTGGCGCTTGCGCGCGTTGTACACCAGGAACTTGGTGACTTCGCCCAGCGCCCGGCCTTCCTTGCGGAAATAGGACACCAGGCCGACGCCGCCACGTTGCGCGCCCTGGATGCATTCTTCAATGGCGTGCGTCAAATAGGGCCGGCAGGTGCAGATGTCGGAGCCGAAAACGTCGGAGCCGTTGCACTCGTCATGCACGCGGGCCGTGAGTTCGACATCCGGGTTGGCCAGGTCGCGCGGCTTGCCGAAGATGTAGGCGGTGAGCCCGCCGATGGGCGGCAAAAACACCTCCAGGTCGCTGCGCGTGACGAGTTCGGGGTACATGCCGCCGGTTTCCTCGAACAACACGCGGCGCAAATCGGTCTCGCTGCAGTTGAACCGTTTGGCCACTTCAGGCAGGTACCAGACCGGCTCGACCGCCACCTTGGTCACCATGGCCGCGCCGCCGGTCGTCAAATATTTGCCGTCGGCCTTCAGGCGGCCCGACTGCAGCGCCTCGATCACCTCGGGCAGGATCACATGCGCCTGCGTCACGGCAATGGTCGGGCGGATGTCGTAACCCGCGGCGAGTTCGTTTTTGAACACATCGGCGATGGTGGCCCCCCAGGGGTCCATGGCAACGATGCGGCCGGGTTCGCTCCACTGCGGGTAGGGGCCGATGATGTCGGTCGGCGCGGTGTTGGTCAGGTCGGCCTTGTGGCTGGCCTTGAGGGCGCCCGACGCGACGGCCAGCGCGCGGTAAACGCTGTAGGAGCCGCTGTGCGTGCCGATCACGTTGCGGTGGCTGCGATTCGTGGTGGTGCCGACCACCGGTCCGCGTTCGCTGGCGGTGGCTACGCCCCAATGAATGGGCAGTGCACCCTGGCCGCTGGCGTGGGAGGTCAGGCGAATGTGGCGGGGGGAGGGACTGGTCGCGGTGGTGGCGGCAACCGTGTCGGAAGGCTTGGCAAGCTCGGCAGGCATCAAGGGGACCCCTTCAAAAAATCGAATGTACCGATGACACCGGGGGCTTGCAAGGCTTGTGCCGCAAAAGCAGGTGCGCTGAGGACAAATCGCGACACGGGCCGCATGCGCGGGTTCAGGTGCCGTTCATGGCGGCCGGCACGGTCTCTCGCATGACCTCGATGAAGCGGCGCAGGCGCGAGGAATAAAACCGTGCGTGCGGATACACCAGATAGATTGGCAGGGGCTCGGCCTGCCAGTCGGGCACCAGATGCGTCAACCGGCCTTGTGCGATGTCGTCGGCAGCCATCCAGGCCGAAATCACGCCCACGCCCATCCCCGCGCGTGCCGCGCTGCGCAGCGCATACAGGCTGTCGGTGCTCATGCGCGGACGGATGGGCAATTGCCAACGTTCGCCGGTGCCGGCGTGCACCAGCGTGACGGCATCGCGGTAAAAGGTGCGTATGGCGAGCCAGGGCAGGGCGGCGAGCTCGGACGGATGAGTGGGCTGCCGGCCCTCCGTGACCGAGGGGGAGGCGACCGCGATGCGCCGCACCTCGGACAGCTTGATCGCCACGGCTGTCGGGTCGGTCACTTCGCCGACGTGAATGGCGCAGTCGATGCCGCTGGCGATGAAGTTGGGCTCGCGGTCGCTCAGCAGCCATTCGACCGCCATCTTGGGGTAACGCTGCAAATAAATGCTCAGCGGCCCCACCAGTTGTTGCTGGCCGAAGGCGTGGGGCACCACCACACGCAAGGTGCCCTCGGGCTGGTCGCCGGTGCCGCGCATGTCGGCATCGAAAGCTTCCAGGTTGGCCAGCAGCTCTCTGGCGCGTTCATAACAGCGCTCGCCGTCTTCGGTGAGTTTCATGCGGTGGGTCGAGCGCTGCAATAGCGGCAGGCCGAGCGAGCGCTCCAGCGTCTGCAGGCGCCGGCTGATCGTCGGCTGGGTGGTGCCCATCTGCGCCGCCGCTGCGGACAGGCTGCCGGCCTCGACAATCCGAACAAAGGTCTGCATGAGTGCCATGCGGTCCAGCGCTGACGAGGCGCTGAAATCAGCAAGTGGATTGGATTTGGTCATACGTGAAGTGTATGAGCGATGTGCGCTCCAGGCTACTTCCGCGGCATCAAAGCCTGCTGGATACTCGACCCATTCGCAAAAACCAGTAGTTACCCTATGTCAACCATCCAGTCCACGTATGTTGCCGCTCCGGCCCTGCCTGCTTCCCGTTTGTTGCTGCTGGCCACCGGTGCCGGCCTGACCGTCGCTTCGATTTATTACAGCCAACCCATGCTGGGTGTGCTCGGTGCTGAGCTCGGCGCCTCTGACGGCGTGATCGGTTTTGTGCCGACGCTGACACAGCTCGGTTATGCCCTCGGCCTGCTGCTGCTGGCGCCGCTGGGGGACCGCTATGACCGCCGCAACATCATCGCCATCAAGGCCGCGGCCTTGTGTCTGGCCCTGCTGCTGGGCGGTTTGGCGCCGGGCATGGCCATGCTGCTGGTGGCCAGCTTCGGCATCGGCCTGGCGGCTTCGGTGGCGCAGGACATCGTGCCCGCGGCAGCCACGCTGGCGCCCGAGGCGCACCGCGGCCGTGCCGTCGGCATGGTCATGACCGGCTTGCTGCTGGGGATTTTGCTGTCACGGGTGGTCAGCGGCCTTGTCGCGGAACATTTCGGCTGGCGCAGCATGTTTTTTGCTGCCGCGCTGAGCGTGGCGATGGTCGCGGCCGCCATGTGGCGCAGCCTGCCGCGGTTTGCGCCGACCACGCAGTTGTCTTACGGTGCGCTGCTGGGTTCGCTGGCCGGCCTGTGGAAACGCCATCCGGCGCTGCGCCGGGCAACCTTGTCTCAAGGCCTGCTGGCCATGGGATTCAGCGCCTTCTGGTCCACGCTGGCCGTGATGCTGCACGGCGCGCCGTTTCACCTCGGTGCGTCAGCCGCCGGGGCCTTTGGCCTGGCGGGCGCCGCCGGTGCGCTGGCGGCGCCGCTGGCCGGCCGGCTGGCCGACCGCCGCGGCCCGGAGTGGGTGACGCGGCTGGGTACCGGGACGGCGGCGCTGTTTTTTGCCTTGATGCTGCTGTCGCCTCTGCTGTCCACACAGGCCAGTCTCTGGCTGCTGGTGGTCTGCGCCATCGGTTTCGACCTCGGCATGCAGGCCACCCTGATTTCGCACCAGACGATTGTTTACGGCATTGAGCCGGGGGCGCGCAGCCGGCTTAACGCGGTGCTGTTTGTCGGCATGTTCACCGGCATGGCAGCCGGTGCGGCAGCGGGCAGCCTGTTGCTGGCGACATGGGGATGGACCGCCGTGGCGCTGCTGGCCACCCTGACCTCGCTGGCCGCATTGGGCGTGCGGCTGTGGCCGGCCGGAGCTGGCCGGGCATCCGGCGCGCGGTAAAGACCTACCGTTTCTTGCCGCCGAGGATGCCGCCCAGCGCGCCGCGCAGCACCTGGCGCGCCAGGTTGCGGGCTTCGGACTTGAGCACCTGTTGCACCAGTCCGTCACGCGTGCCGCCGCGCGGCCCTTTGGAGCCGAACAAAACATCACTGATGCCGCCCATCAAACCGCCCGAGGCTTCGGCCGCCTTGGCGGTTTCGGCTTGTGCAGCTTCGGTGCGCGCTTTCAGTTTTTCGTAGGCCGACTCGTTATCGATGGCTTTTTCATACACCCCGGCGACCAGCGAGCCGGCCACCAGTACATGCCGCTGCTGCGGCGTGATCGGGCCGATCTGGCTGCCGGGCGGCAGCACATAAGCGCGCTCGGTCACGCTGGGCCGGCCCTTGGCATCCAGAAAACTCACCAGCGCCTCGCCGACCGCCAGTTCGGTGATGGCGGTTTCGATGTCGAGACCGGGCTTTTGCCGCATGGTCTGGGCCGTCGCCTTGACGGCTTTCTGATCGCGCGGCGTGAAGGCGCGCAGCGCGTGCTGCACGCGGTTGCCGAGCTGGGCCAGCACCGAATCGGGAATGTCCAGCGGGTTCTGCGTGACGAAATAAACGCCCACGCCCTTGGAACGCACCAGCCGCACGACCAGTTCGATGCGCTCGATCAGCGCCTTGGGTGCGTCGGTAAACAGCAGATGCGCCTCGTCGAAGAAAAACACCAGCTTGGGCTGATCCGGGTCGCCGATTTCGGGCAGTTGCTCGAACAGCTCGGACAACATCCACAACAAAAACGTGGCGTACAGGCGCGGCGAGTTCATGAGCTTGTCGGCGGCCAGGATGTTGATCACTCCCTTGCCATCGACCGTCTGCATGAAGTCGCTGATGTTGAGCATGGGTTCGCCGAAGAACTTGTCGCCGCCCTGGGTTTCGATCTGCATCAGGCCGCGCTGGATGGCGCCCACGCTGGCCGCGCTGATGTTGCCGTATTCGGTGGTGAACTTGCTGGCGTTGTCGCCCACATGTTGCAGCATGGCGCGCAGGTCTTTCAGGTCCAGCAGCAACATGCCGGCGTCGTCGGCAATCTTGAACACCAGGTTGATCACACCGGCCTGGGTGTCGTTGAGGCCCAGCATGCGGCCCAGCAGCAGCGGCCCCATGTCGGAGACGGTGGCGCGCACCGGGTGGCCCTGTTCGCCGAACACATCCCACAAGGTGGTGGGGCAGGCCAGCGGCTCGGGCTTTTCAATCCCGCGTTCCTTCAGCACCGCGCCCATTTTTTCGCCGATGCTGCCAGCCTGGCTGATGCCGGCCAGGTCGCCCTTGACGTCGGCCATGAAAACCGGCACGCCGATTTTCGAGAAGTTTTCGGCCAGGGTCTGCAGGGTCACGGTCTTGCCGGTGCCGGTGGCGCCGGTGATCAGGCCGTGGCGGTTGGCCAGCGCCGGCAGCAGTTCGCAGGTGGTGGAGGCATTCCGGGCAATCAAAAAGGGCTCGGCCATGGGGTGTCCTGTCGTTCAAAAAGTAAAATGCGGTTTGTAGATTAAATCAATTCCAAAGGATTTCCGTGGCCGGTCACAGCAAATGGGCGAATATTCAGCACCGCAAGGGACGCCAGGACGAGAAGCGCCAGCGTATCTGGACCCGTGTGATGCGCGAAATCATGGTGGCCGCGCGCATGGGTGGCGGCGACCTGGGCACCAATCCGCGGCTGCGGCTGGCGGTGGACAAGGCCAAGGCGGCCAACATGCCCAATGAAAACGTCAAGTACGGCATTGCCAAGGCCACCGGCAGCCTGGAAGGTGTGCATTACGAGGAAGTCCGTTACGAAGGTTACGGCATTGGCGGCGCGGCCATCATCGTGGATTGCATGACCGACAACAAGGTCCGTACCGTGGCCGAAGTGCGGCATGCGTTTTCCAAATACGGCGGCAACATGGGCACCGAAGGCTCGGTGGCTTTCCAGTTCAAGCACTGCGGGCAGCTGATTTTTGCGCCCGGCACCAGCGAAGACAAGATCATGGAAGTGGCGCTGGAGTCCGGCGCCGACGATGTGATCACCCATGACGACGGCGCCATCGAGGTGCTGACGCCCTATACCGACTTTGAGGCCGTCAAGAACGCCCTGGAAGCCGCCGGCCTGACGCCAGAGGTCGCCGAAGTGACGATGCGCGCCGACAACATGATCGAGCTGTCCGGCGCCGATGGCGAAAAAATGCAGCGGCTGCTGGACATTCTGGAGGATCTGGACGATACCCAGGACGTCTTCCACAACGCCGCGATCTCGGAATAAAAATCAAACAATGAAAGTTCCCGCATGAAAGTTTTAGTGGTTGGCGGCGGCGGCCGTGAACACGCGCTGGCCTGGAAGCTGGCGCAATCCCCCAAGGTTCAGGCTGTGTATGTGGCGCCCGGCAACGGGGGAACCGCGCTGGACGCGCGCCTGGAAAACATCGCCATCACCGACGTGAAGGCGCTGCGTGAATGGGCGCTGGCCGAAAAGATCGCGCTGACCGTCGTTGGCCCGGAGCAGCCGCTGGCGGCCGGCATTGTGGATGAGTTCCGCCTGCATGGCTTGCGCGTGTTCGGGCCGACCAAGGCGGCGGCGCAGCTGGAAAGTTCCAAGGCCTTTTCCAAGGCCTTCATGAAGCGCCACGGCATTCCGACGGCCGAGTACGAAACTTTCACCGACGCGGCCGCGGCCCACGCCTATGTGGACGAGAAAGGCGCGCCGATTGTGGTCAAGGCCGACGGCCTGGCCGCCGGCAAGGGGGTGGTCGTGGCGATGAGCCTGCACGAAGCCCATGAAGCGATTGAATTCATGCTGGCACCCGACCCGAGTTTCAACCCGCTGGGCGTGACGCACAACGCCGGTGGTGCACGCGTCGTGATTGAGGAGTTTCTCGAAGGCGAGGAAGCCAGTTTCATCGTCATGTGCGACGGGAAAAACGTCGCCGCCATGGCGACCAGCCAGGACCACAAACGCCTGCTCGACGGCGACCTGGGACCGAACACCGGGGGTATGGGCGCGTATTCGCCGGCACCGGTGGTGACGCCCACGGTGCATGCCCGCGCCATGCGCGAGATCATCCTGCCGACCATCAAGGGCATGGAAAAAGACGGCATCCCGTTCACCGGCTTTCTCTATGCCGGTCTGATGATCACGCCCGACGGCAAGGTCAAGACCCTGGAGTTCAACTGCCGCATGGGTGACCCCGAAACCCAGCCCATCATGCTTCGGCTCAAGTCGGACCTGTACGAAGTGATGATGGCGGCCACCTCGGGCAAGCTCGATGAGGTCGAACTCGAATGGGACCGCCGCGTGGCGCTGGGTGTGGTGATGGCTGCGCACGGCTATCCGCTGCAGCCGCGCAAGGGCGATGCCATCACCGGCTTGCCGCCGGTCAACGTCCAGGGTCCGGAGGACACGGTGGTTTTTCATGCCGGCACGGCCACGGCAGAAGGCGCTGCGAAAGGCAGCGTGGTGACGTCCGGCGGGCGCGTGTTGTGTGTCACGGCGCTGGCCAGCTCGGTGAAGGAGGCCCAGCACCAGGCGTATGAGGCCGCCAAGCGGATTCATTTCGACGGTGCGCAATACCGCAAGGACATCGGTTACCGGGCGATCAAGCCCTGATGGGCATGGATTTTCAGCCGCCGCATCCAGTGCAGTTCCGCGGGAGCGTGCTGGCCCGCCTGCTGGTGCGTGCCCTTGGGTGGCGCATTGAGTTTCAGGGCCTGCCGGCACGGCAGGGCGTGATTGTGGTGTATCCACATACCTCCAACTGGGATTTTCCGGTCGCCGTGCTGCTCAAATGGGCGATGGGCATCCCGGTCATGTTCTGGGGCAAGGACACGCTGTTCCGCATCCCCGTGTTTGGCCCCTGGCTGCGCTGGCTGGGCGGCGTGCCGGTCAGGCGCTCATCGCCCCAGGGGGTGGTGGGCCAGATGATCGCGGTGATGAAGCAGAAAAAGGCCGCGGGCCAGTATTTCTGGCTGGCACTCTCGCCGGAAGGCACGCGCCGGCTCACCGCAGGATGGCGCAGCGGGTTTTACCGGCTGGCGCTTCAGGCCGATGTGCCCGTAGGGCTGGCCGGCCTGGACTATGTCGGCAAACGCCTGGTGTTCCGCGAGTTTGTGCGGCTTAGTGGCGACGAAGACCGTGACCTCGAACGCATGGCGCTTGCGCTACAGGACTGCCACGGCTTCCGGGCCGGTGCCGCCGCGCCTGTGCGTTTGATCAATGCGGATGTTCCGCAGGCCGATAGCATTGTGAAATGACGACCATGACCGATTCCTCCCTTGTGCGCAGCTACCTGCTGGCCTTGCAGCAGCGTATTACCGGCAGCATCGCTGCGGTGGATGGCAGCGCATTCATGGCCGATGCCTGGGAAAAACCGCCGGGCGAAACCCTGCAGGGCAATGGCATCACCATGATCCTGGAGCAGGGCAAGGTGTTCGAGCGCGCCGGTTGCGGTTTTTCGCATGTGCGCGGACCCCGTTTGCCGCCTTCGGCAACGCAGCACCGGCCCGAACTGGCTGGCGCGCCTTTCGAGGCGATGGGTGTGTCGCTGGTGTTTCACCCGCGCAACCCTTATGTGCCGACGGTGCACATGAACGTGCGAATGATTGCCGCGACACCGGCCTCGGGACCGCCGGCGTACTGGTTTGGCGGTGGCATGGACC
>CAMLDT010000128.1 GCA_946479075.1 uncultured Polaromonas sp.
CAAGTGTTGTTAAGTCACAACCGCGAATGATAACGATACTTGGGCGCCCTGCACGACACCGTCCACCACGCGATTTGAAATATCGATGCGTGCTCCGTGCTCGTCGGCAATTTTTTTGACCACCGCCAGGCCAAGCCCCGTGCCTTTGACCTTGGTGGTGACATAGGGCTCGAACGCCCTCTTCAGGATGTGTTCGGGGAAGCCGCTCCCGTTGTCGCGCACCGTCAGCCGCACGCGGCGCGACGTTGCGGAGTACTCGGTGCGCATCGTCACCAGCGCCTGGCGGCCGGGTGCAAGCCCTTCCTGCGCGTCCTGGGCGTTTTGCAACAAGTTGTGAATAACCTGCCGAATCTGTTGTGAATCGGCCTTTATCGGCGGACAGCCCGGCTCCAGCTCCACCTGCACCGGCACGATGGCGTTGTCGCTGGCGTAAAGCTGGATCACGTCGCTGACCAGTGCGTTGAGGTCCACCGGCTTGAGCTCGGCGGCCGGCAAGCGCGCGTAGTCGCGGAACTCGTTGACCAGCCGCTTCATCGCATCGACCTGGTCAACGATGGTCTTCACGGACTTGGTCAGCAGCAGCTGTTCGGGCTCGGCGATCCTGCCGGTGAGTTTCATTTCAAGCCGCTCGGCCGATAACTGGATCGGCGTCAGCGGATTCTTGATTTCATGCGCAAGCCGCCGCGCCACCTCGCCCCAGGCCTGGGCACGCTGGGCCGAGACCATTTCGGACACATCGTCGAACACCAGCAGGCATTCGTTGCCGGGCATCTTGGCACCCCGCGCAATCAGGGTGATGGCGTTGTCGGGCGTGCCGGGTTGCGCTGCATTGATTTCGAAGGACTGCTGCCAGTGCTCGACGCCATGCAGGGTGTTCTCGCCGAAATAGGTGTCGAACTGGGCCTGCACCCCTTGCGCAAACGCCTCCATGCCGGGCACCTCGCTGAGGGCTTGTCCGTGATGGGCTGCCAGCGGCGCACGCAGGATGCGGGTGGCGCCGGGGTTGCTGCTCAGGATCCGCCCCCTGAGGTCCAGCACCATGACGCCAGCGGTCAGGTTGTCCAGGATGGTCTGCAGGTTGGCCCGGGCGGCATCGACCTGGTCCATGCTTTTTTGCACCGCACCGCGCGCATCGGCCAGCTGCTGGGTCATGTCGGCGAAGGAACGGGTCAACCCGCCCAGTTCGTCCTTGCCCTGCAGCGCGGCCTTGGGCGTGAGGTCACCCTGGGCGACCTGCCTGACACCTTCGGCAAGGACAAGCAGCGGGCGGGCCAGCTGGTTGCCCAGCACCACCGCCAGCAGCACGGCGCCAAACACCGCCAGAAAAAGGCTCAGCGTCAAGGTGCCGATGTACATCTTGCGCAGGCCACCGCGTGCCAGCGCACGCTCCTGGTATTCGCGATTGGCCTCCTGCACGGCAATGGCATTGGCCACGAGGCTGGCCGGCAAAAGCTCGGTCACCTGCAGGAAACGGTTCTCGCCGAACAGGCCGAGCTCGGGGCTGTTGACAAGCGCCAGCGCCTTGATGCGCGGGGCGGCATTGGGGGCGCCGGACGACGCGGCGACAGGCGTTCCGGGTGCAGTTCCCGCCGGTTCGGCGCCGGGGGGTTCGAGTCCGGGCAAGGTCACCTCGTCCAGCCCCTCGATCTGCGTGGCCACGCGCTGGGCGCGCGCGTTGCGCAGCAACTGGCCGGGGGGCCGCTCCGGCTTGATCGAATAACGCGAGTCGCCTGCACTCGCAATCATCTGGCCCGAGGCTGTCCAGAGCACCACATCATTGACCGCCAACTGGTCGCGCAGGCGCTCCAGTGCCAGGCCGGCGGTGGCATCGGGCGTCTGTGCAAGCTGGCTGGCGGCTACACGGGTTTTGTTGGCCAGCTCGGAGGCCAGCGTGTCGAGCGTGACCCGGCCGAGGTTAAGACCGGCGTCCAGCGCACCTTCGACCTTGACATCAAACCAGCTTTCAATGGAGCGCGAGACAAACTGGTAGGAAACGACGTAAATCATCATGCCCGGCAGCAGGCCGACCAGCGCGAAAATGGCCGCGAGCTTGACCAGCAGGCGACTGCCAAACTTGCCCTTGCGCAGGCGCAGCACCAGCCGGACGACAATCCAGCCGATCACCAGCAGCAGCAAGGCGGCCACGGCCACATTGAGCCCCAGCAACAGGACGTAGTTGCGTTCGTACAGTTCGCGGTTGCCGGTGGCCTGGGTCAGCAAAAACATCAGCACCAGCCCCAGCGCTGCCATCACCCCGACACCGACACCGACAGTCCAGCGGAAGGCCGGACTGGTTTTCACGGACGCCACCTGCCCGCTGAAACTCACTTGATGGCCTCTTTGACCACGTCTCTGGCCGGGTCGGTGGCCAGCGAGAGGTCGCGAATGGGTTCGGCGATCAGTTGCCGGCTGTCTTCGACGGCAATGGTCCAGTCCCGCTGGCCGGCAACACCAATCTGGAACGGCCTGGGCAACTGCGACAGGTCCAGCCGGAAGCGGAACTCGACCGTGTGTGGCGCGGCCGGGTCGATTTCAGCCGCATCGGCAATGCGCCAGCGCGAGATGCGCTGGATGGCGGCCATGGCTTCGGGCAGGGTGTCGTAGTTCTGGCTGAAGGACGCGCGCAGACCCGTCACGCTGATCGCGCCGGCCAGAATGTTCAGCCGCCAGCGCCGGGTCAGGGGCTGAAAGGCCAGGCGCATGGTCCGGGTCGCGGTGGTCAGGCGTTTGTCATACCAGTACCAGCGTTCACGGTAGATGTCGCCCTCGGCCACAAAAAACATCGGTATGCCCTTGAGCAGCGCATCTTCAACCACCGTCGGCAATTCAAACTGGACGGTAGCGGACAGGTAAACCGCATCGTCCGAGCGCTCCATCTTCATGTGCGTGACTTCGGCCGCCAGCACTGCCGGGCCGGCGCAAACCAGCATCACCCAGGCGCAAAACGCCCACACCTGCCGCACCCACGACTCACAGCTGGTGTTTTTCAAGGATGGCGTAATAAAAACCGTCGTTGTCACCTGTCAAATTGTCCGGGAAGACGGTCCCGGGCACGCCACTTTGGGGCAGTAAATGGCCGGGCGACGGCATGAAATGAGCGTCTTTGTGGTGCGTAACAAACGTTTGCGCCTGCGCTTCTCCCTCGCTGCGGAAAACCGAGCAGGTGCAATACAGCAGCCGACCGCCAGGCCGGAGCAAGGGCCACAAGGCATCGAACAACTGGCGCTGTAGCGCTGCCAGTTGGGCAATATCGGTCGGGCGGCGCAACCAGCGAACATCCGGGTGCCGGCGCACGATGCCCGAAGCGGTACAGGGCGCATCCAGCAGGATGCCGTCGAAAAGCTGGCCGTCCCACCAGTCGTCGGGGCGCGCCGCATCCCCTACCCGCACATCGGCCTGCAAGCCCAGGCGCTTCAGGTTCTGCCGGATGCGTTCACAGCGGTCCGGATCGATGTCGAGTGCCGTGACATCGGCATCGGCCATTTCCAGCAGGTGTGCGGTTTTGCCGCCGGGTGCAGCGCAGGCGTCCAGCAGCCGCAAGCGGCCGCCCTGGGCTGGGGCCAACCCTTGCAGCAACAACGGCGCGGCGAGTTGCGCGGCCGCATCCTGCACGGAAAAATGTCCCTCGGCATACCCGGGCAAGGAGGGCACCGGGACCGCTTTCGACAGCACCAAGCCCTGCGGGCCTGCGGATTTTGCTTCGATATTGATAGCTGCCAGCGCTTGCTGGTAAAGGGCTGGATTCGTTTTTTGTTCATTAACCCGCAGTGTCAACGGCGCCCGGCTGTTGTTGGCGCGCAGGATGTCCTGCCAGCGCGTGGGGTGGTCTTGCCGCACACGGTCAATCCACCATTGGGGGTGGTTCCAGACGGCTTGCGGCTGCTTGTCCGTGCGCGTCACCAGTGCCTCCCGTTCGCGCAGAAAGCGGCGCAAGCAACCATTGATGAAGCTGGCCTGGTGGCGCGTGTGCTCACTGGACTTGGCCGCCTCCACCGCCTGGTCGACCAGCGTGTGCACGGTGTAAGGCGCGCCGTCTTCGCTCCAGATCAGCGCCAGGGCCACGCACAGCAGCGCATCGGCCTCGGGCGGCGGGGGGCGGCTGGCAAGTTGCCGCCGCAAGGCCTCCGCGCGCCCCAAATGGCGCAGTGCATGAAAGCCCAGCGCCTGCACACCGGGCCGCAGGTCTGCATGCACGTCTTCCAGAGCGGCCGTCATGGAGCGTCCTGCGCGCACGGCCATCAGTAAACTGGCCGCGCCCTGGAGCTGGCGCCACAGGGGAATGGGGTGGGGGGTGTCTTGCATGAATCTCGGAGATGCGGCCCAACAGGGGCAGTCACCCCGTATTAGACCAGCCAGGAGCCCGCAGCGTGCCCTTGACGCCGGATTACAAGCAGGCGCCGACTGGGCGCCGGCACGGCCACCCCGAAGGGCCAGGGAATCAGGCGGAGCGGACCCTCGCGCAGGCCCGCATCAGCTCAGGCTGTCCGCCCAGATATTGCGTGCCCAGTCCAGCGCATAAGTGCCTTCCAGTTCACTCGGGCCGGGGCTGACGCCGCCCGAGCCATGCACCGCCTTGAAGGTCTTTTCGGCAGCCACGTACTCGTGCACGCTGGCCACGTGGATCACATTTTTGCTGTCCACAAAGCTGTAGCAGGTGTTGGTGAGCATCGGCGCGGGATTGATCTCCCAACCCGACAGCTGCGCGACGATGGCAGCCGCCGCCACCTTGCCCTGGTTGTTGGCCATGTGGCCGCTTTTGGGCATGGCCGGCGCGACCTGGATCGAGTCGCCCAGTACAAACACATCCCTGGCAGCGGTGGATTCGAAGCTCAGGTAATTGACGCCGCACCAGCGTTTGTCGGCCATGTTGTTGAGCCCGGCTTGAACCGCAATGGTGCCGGCACGCATGGACGGGAGCACATTGAGTACATCGGCCTTGACGTCGTCCTGCACATCGAACCTGATCACGCCGGCCTTGGCATCCACGGCCGTGGCCTTGTGCTGGCTGCGGTATTCGACAATGCCTTTGTACTGCTCGGCCCAGACCTTCTTGAACAGCGGACCTTTGGACGTGACATCCATGTTGGCGTCAAGAATCAGCACCTTGCTGCGCGGCTTGGCAGCCTTGAAATAGCCCGCAATCACCGACGCGCGCTCGTAGGGGCCGGGCGGGCAGCGATAAGGGGCCTCGGGGATCGTGATCGCATAAACGCCGCCGTCGGGCATGGCCTCAAGTTGCCTGCGCAGTGCCAGGGTTTCGGCCCCGGCCTTCCAGGCCTGGAGGATCTGCCCCGCGTCGTGCGCCTGTTGCAGGCCCTGGATGCTGCCGAACATCAGCTCAACGCCCGGCGAGACCACCAGCTTGTCATAGGCAATCGTAGCGCCGCCACCGAGCGTGACGGTTTTTCTGCCGGTGTCGATGGCACTGGCCCAGTCACGGACGACGGTCACCCCGTGGTTTTTGCCCAGGCCGGTATACGCCGTCGTGATGTCGCTGATCTGCTTGCTGCCGCCGAGCACGAGGTTGGAAAGCGGGCACGAGATGAATGCGGGCTCGGGCTCAATCAGCACCACATCGATTTTGTAGTCCGACAGCAGGCGCACGTATTTGGCAGCCGTGGCGCCGCCATAACCGCCGCCGATGACGACCACCCTGGCTTTGGCGGGAATGGATGTTGTGGCGCAGGCCGACAGGCCGAGCAGGCTCAGCGCGATAGAAGACTGGAGAAAGGAGCGTCGTTGCATGCCTTCCGACGAGCCGCCTCCAGGAAGGCGCGCCCCTTCGGGGAGCAACGAACGACCGTGAGCGTGGGGGTTCATATCCTTCTCCTTATTTTTTCTGCGCGGCAAAGTAGCCGCCAAGCACTTCGATCTGGGCGTCGCTGAAACCCTTGCTGATCTGGTGCATCACGGTGGCCGGCCGGGTGCCATCCTTGAAAGCCCTCATCTGGGTGACGAAATAGGTTTTATCCATGCCGGCGAGTGCCGGCACGTTCGACCCCTGGACAGCCCGGCCGTCCGTGCCATGACAGTTGGCGCAACTGGCTGCCAGGCTGCGGTGGTACAGGGCCTGTGCTGGCGATGTCTGGGCCTGGCTCAGGGACGCTGCGGCCAGCCCTTGCAGTGCCAGCATGAAGGTGAAAGCGGTGGTCTTCATGGGTTTCTCCCGGTGGTTGCGGAATTCAGTGGACATGCCGATGGCGGCGCGCCTCAGCCGTCTTCAGCACACGACCGGCACTCGGAAGTCCGAGCAGACATTTTGTCATGTCCTCATTTGACCGCATGCTTACCCCAGCGTGCCGGGTCGTGTGGGCGCCAGCACATCAGAAGGCGGTGCCGGCTCATCAGGCCACGCCGGCATGGACCGGCCATAGATGCGCCGGATGCGTTCGCCCAGCGGTGGATGGGAATCCAGCCAGTGCCCGCGACCTTGTTGACCCACCAGCAACATGTGCTGAACCGCAGGATGAAAGCCGCGCGAGCCCGAAGCGGCCTGTTGCTGCCTCGCCACCTTGCGCAACACCCCCCCGAGGCCATCCCTGCTTCGCGTGAACTGCACGGCACGCGCGTCGGCAAGAAACTCACGCTGGCGCGACACCGCAGCTTTGAGCGCCCGGCCGGCGAGCCAGCCGAAAAAGCCCGCCACCATGATGGCAAAGCCCGGCAAGGCCAACAGTGTGCGGCGATCTTCTTCATCACGTTCGCACATGCGGCGACCCAGATTGAAAATCATCTCCAGTCCGAACACCATGCCCGCCAGCCGCATGTTCAGCCGGGTATCACCCTCACGGAGATGGCTCAGCTCATGCGCCACCAGCCCTTGCAGTTCGTCCCGTGTCAAGCCATCGAGCGCGCCGCGTGTCACTGCAATCACCGAATCCTCTTCGTCCCAACCGGCCGCAAAGGCATTGATGCTTTCAGCCCGCTCCAGCACCATGACCTGCGGTGGGTGCATGCTGGCCGCAATGGCCAGTTCTGCGGCGATGTTGCACAGCTTTTGCTCATCAAAGCGGCTGGCCGGCCAGGCTTCGCGCGCACCTGCGCGCCGCGCCAGCTTTTCACCGCCGCCCTGCAGGCTCGATGTTTCGAGCCACCAGCCGCCCAGAACAAAAAGCAGCGTCATCCCGGTATTGACCGTGAAAAAATAGGCGGGATAACCATGAAAGCCCGGCGTCACCAGACGCCACGTCAGTGCCAGGGCGGCATTGATGGCAAGTACCAGCAGCAACACGGCCAGCGCAAACAGCAACACCAGTTGCCGCGTCCGGGCACGGGCTTTTTCCTGCTGCTCAAAAAAACGCATGAGGGCAGCGATCAGGCACGGCGGGCCGCGGACCCGGCGCCGGTCCGCAGGCGCAGCAACCCCCTGGAGCGCCGCATGGCATCCGCCGTGACAAGCATGGGAAACTTGTTCACATCTGGATGCGGATGCGCACGGCCTGGCGCTCAGCCGGGCTTTCAGTGGCTTGCAACATCGCCGAAGGCGCAAAGCCGAACAGGCGGGCAATCAGCACCGCGGGAAACTGTGCCTGCGCATTGTTGTAGTCGAGCACACAGTCGTTGTAGGCCTGGCGAGCAAAAGCCACCTTGTTCTCGGTGCTGGTGAGTTCTTCGCTGAGTTCGCGGATGGTTGCATCTGCCTTGAGCTCAGGGTAGGCCTCGGTCAACGCAAACAGCCGGTCCAGGCTGCCGCTCAGCGCCTGTTCGGCCACAGCCAGCGCCATGACTTCCGGGGCGTGGGTCGGGCGACTGCGCGCGGCATCGCTCGCCGAACGCGCCTGGTTGCGAGCCGCGATCACCGCCTCCAGGGTTTCCCGCTCATGCAAGAGGTATTTTTTTGCCGCCTCCACAAGGTTGGGGATCAGGTCATACCGGCGCTTGAGCTGCACGTCAATCTGGCCAAACGCATTGGCAATCAGGTTCTTCAGACGCACCAGCCGGTTGTAGGCACCGACGGCCCAGAACAGCAGCACGGCAAACAGGGCAATCAGGACCAGGGACTGGGTGGACATGGAGGCTCTTCTCCTAAAGCAGCACCGGTGCTGCAAATGTATGGGCATGTCGGACGCACCGCGACTTTAGCGGACAAGCGCAGCACCTGTACAGGGTGCGGGAGGCTGCAGAGCACCGTCTTGCTTGCCGACCGGTCAAATTGTCCATAAAAAACGCCCCGGGCCCTTTATTCAAGGGCGCGGGGCGCTCTGCTTTTTATAGCACCAAAAAACGGCACTTACTCGGTGGCAGCACCTTCGCTGGTCTGCTCGGGCAAGGCCCCCAGTTCGGCGGCTTCGGCCTCGGCAATGGCGCGGCGCTCGGCGTCGTCCATCTGGTCCTTGGCTTTGCGTGCCTCATGGTAGGCCATGCCGGTACCTGCAGGAATCAGGCGGCCGACAATCACGTTTTCCTTCAGGCCACGCAACTCGTCGCGCTTGCCCATGATGGCAGCTTCGGTGAGCACGCGAGTGGTTTCCTGGAAGGAAGCCGCAGAAATGAACGAGTCGGTCGACAACGATGCCTTGGTGATACCCAGCAGCAGGTTGCTGAAGGTTGCAGGAATCTTGCCTTCGGCACGCAGGGCGTCGTTGGCATCCAGGATGACCGAGCGCTCGACCTGTTCGCCGGCGATGTAGCTCGAATCACCCACGCTTTCGACAACCACGCGGCGCAGCATCTGGCGAACAATCACTTCAATGTGCTTGTCGTTGATCTTCACGCCCTGCAGGCGGTAAACATCCTGCACTTCGTCGACGATGTAACGAGCCAGCTCTTCCATGCCCAGGAGACGCAGGATGTCTTGCGGGTCGGCCGGGCCGTCCACAATCGATTCGCCCTTGTTCACCACCTGGCCTTCGTGCACCAGGATGTTCTTTTCCTTGGGGACCAGGTCTTCCCAGACCTTGCCTTCGGGATCGGTGATCTGCAGGCGGATCTTGCCTTTGGTTTCCTTGCCGAAGGACACTGTGCCGGTCATTTCTGCCAGCGTGCCCTTGTCTTTCGGCGTACGGGCTTCGAACAACTCGGCCACACGCGGCAAACCGCCGGTAATGTCACGGGTTTTCTGACCTTCGACCGGGATACGCGCCAGCACTTCGCCGGGGCCCACGTCCTGGCCGTCACGCACCTGGACCAGCGCGCCGATCTGGAAGCCAATCGTCACCGAGTGATCGGTGCCGGGAATCTTGACTTCGTTGCCGGTCGCGTCGATGAGCTTGACCTGTGGGCGAACCACCTTGGTCACGCCGCGGCGCTTCGGATCAATCACCACCAGGGTGGACAGACCGGTCACCTCGTCGAGCTGCTTGGCCACCGTCACGCCTTCTTCCACATTCTCGAAGAGCACCTTGCCGGCGAACTCGGTAATGATGGGGCGGGTCAGTGGATCCCAGGTCGCCAGAATCGCGCCGGCCTTGATTTGCTGGTCGGCCTTGACGTTGAGCACGCCGCCGTAAGGCACCTTGTGGCGCTCACGCTCACGGCCATGCTCATCATGGATGATGATCTCGCCGGAGCGCGCGATCACAACCAGCTCGCCCTTGCTGTTGGTCACATAACGCATGGGGGCATTGAAGCCGATCACGCCGTTGGACTTGGCTTCCACACTCGAAGCGATGGCCGCACGTGATGCAGCGCCGCCGATGTGGAACGTGCGCATGGTCAACTGCGTGCCCGGCTCACCAATCGACTGGGCCGCAATGATGCCGACCGCCTCGCCGATGTTGATGAGACCGCCACGACCCAGATCGCGACCGTAGCACTTCGAGCACAGGCCGAAACGCGTTTCGCAGGTCAGGGCCGTACGGACCTTGACCTCGTCCACGCCGGCAGCTTCGAGGTCCTCAATGAGGTCCTCGTCCAGCATGACGCCGGCTTTCGCCAGCACCGCGCGGTTCTCGGGATGCACGATATCTTCGACCGCCGTGCGGCCCAGGATACGGTCACGCAGCGATTCGATGACCTCACCGCCCTCGACAATGGCGCGCATCAGCGATCCGTCCTGCGTACCGCAGTCTTCTTCCGTCACGACCAGGTCCTGCACCACGTCGCACAGGCGGCGTGTCAGGTAACCGGAGTTGGCGGTTTTCAGCGCCGTATCGGCCAGACCTTTACGCGCACCGTGGGTGGAGATGAAGTACTCCAGCACGTTCAGGCCTTCGCGGAAGTTCG
>CAMLDT010000129.1 GCA_946479075.1 uncultured Polaromonas sp.
CCGGAGATGGCATGAAACGCCTGCTGACTTCCTTCACGCTGGCCGCGCTGCTGGCGGCCTGCACCAGCACCGCGCCGCCCAGCCCGGGCAACGCGGCGCCGGCGCAACCCGAAGGCGCGTCCGGCTACACCGCCAAACCCGGCTGGGCGACCACCCGCTACGCCGTCGCCGCGGCCAATCCGCTGGCCACCCGCGCGGGCGACCAGATCCTGCGAGCCGGCGGCTCGGCCGTGGACGCCGCGATTGCCGTGCAAATGGTGCTGGCGCTGGTCGAGCCGCAGTCCAGCGGTATCGCCGGCGGGGCTTTTCTGCTGCATTACAACGGCCAGACGGTTGAAGCCTTCGATGGCCGCGAGACCGCACCCGCGGCCGCCAACGAGCGGCTGTTTCTCGGCCCCGATGGCAAACCCATGGCATTTCACGAGGCCGTGGTCGGCGGGCGATCCGTCGGCTCACCCGGTGCGGTGCGCATGCTGGAGATGGCGCACAGGCAGTACGGCAAGCTGCCCTGGGCGCAATTGTTCCAGCCGGCCATCCGTCTCTCGGAGGACGGCTTCCCCGTCAGCCGGCGCCTGCACGCCCTGCTGCTGCCGGAAGTGGACCTGAAGAAGGATCCGGTCGCCCTCGCCTACTTCTACGACGCCACCGGCCAGCCCTGGCCGGTCGGCCACCTGCTTAAAAATCCCGAGCTGGCGGCGGTGCTTCGGCAGATCGCCGCCGACGGCTCCAAAGCGCTGCTGGAAGGCGAGGTGGCGCAGGCCATCGTCAACAAGGTGCAGCAACACCCGACCAATCCCGGCCAGCTGAGCCTGGCCGACCTGGCCGGCTACCAGGCCAAAAAGCGCGAGCCGCTGTGCCACGACCATTCAGCGGCCGGCAAGGCCTACCGCATCTGCGGCATGCCGCCACCGAGTTCGGGCGCCCTCGCCATCGGCCAGATCCTGGGCATGCTGGCCAACACGCCAGCCCACAGCCTGCCGCCCACCCGCACCCCGGTGGACACCGGCATCCGCTGCGTGATGGCGCCCTGCCCCAGCACGCGGGACGAGGTGCTTCCCGGCGCCGACTGGCTGCACCTCTACACCGAAGCCTCGCGCCTGGCGTATGCCGACCGTGCGCAGTACGTGGCCGACCCGGACTTCGTGCCGCCGCCGGCCGGCAGCTGGCAAAGCCTGCTGGCGCCCGCCTACCTGGCCAGCCGCGCGCAACTGATCGGCCCGCACAGCATGAAGACCGCCCCTGCGGGCCAACCACCGGGGAGCACCCGCATCAGCCAGGCGCCCATGCCCGATCAGCCCGAACATGGCACCTCGCACATTTCCATCATCGACCGCTGGGGCAACGCCGTTGCGATGACCACAACCATCGAGGACGCCTGGGGCGCCCGGCAAATGGTCAACCGCGGCAAGGGCCTGGCCGGCGGCTTTTTGCTGAACAACGAGTTGACCGACTTCAGCTTCGCGCCCAGCGATGCCTCGGGTGCGCCAATTGCCAACCGCGTGCAGGGCGGCAAACGCCCGCGCTCGTCGATGGCGCCGACACTGGTGTTCGACAAGGCCACGAAGCAGCTGGTGATGACCACCGGCAGCCCCGGCGGCGCCGTCATCATCCACTTCACCACCAAAACGCTGTATGGCGTGTTGAATTGGGGCCTGGACATCCAGCAGGCCATCAACCTGCCCAACTTCGCTTCGCTGGGCGGGCCGGTCCTGCTGGAAGCGGGGCGCTTTCCGGCCAGCACCGCAGAGGCCCTGCGCGCACGCGGCCACGAGGTGCGTGAACTGGCCCTGCCCAGCGGCCTGCAAGGCATACAGCGCACCGCCACCGGCTGGTTCGGCGGTGCCGACCCGCGCCGCGAAGGCATCGTGATGGGCCAGTAGCCGGCGGGTGATTGCGGTTTGTGCGAACATCGTTTGATCCGTCACTCGCCGCACCTGTCTTTTGTTTTCCTGGAGCCTGAACATGCCGAACATCTTCAACAAACACGGGTTCACCGCCGGCGCACTGTGCCTGCTGGCCGCCGTCGCCGCACCGGCCCATGCCGGCAAGACGCTGGACGCGATCAAGGCGCGGGGCCAGCTGGTCTGCGGGGTCAGCAGCGGCGTGGCCGGTTTCTCGCAGGCCGACAGCGCCGGCAAGTGGTCGGGCCTGGACGTCGATGTCTGCCGCGCGATTGCCGCCAGCGTGCTGGGCGATGCCAACAAGGTCAAGTGGGTGCCGCTGGTGTCGCAACAGCGTTTTGCCGCCCTGCAGTCGGGTGAGGTGGACATCCTGTCGCGCAACACCAGCTGGACGCTGACCCGCGATGCTTCGCTGGGCCTGGTCTTCACCGGTGTCACCTATTACGACGGCCAGGGCTTCATGGTGCCGGCCAAGGGCAAGGTCAAAAGCGCCAAACAGCTCAAGGGCGCCACGGTGTGTGTGCAGTCCGGCACCACGACAGAAAAAAACCTCAGCGAGTTTTCGCGCATCAACAAGCTGGGCATCAAGCCGGTGGTGTTTGAAAAATTCGACGCCGCCAATGCCGCCTATTTCTCCGGCCGCTGCCAGGCCTACACCACCGACGCTTCAGGCCTCGCTTCGATCCGCAACAAGGAGGCCAAGACCCCGGCCGAACACACGGTGCTGCCGGAGCTGATCTCGAAAGAACCCTTGAGCCCTGCGATCCGCCGCGGCGATGACGAGTTTTTTGCGATTGCCAAATGGGTGGTGTTTGGCCTGATCGAGGCCGAGGAATACGGCGTGACCCAGGCCAATGTCGATGCGCTGCAAAAAGACAGCAAGGACCCGAACATCGGGCGCCTGCTGGGCAGCACTGAAGACACCGGCAAGCTGCTGGGCCTGGACAAGGACTGGCTGGCGCGCGCGATCAAGGCCACCGGCAACTACGGCGAAATTTTCGAGCGCAACGTCGGCCCGAAAAGCCCGCTGGGCCTGCCGCGCGGCAGCAACAATCTCTGGTCCAAAGGCGGCCTGATGTACGCGCCGCCGGTGCGTTGATCCTGCGCGGATGGCCTCGCCCGACGCACCCCTGATCCCGCCCCGCCCGCCTGCCCGGCGGGCTTTTTCGTGGCGCGGCCGCCAGGCGCGCGGTGCGGTTTACCAGGTGCTTGCGGTGCTGCTCATCGCGCTGCTGGCCTGGCTGCTGGTCAGCAACACACTGACCAACATGCAACTGCGCGGTATCCAGAGCGGTTTCGGTTTTCTGGCGGATCCGGCCGGCTTCGACATCGGCGAAAGCTGGTTCGGCTACGACGCCACCCGCGCCTACTGGCAGGCGTTTGCAGTCGGCATCGTCAACACCCTGCGGGTCGCGCTGATCGGCTGCCTGCTGGCCACCGTGCTCGGCACCTTGCTCGGCGTGGCGCGTTTCTCGCGCAATGCGCTGCTGCGCGGCCTGAGCTACGGGTATGTCGAGCTGTTTCGCAACATCCCGCTGCTGCTGCAGTTGCTGATGTGGTACCTGCTGTTCATCGAGTACCTGCCGCCGCCGGACGCGGCGCTGAGTGTGGGCGACACGTTTTTCCTGAGCAAAAACGGTGTGGCGTTTCCGTGGTGGGTGGCTGTGGATGGCCACTGGCTGTTTCAGTGGCCAGTGCGGGGCGATTTCCAGGTCGAGGGCGGCGCCAGCCTGAGCCCCGAATTCATGGCGGTGCTGCTGGGCCTGGTGCTTTACACCGCCGCCTTCATTGCGGAGGTGGTGCGCGCCGGCATCGCCTCGGTGCCGGCCGGCCAGCGTGAAGCCGGCGCCTCCATCGGTCTGTCGCGCGGCCGCACGCTGCGGCTGATCGTGCTGCCGCAGGCGCTGCGCCTGATCATCCCGCCGCTGACCAACCAGTACCTCAACCTCACCAAAAATTCCTCGCTGGCGGTCGCCGTGGGTTACCCCGAGCTGGTGTCGATTGCCAACACCTCGATGAACCAGTCCGGCCGCGCGGTCGAATGTATCGCCATCATCATGGCGGTTTACCTCACGCTGTCGCTGCTGACCTCGGCGCTGATGAACGCCTTCAACCGCCGCTCGGCGATCCGGGAGCGCTGAGCATGGCAGCAACGTTTCAACCGATTCCGCCCCGGCCCGCGCCACGGCACACCGTGGGCGCCATGGCGCGCCTGCGCCTGAATTTTTTCTCCAGCCTGCCCAATACCCTGATCACGGTGCTGCTGCTGGCTGCGGCGGCCTGGCTGCTGATCCAGGGCCTGGACTGGGGCGTGGTGCACGCTGTGTTTGCCGCCGATGCCGACCGCTGCCAGGCCGCACGTGGCATCGGTGCCTGCTGGGGTGTCATCAACGAAAAAGCCCGCTTCATTCTGCTGGGCCGCTACCCGCAGGAAGCGCAGTGGCGGCCGGTGCTGGCCAGCTTCGCGCTGATGGCGCCGGTGTTCGCCAGCTGCAGCAGCCGCTTCTGGCGCCCATCGCTGGCGCTGATCTGGGTCGCCGGGCTGGCGCTGTTTTTTGTGCTGATGGGCGGCGGCGTGGCCGGCCTCAGCAAGGTACCCACCGACCTGTGGGGCGGCCTGCCGCTGACCCTGATGCTGACGGTGCTGTCCATGGTGCTGGCCTTTCCGCTGGCGGTGCTGGTCGCGCTGGGCCGGCGCTCGGAGATGCCGGCGATACGCGCCTTGTGCCTGGCCTATATCGAGCTGGTGCGTGGCGTGCCGCTGATCTCGGTGCTGTTCATGGCGTCCTTCATGTTTCCGCTGTTTTTGCCGGTCGGCAAAACGCCCGATGTGCTGATCCGCGTGGTCGTCGGCATCACGCTGTTCGCCGCGGCCTACATGGCCGAGATCATCCGCGGCGGCCTGCAGACGGTCGGACGCGGCCAGATGGAAGCCGCCGCCAGCATGGGCCTGGGCTACTGGCAGGCGCAGCGCAAGATCATCCTGCCGCAGGCGCTGGCCGCGGTCGTGCCCAGCATCGTGAACAACTTCATCTCGCTGTTCAAGGACACCTCGCTGGTCACCATCGTTTCGCTGTACGAACTGACGGGCGCCCTGTCGCTCGCGCTCGGCTCGGACCCGGACTGGCGGCCGTTCAAGATCGAGGCCTACCTCTTCATCGCCGCCATCTACTTCGCGTTTTGTTATGCGATGTCGCGCTACAGCCTGCGGCTGGAAACGCGGCTGGCGCACTCGCGCCCCGGCAAGGACACCGCCCATGACTGAACCCATCATCCGCTTCGACCAGGTCAACAAATGGTTTGGCGACTTCCATGTGCTGCGCGACATTGATTTGTCGGTGCAGGCCGGCGAACGCCTGGTGATTTGCGGGCCCTCGGGCTCGGGCAAGTCCACGCTGATCCGCTGCATCAATGCGCTGGAGGATTACCAGGAAGGCCGGCTCACCGTCGCCGGCACCCTGCTGGGCGATGACCTGAAGGCGGTCGAGGCGGTGCGCCGCGAGGTCGGCATGGTGTTCCAGCAGTTCAACCTGTTCCCGCACCTGACCGTGCTGGAGAACCTGACGCTGGCGCCGGTCCAGGTCGCGGGGCTGTCCAAACAAGAAGCGGCCGAACGCGCGATGGCGCAGCTCGAACGCGTGCGCATTGCCGAACAGGCGCACAAATACCCACTGCAACTGTCGGGCGGGCAGCAGCAGCGTGTGGCGATTGCGCGCTCGCTCTGCATGCGGCCGAAAATCATGCTGTTCGACGAACCGACCTCGGCGCTGGACCCGGAGATGATCAAGGAAGTGCTGGACGTCATCATCAGCCTGGCCGATCAGGGCATGACCCTGCTGTGCGTCACGCACGAGATGGGTTTTGCACGCGCCGCGGCCAACCGTGTGGTGTTCATGGACGAGGGCCAGATCGTGGAGCAGGGCTCACCGCAGGCCTTTTTCGACGCACCGCAGACCGAACGCGGCCGGGACTTTCTGTCGAAAATCCTCGGGCACTGAGCCGATTTTTCAAGCCAAAAAGACCTGCAGCCCCCACCCGTCAAGCGCCAGCAGCTATCAATCCGATAGCGTCCCGCCGCCGCCAGCGTCAGCCACCCGCAGCGGATTCACCGGCGGCGGCTCGGCGGGCCGGTCGATGCGTTCGTACTCCGAGATCACCTGGGCGCCCAGCAGCAGCAGGGTCGCAGCGATCTCCAGGCTCAGCAGCACCACGATGGCGGTGGTCAGGGAGCCGTACACCACGCTGACCTGCGACAGCGTGCTGAAGTACCAGACCAGCAGGTGCCGTGTGATTTCCCACAGCAGCGCCGCTGTCGCGCCGCCCAGCAAGGCATGCCGCCACGACAGCTTGCCGACCGGCATCACCATGTACACCGAGGTCAGCAGGAAGACCTCGCCCGCCAGCCCCAGCAGGTACAGCAGCAGGCCCGACACGCCGCTGAGCGACCATTCACGGCCGAGCACATCGACGGTCTCCTCGCCCATGGCGCGCAGGCCGCCGGACACCAGCGTGACCACCAGCAGCCCGGCGCCCAGGCTGACGATGTAGCAATACGGCAGCAAGGCCGAGACGATGAAACGCCGGCGCCGCACCGCAATGCGGTGCAAAAAAATCACCGACATGGCGTTTTCCAGCACCGTGAAGGCCAGCGAGCTGAAAAACAGCATGGTCACCAGCAACACCCAGCCAATGACATCGCGGTGTTGCAAAAAGGTGGCCAGTTCGTCCACCACCGCATGCGACTGCGCCGGCATCAGCCATTCGAGGTAACGCCCCAGGGTCTGCAGCAGTTCGGCCTGTTCGATCACATGCGACAGCGCGATCACTGCGAGGATCAGCAGCGGAACAATCGACAGCAGCGCGTAATAGGCCACAGCGCCGGCCAGCAGCAGGCCCTGGTTGGCACGAAACCCCTGGAGGACCCGCCAGGCAAAGGCCGCGGGGTTGGCCAGCACATGGGCGGCCTGGTGGCTGAGGATTTGCATCAAACCATGGTAGCCGCAGAAGGCGGGGCTTGGCGTCAGCGCCGGCCGGGTCCGGGGGTCGGGAAGGCACAATACAGCCGTGGCCATTCCCTCATCATTCATCCAGGAGCTGCTCGCGCGGGCCGATATCGTCGATATCGTCGGGCGCCACGTGCAGCTCAAAAAGGGCGGCGCCAATTTCATGGGGCTGTGCCCCTTCCACGGGGAAAAATCCCCCTCCTTCTCGGTCAGCCCGTCCAAGCAGTTCTACCACTGCTTCGGCTGCGGCGTCAGCGGCGACGCCATCAAGTTCATGACCGAATACGGCGGCATGACCTTCATCGAAGCGGTGAAAGACCTGGCGCAGCAATACGGCCTGCAGGTGCCCGAGGACGATGTCTCGCCGCAGGAGCGCGCCCGCGCCGCCCAGGCGCGTGAACAGCAGGCCACCCTGACCGGCGTGCTCGAAAAAGCCGGCGTCGCCTACATCAAGCACCTGCGCAGCGCGCCGCGCGCCATCGACTACCTCAAGGGCCGCGGCCTGTCGGGCGAGATCGCAAAGACCTTTGGCCTCGGCTACGCGCCCGAGGGCTGGCGCGCGCTGGCCAGCGTCTTCCCCGACTACAACGATCCGCTGCTGGTTGAAAGCGGCCTGGTCATCACCGGCGAGGCGGGTGAGGAAAATTCGCAGGGCGAGGCCAAGCGTTACGACCGCTTTCGCGACCGCATCATGTTCCCTATCCGCAACGTCAAGGGCGAATGCATCGGTTTTGGCGGGCGTGTGCTGGGCGACGAAAAGCCCAAGTACCTGAACTCGCCGGAAACCCCGGTGTTCAGCAAGGGCCGCGAACTCTATGGCCTGTTCGAGGCGCGCGCCGCGCTGCGTGAACACGGCTATGCGCTGGTCACCGAGGGTTACATGGATGTGGTGGCGCTGGCCCAGCTGGGTTTTGCCAACGCCGTCGCCACGCTGGGCACGGCCTGCACCACCGACCACGTGCAAAAGCTGTTCCGTTTCACCGACGCCGTGGTGTTCAGCTTCGACGGCGACGGCGCCGGCCGCCGCGCCGCACGCAAGGCGCTGGACGCCGCCCTGCCCTTTGCCACCGACGTGCGCAGCGTCAAGTTCCTCTTCCTGCCCGAGGAACATGACCCCGACAGCTTTATCCGCGCCAACGGCCAGGACGGTTTTGCCGCCGCCGTGGCCAAGGCTGTGCCGCTGAGCAAGTTCATGCTCGAAGCCGCGGCCGAAGGCTGCGAGCTGGACACGGCCGAAGGCCGGGCCCACATGGCCAGCAATGCGCGTCCGCTCTGGAACGCCCTGCCCGACGGGACGCTCAAGCGCCAGCTGCTGGCCGAGATCGCCGACCAGGTGCTGATCGACAGCCGCGAACTGCTGCAGATCTGGCAGCCTGCGACCGCCCGGGACTATAAAAACAATAGCACCTCGCGCCCGCCCGGCAAGGGCCAGCGGCCTAAAACACCTGAAATGTCGGGCAGCGCCCCGCATTTTGAGGATTTCCACGGCAACTTCGCCGACCTGCATGACGAAGGCGCTTACGCGGCTTCGCTGCCCATGGACAGCGGCGCGTCCGGCCGCAGCTTCGGCGCACCCAGCACCAGTCTGCGGCCGGCCCGGCGCATTGCCGGGCGGGTGTTGCCGGCCAGCCGCGAGGACCGCGTGCTGCGCCTGATGCTGACCGACCCGCAAAGCTGGGACAAGCTCAGCAGCGAGGAACACGCGCTGCTGTGCGAGCTGCAGCCGCCACACGGCCCGCTGTTTGTCTGGCTGGAAAGCCAGTTGCATGAACACGGCCCGCAGCCGTGGGCCGCGCTGCGCGAGGGCCTGCGCGAACACCCGCAGGAAAAACACGCCATCGACCAGATCGCCCAGTTGCCCGAAGGCATCGAGTGCGACTGGGACGAGGTGCGCGCCATCCTGGACCAGTTGCTCAAGCTCAAGCGCCAGCAGGAAATGGTCGATTTGCTGCCCCGCGTCATGAGCGAGCCTGCGGCCCGCCAGCGTTATGAAGAACTCTCGGCACTGCTGAAAAAAAGCTGATTTCAGACCTGCCGGAGTGCCCAAAAATGAGGCATTCGGGTATAATCCATGTTTCCGCTACGGCAAGCGCGACAGCAGCACCTCCGGCACCCGCCCCCCGCAAGAACGGGACCTCACTGGTTGAAGGGCAACTTCCCCGCAAGGACTGCACACCAAATGTTCGCCCAAACAACTTGCCTGGGGACCTGAAAAGGTCTCCTGTGCCCAGCCCTCCGGCTTTGGGCATTTTTTGTGCCTGTGCCCCGCTGACCCCGGTGCCGGGAACCCAGTCTGATCGAAGGAAGTTTCACAACGGGAGTTCGCCATGCCTGCTCAAAAGCCCAGCAAGTCCGTCAAAGCCGTGCCCAAGTCTCAAGCCGCAGCCAAAACTGCAGCCCGACCGCCGGTCAGCAAGACGGCCAGCAAGCTTGAAAAACCCGTCAAAACCGCCATCTCCAGACCAGTTCCCGGCAAAAAAGCCGCAGCGCCCAAGGCGCCCCTGAAACCCGAAAAGTCCGTCAAGAAAGCCCCCCCCGTGCCGACCAAGTCTCCCGCCTCCTCCGCCAAACCCGCCGCCAAAAAAGAAGCCGAACTCAAGGCCACGGCAACTGCAGCCACCGCAGAAACGCCGGCCAGGAAAAAACCCGGCCGTCCGCCGAAAAACCCCGCCGCCGCGGTGGAAGCCGGTGGCGCCAAGCGCGGCCGCAAGCCCAAGGTCGCCGGCAAGGTCGATAGCGACGAGGACATGTCGGACATCGAGGACGACCTGGTCGGCGAACCGGTGGCCGAGACGACCGAAAAGGTCAAGCCGCTGCGCATGAAGATCAGCAAGGCGAAGGAACGCGCCCTGATGAAGGAATTCGGCCTGGACGAAACCATCCTGTCCGAAGAAGACATGGCCAAGCGCCGCGCCCGCCTGAAAGCGCTGATCAAGCTCGGCAAGACACGGGGTTACCTGACGCACGGCGAGATTTCCGATCACCTGCCCGACAAGCTGATCGACGCGGAAACGCTGGAGGCCGTCATCGTCACGCTGAACGACCTGGGCGTGGCTGTTTACGAGCAGACCCCTGACGCCGAAACCCTGCTGATCACCGCCAATGCGCCGGCCGGCTCCAGCGAGGAAGAAGCCGAAGAAGCCGCCGAAGCCGCGCTGTCCACCGTGGACAGTGAGTTCGGCCGCACCACCGACCCGGTCCGCATGTACATGCGCGAGATGGGCACGG
>CAMLDT010000130.1 GCA_946479075.1 uncultured Polaromonas sp.
GTCATCAACGCATCAAGCAGTTGATGCTGCAGGAGCTTTAACTGTGCAAAATAAAGGTGTCACCTATGTCCCCGCACACCTGTTACCTATGTCTCCGGTCTGTACACAGCGGGGCGAGGGAAGGGCGTGGGGTTGGGGGTGGGGAGTTGCGCCTACTGTCCAGAACGAACCGGGAACGCAGCGTGGCGCATGATTTGCTATCGAAACAATAGCTGCCCGCGCTTGTCAGCCGGTGGCTGAAGCCCGATTTGATTCGGAAGATCAGGCGACTGGCGGCCGGATCGCAGACTTCGGCCGGAAGGCTTTGCAGACCGCTTCATCGGTCTCCAGATAAGGCCCACCGATCAGGTCGATGCAGTAAGGCACGGCGGCAAAAATGCCGGCCACTGCTTGAGACCCATCCGCATTTTTCAGGCCTTCGAGGGTTTCGGCAATCGCCTTGGGCTGGCCCGGCAGATTCAGGATCAGGCTCTGGCTACGGATCACGTCGACCTGGCGCGACAGGATGGCCGTCGGCACAAAGGTCAGGCTGATCTGGCGCATCTGCTCGCCGAAACCCGGCATTTCCTTGTGGGCCACCGCCAGCGTCGCTTCGGGCGTCACGTCGCGCAGGGCCGGGCCGGTGCCGCCGGTGGTCAGCACCAGCGAGCAGCCGGCGTCCACCAGTTCGATCAGGGTGGCGCTGATGCGGTCCTTTTCGTCGGGAATCAGACGTTCGACAAAGGTGATGGGGTTGCGCAAGGCGCGGCCCAGCCACGCCTTGAGCGCCGGCAGGCCCTTGTCTTCATAGACGCCGCTGGAGGCCCGGTCGCTGATGGAGACAATGCCAATCGTCACGGCGTCGTGGGGTGAACTCATGTGTCCTCCTGCGCCAGGGCTTCACGCACCAGCTGGAAAATTTCGCGGTAGGACTTGCCGTGGCGTGGTGCTTCGCCGGGTTTTTCCGGTTTGGCGTCCTTGCGGGCCTGGCGGATCAGCGCGCGCAACTGCTGGGAGTCGGTATCGGGGTGGTCGGTCAGCCAGTCGCTGAGTGCATCGTCGGAGGCGATCAACCTGTCGCGCCACTGCTCGGCCAGGTGCAGCGCCAGCGTCAGGTCGGCCGAACCGTTGGCCTGCTCGTCGATGGCTGCGCGTATGGGCTCGGTGTCCAGCGGGCGCATCAGCTTGCCGATGAACTGCATTTGCCGGCGGCGCCCCTCGAAGTTGGTGATGCGTTTGGCATCCTTGATGGCATCCAGCAGTTTTTCGGGCAGGTCCAGTCTCGCCATCAGGTCGGCGCGCAGCGTCAGCAAGGCTTCGCCGAGCGCCTGTTTTTCGTCGGCCTCGGCCTTGAGCTGGGTCTTGCTGGGGGGGCCGGCTTCTTCCAGCGCAATCTCTTCGGGTTTGACGAAGCGTCCGTTGGACCAGTAGCCCTTGATGGCCTTGGGAGTCTTGTTGTTCATGGCAGTCAGTATCATAGCTACCCATATGACCCCAAAGACCTCCAAGACAACATCCACTGCCTCCCGTCCCGCATCGGGCTTCAGCTATCACCGTGATTTTTTTGAAGGCCTGGTGGACAGCGCCCTGGCCCATGCGAAAAAAATCGGCGCCACCGACGCCGCCGCAGAAGCGTCCGAGGGCTGCGGACTGAGCGTCAGCGTGCGCAAGGGTGAACTCGAAAACGTGGAACGCAACCGCGACAAGTCGCTGGGCATCACGGTATATGTCGGGCAAAAACGCGGCAATGCCGCCACCAGTGATTTCTCCAAAGCGGCCATCGAGCAGACGGTGCAGGCGGCTTACGACATTGCGCGTTTTACGGCCGAAGACAAAACCTCCGGCCTGCCGGCTGACCGCGACATTGCGCGCGTGCATCCCGAGCTTGACCTGTTCCACCCCTGGGCCATCGATTCCGCCGGCGCCGCGGCGCTGGCGCTGGAATGCGAAGCCGCGGCCTTCGACACCAGCAAGCTGATCACCAACAGCGAAGGCGCGGGTGTGTCTGCCCAGCAAAGCCATTTTTTCAGCGCCCACACGCGCGGTTTTCGCGGCGGTTATGCCAGTTCGCGCCACAGCATTTCAGCGTCGGCGATTGCCGGCAAGGGCAGCCAGATGCAGCGTGATGCCTGGTACAGCTCCATGCGTGACGCGAGCGAGCTGGCCAGCGCGCAGGCGGTGGGCCGCTATGCGGCCGAACGCGCGCTGTCGCGCCTGAAAAGCCGCAAGATCAAGACCACGCAATGCCCGGTGTTGTTTGAGTCGCCACTGGCCGCCGGCCTGCTGGGCGGTTTTGTGCAGGCCGTCAGCGGCGGTGCGCTGTACCGCAAGAGCACGTTTTTGCTGAACAGCCTGGGCAAGCCGGCGTTTCCGGCGCACATCGACATCACCGAAGACCCCTTCATCAAAAAAGGCAAGGGCAGCTCGCCTTTCGATGAAGAAGGCGTCAAGACGCGCGCGCGCACGGTGGTGGACGCCGGCATCGTGCGCGGCTACTTCTTGAGCACCTACTCGGCGCGCAAGCTGGGCATGCGCACCACCGGCAATGCTGGCGGCTCGCACAACCTGGTGATGAGCAGCCGCCAGACCCAAGCCGGCGATGACCTCGACGCCATGCTGAAAAAGCTCGGCACCGGCCTGTTCGTGACCGAGCTGATGGGGCAGGGCGTGAACTACGTGACCGGCGACTACTCGCGCGGTGCCTCCGGCTTCTGGGTCGAGAAAGGGCAGATCGCCTTTCCGGTGGAAGAGATCACGATTGCCGGCAACCTCAAGGACATGCTGATGGGCATTGAGGCGGTGGGCGCCGATGTCTACAACTACGGCGCGAAAAGCGTGGGATCGATCCTGATCAACCGGATGAAAGTGGCTGGAAGTTAAGCCATACCCTTATGCTGAGAAATGATGGCTTCGTTTAGAGCTTGCACGACCTGTTTAACGTATTCCAAGTCATAACTTTTCACAGCTTTGACTTCGCCGCCTGATGTGTGCAGCCGAACATAGTGCACTGGTCGTCCTAAATAAAGCATCACCGCAGCAACTGCCAAGAAAATAATCCCAACGGCTGTCGCCTCTTTGAGGCATGCCAGGCCAATCAAAATAAGAATGACCCCAACGACCCATTTTTGGGATTGGCTCCAGGCCGCGGTGCTGGTGATGTTGCGGATCGAATAGGTGTTCGCATCAACGATGAACCGCGCATTGGTTACCTTTACGCCGTTATTCTCGAAAAAAATCTGCTCTTCCATAACTCCCTCCCGTTTTGTTGTTGAGCGCCCATTTTGCGGACGTTACAAAACGTAGCTAGAGGGTTAACGCGAAGGGCGTTTCTTCAGCCCGCCAGCGCTGCTTTCACCGCCGCCGACACCTGGCCCATGTCGGCCTTGCCGGCGAGTTTGGCTTTCACCGCGCCCATGACCTTGCCCATGTCGCCGGGGCCCGTCGCGCCCAGTTCGGTGACGATGGCCTTGACCTCGGCCGCCACTTCCTCGGCGCTCAGGCGGGCCGGCAGGTAGGCTTGCAGCACCACCAGCTCGGCGGCTTCCTTGTCGGCCAGGTCCTTGCGTTCGGCCTTCTGGAAGGCTTCCAGTGAGTCCTTGCGCTGCTTGATCAGCTTGTCGACGATGGCCACCACGGCCGCGTCGTCGAGCACCACGCGCTCATCGACCTCTTTCTGCTTGAGCGCTGCCAGCAGCAGGCGGATGGTGCCCAGGCGCTCGCTGTCCTTGGCGCGCATGGCGGTTTTCATGTCTTCGGTGATCTGGTCTTTGAGGGACATGGCGGTCTCCAGGAAATGGGTTGAAAGTATCGGGCCTCAGAAACACAAAAGCCCGCAGAGCGTCCTCGTGCGGGCTTGTTGCCGGAAGGCGTGTACGGTTTAGTACAGCTTCTTGGGCAGCTGCATCGAGCGGATGCGCTTGTAGTTGCGCTTGACGGCGGCAGCCTTCTTGCGCTTGCGCTCGGCAGTGGGCTTCTCGTAAAACTCGCGGGCGCGCAGGTCGGTCAGCAGGCCGAGTTTTTCGATGGTGCGCTTGAAGCGGCGCAGAGCCACGTCAAAGGGCTCGTTGTCTTTTACACGAATGGTCGTCATTGTTAAGTTGATCCAAAAGGGTACGCCGTTGATGATCTGATCAGGATCAGGCCGGGCGCGGGTTTGCTAGCAAAGCCTGAGATTATAGCACTGGAGATGGCGCCACGGCGCCCCGTGGGTGCAGCCCCCGAGTGGGTTCCGCTCGTCCTGAGCCTGCCGAAGGGGACCCCTAGGGGTCGTCCGCCGGTCAAGCTGTCGTCGGGGAGGTGCTGTGGTGTTTATGCGCCAGGGCCTCGGCGCAGGCATGCGCGCTGGCCCAGGCCCACTGGAAGTTGTAGCCGCCCAGCCAGCCGGTCACGTCCACCACCTCGCCAATGAAATACAGGCCCGGCTGTTTCGATTCCATGGTCTGGGACGACAGGTCGCGGGTGTCTACGCCGCCCAGGGTGACCTCGGCTTTTTTGTAGCCTTCGGTGCCGTTCGGAACCAGTTGCCAGTCGGCCAGCCGCTCGGCGAGCGTGTTCAGGGCCTTGTCGGTGGCTTCGCTGACGGGTTTTTGCCAGGCGGGGTCGCGGCTGGCCCAGGCGTCGGCGAGACGGCCGGGCACCAGCGTGGCCAGTTCGTTGGCGATCAGTTTTTTCGAGCTGGCCTTGGCGCGCAGCAGCAGGGTCGGCAGGTCCACGCCGGGCGCGAGGTTGATGCGCACCGGCTGGCCTTCGCGCCAGAAGCTGGAAATCTGCAGTACCGCCGGGCCACTGAGGCCGCGGTGCGTGAACAGCAGATCCTCGGCAAACACCACGGCCTTTTTGCGCTGTTTCGGGGTCGCGTCGGCTGGGCCGGTTTCAATCAGCACCGGTAGCGCCAGGCCGGACAGTTGCGCATAGGGCGCCCAGGCCTCGCCATCGAAGGTCAGCGGCACCAGAGCGGCGCGCGGCTCGACCAGGCGCAGGCCGAATTGTTTGGCGATGCGGTAACCAAAGTCGGTCGCGCCAATCTTGGGAATCGACAGCCCGCCGGTGGCGATGACGATCTGCGGCGCTTCGATGGGCCCCCGGTCGCTCTCGATTTGATAGCTGCCTGCGGCCGTTCCGTCTGGGCTGGCGGCGTATTTGATGCCTGAAATCCGGCAGGGCTGCCAGCGCGTGACGCCGCCGGCCTCACATTCGGCGAGCAGCATGTTGATCACGTCTTCGGCCGAGCGGTCACAAAACAGCTGGCCTTTGTGCTTTTCATGAAAGGCGATGCCGTGGCGCTGCAGCAGGGCAATGAAGTCCTGCGGCGTGTAGCGCGACAGGGCCGAGCGGCAAAAGTGCGGGTTCTCGCTCAGGAAGTTGGCGGGCGTGACATCACGGTTGGTGAAGTTGCAGCGGCCACCGCCCGAGATGCGGATTTTTTCGGCCACCTTCTCGCTGTGGTCCAGCAGCAGCACCTTCAGGCCGCGCTGGCCGGCCAGGCCCGCGCCGAACAGGCCAGCCGCGCCTGCACCGATAACCACCACGTCAAATTTATGAATCAAATCGGTCTCCAGCCCTTGACTGGCGAGCGCAAGCAGCTATCAAAAACAGAGCGGCTTGCCTCGCGGGGACTGGGCAGTGTAGCCCGGAGCGGCTTTCAGGCGGCGCGGAACAGCGCAGGATTTTCGACCGCCGCGGCCATACCGCCAACCACGTCGCCGACCACGATGACCGACGGGCTGGCCAGCCCCGAAGTGCTGATGGCGGCGGCCATGTCGCCCAGCGTGGTGCTGATGTGGCGCTGGCTCGCCAGCGTGGCGTTCTGGACCACGGCCACCGGCGTGGTCGCGGGCAGGCCGGTCAGCAGTTCGTCCTGGATGCGGCCGGCGCCGCTGACACCCATGTAAATCACCAGCGTGAGTTTGGCCTTGAAGGCGGTGTCGGCCAGTGCGCGCCAGTCGGTCCCTTCGTCGCCGGGTTTGGCGTGGCCGGTGACAAACACCACGCCGTGCGCATGCTGGCGGTGTGTGAGCGGCACGCCCAGCGAGGTCACGGCGGCCAGGCCCGCAGTGATGCCGTTGATGACCGTGACCGCGATGCCGGCGGCCTGCAGGTGTTCGACCTCCTCGCCGCCGCGACCGAAGATGAAGGGGTCGCCGCCCTTGAGCCGGACCACCGTTTCGCCTTCGCGCACGGCCATGATCATCAGCTTCTCGATGAATTCCTGCGGTGTCGATTTGCAACCGCCGCGTTTGCCCACATGCACGATGCGCGCCTCTGGCCGCGCATGGGCAACGATCTCGGCGCTGACCAGGTCATCGACCAGCAGCACGGTGGCGGCCTGGATGGCCTTCAGCGCCTTGAGCGTGAGCAACTCGGGGTCGCCTGGGCCTGCGCCCACCAGAGTGCAGTGGCCGTTTGATGAGGGTGGGTGAGGGGCGCTTGTCATGGTGGGGACGTTGATTGGATGAATTGCGTTAACCGCAAGATATGTTCCACCTGTTGCGTGATCGACTCAGGCACCGCTGCCGAGCCCGACATGACCGCGCGGATATACGCGGCGGTGGTCTCGCTGTCGATGGCTGTTGGCAGGTCGGGCACGCTGGCCAGCGTGCCCGGCTGGGATGCCTGAAGCAGCGAGCGCTTGCCTTGGACGAAGGCGTCCATCTGCGGCGTGCGGCGCGCGTCGGCCACCACCTCGCCTTCGGTGCCGCGCAGCAGCAGCGCGTCGGCTTTGATCAGCTCGAAAGTCTGCGCCATGGAAATCGCGTATTCAGGATGCGTATAGCTGCTGACCACCAGCGCCTGGCCCACGCAAGGGTTCATGATCTTGACCAGGCTGTGCGCCGGGTTGCGCAGGCCGACAGCGCGCCGCACATCCAGCAGGCGCTTGAGGCCGGGGCACATCAGCTCGGTGTCGGCAAACACGACTTCGCCCGGTGCTATGGTTCTGATAGCTGTCAGCGCTTGTATACCGAGGGCTGAGAGCACATCCGACGTAAAAACCCGGCTGCTTTCGGTGGCCGTGCCATGCACCAGCACCGGCAGGCCCTGGCGCGCCAGCAGCAGCGCCAGCAGCGGCGTCAGCACCGGCAGCTTGCGTGCGCCGTTGTAGCTGGGCAGCACCACCACCGGCCGCGTGCTGGCCGGGAAACGCAACATGCGCTGGTAGGTCGCATCGAGAAAACCGGCCATTTCTTCCGGTGTTTCGCCCTTGATGCGCATCGCCAGGCAAAAGCCGCCGATTTCCAGATCGGTCACCGTGCCGTCGAGCACTTGGCCGAACAGGTCGGCGGCCTGCTCGCGCGTGATCGGCTTGGCGCCGTCCTTGCCGCGGCCTATGACCTTGATGTACTGAGCGATGGACATGCGTGATTGTCGGCGATGGCAGATAAGCTGCCGTTATAAGCTTAAGCAGCGGCTTGTCAGGCCAGCACCCTGATCGGGATCACGTCCCGCCTGCCCGACGTTGCCGGATCAGGCACGGCGGCGGTGCGAATGAGCCGTTTGATCTCGGGCACGCAGGAGCCGCAGTTGGTGCCGCATTGGAGTTTGTCCTGCAAGGCCAGCAGGCGGTCTTCGTCGCTGGCCAGCCGGCCCGCGCCCCCGGGCTGGTCGGCGATCTCGCGCAGGCCTGCGGCAATCTGCGTATCGCTGATGCTGAAACAGCTGCACACCGGTTTGCCGCGCGCCACCATCGCGCCGGGCGCTTTGGCGCCAGGCAGCAGCAACAGCCGGCCGTAGGCCTGCGCCGGCAGTTCGTCCTGCAGCAAGGTCTTGATCCAGGCCTGGGCGCTGACATCGCCGGCCAGCACAAAACCAGCCAGTTCTGCCTCGTCACCGCGCTCGCCCTGGCGCACCAGCCGCACGCTGCGGTGCTGGTTTTTCTTTTTGTCGGAGTAACGCAGGATGTCGGCTCCGTCCAGTCCCAGGAGGGCTTCGATTTTTTCCAGCATGGCCGCCGGCGGTGCTTCAAAGGCCGCCGCGCGAAACAACACACCGGTGCGCTGGCGAGCCGCTTCGCCCAGCGGCAGGTCATTGGAAAAAGGTACGCAAGTGCTGAAGGCAAACGCGGCCATCAGCGGCTTGAGCTGCTCGCGTGCAGCGAGTGCCTCGCCGTCCGGCAGCCAGGCCATGGCCAACAGCGACCAGGGCAGTTCGGCCTTGAGGATCTTGACCGCCGCGTGTTTGAGTTCGGGCTGTTTGGAATTCGGGCAATAAGCCGAGGTGGTGAGTGCGTTCACACCGGCCAGGCGCTCACCACTGGCGGACAGGCCGCTCAAATATTCCTCGCCCCAGTGCATGGCCATGAAGGCCTGGCTGACCGCGACTTCGGGCGAAGCCTGCAGCGGCACCACGATGGAGCCGCGTTTGGAGGTGACCTGCACCAAGTCGCCGTCTTTCAGCAGGCGGCGCGCCATGTCCTGCGCATTCATCTGGATGCACGGCTCGGCCACATGGCCGAACAGCCGTCCCAGCGTGCCGGTGCGGCTCATGCCGTGCCACTGGTCACGCAGCCGGCCGGTGGTCAGCGAAAAGGGATAGCGTGATTCGCGTGGCTCGGCCACTGGTTGGTAGCCCGTGTTGGCGAAACGCGCCTTGCCGTCATCGGTCGGGAAGATGCCATCTTCATAGAGGCGCATCTGGCCTGCCGCTTCGCCTTCCCTGAGTGGCCACTGCTGCGGCGCGGCTTCGAGCATCGCGTAACTCATGCCGGTGATGTCGAGGTCGCGGCCGCGGGTCGATTCGCGGTGTTCGTTCCAGATGGTCTCCACCGCAGCGGCATCATCGGCCGGCCAGGGGAAGAGGCTGCTGATCTTTTGCACCGGCAGGAGTTTTTCAAGTCGCTGCGCAAAGGCCACCGCAATCGACCAGTCATGCCGCGTTTCCCCGGGCGCGGCCACCGCGGGGCGCACGCGGCTGATGCGGCGTTCGCTGTTGGTCACGGTGCCGGTCTTTTCGCCCCAGGTGGTGGCCGGCAGCAGCAGGTCGGCGTAGTCGCAGGTGGCCGGCGTGGCAAACGCTTCCTGCACCACCACGAACTCGGCGCGCTGCAACGCACGCCGCACGGTGGGCTGATCCGGCATGGACTGGGCCGGGTTGGTGCAGGCTATCCACAAGGCCTTGATCTCGCCGTCGGCGGCGGCCTGGAACATCTCGATGGCGGTTTTGCCGGGTTTCTCGGGCACCGAGGGAATGCCCCAGAGCGCGGCGACTTCGGCGCGGTGCTGCGGATTCGCCAGGTCGCGGTGTGCACTCAGCAAATTCGCCAGGCCGCCGACCTCGCGTCCGCCCATGGCATTGGGCTGGCCGGTCAGTGAGAACGGCCCGGCGCCGGGTTTGCCGATTTGCGCGGTGGCCAGGTGCAGGTTGATCAATGCCGCATTTTTGGCGGTGCCGCTGCTCGACTGGTTCAGGCCCTGGCAGTAGAGGCTCAGCGTCGCGGCCGAGGTCGCGAACAGTTTTGCAGCGGTGAACAAGTCGTCCTTGCTGATGCCGCAGGTCTGCGACACCAGGTCGGGTGTGTAGTCGCGCACCGTGGTTTTCAGTGCCTCGAAACCGCTGGTGTGTTCGGCGATGTAAGCCGCTTGCGTCCAGCCTTCCCACAGCATGATGTGCAGCATGCCGTTGAACAGCGCCACGTCGGTGCCGGGCTGCACCGGCAGGTAAAGATCAGCGATACCCGCGGTGTCGGTGCGGCGCGGGTCGCAGAAGATGATTTTCATCGCCGGGTTGGCGGCTTTGGCATCCTCGATGCGGCGGAACAAAATCGGGTGCGCATACGCGGTATTGCTGCCGACGATGAAGATGCACTGCGCATGGGCCACGTCGCCGTAACAGCTGGGCGGCGCATCGGCGCCCAGGGTCTGCTTGTAGCCCGCCACCGCGCTGCTCATGCACAGGCGCGAGTTGGTGTCGACGTTGTTGGTGCCGATCAGGCCTTTGGCGAGTTTGTTGAAGACATAATAGTCCTCGGTCAGCAACTGTCCCGAAATGTAAAAGCCCACAGCGTCCGGTCCGTGCTCGCGGATGATGCGCGCGAAAGTTTCGCTGGCCACATCGAGCGCGCGATCCCAGCTGATGCGCAGCGGCGTGCCGCCGCGCTGCGTCCGCTGCATCGGGTGCA
>CAMLDT010000131.1 GCA_946479075.1 uncultured Polaromonas sp.
TGGATGTAGCCCTTGAGGATGCCGTCCTCGATCAGCACGTTGCGCTGGCTGGCATGGCCCTCGTCATCGACGTTGAGTGAGCCGCGGCGGTCGGCAATCGTGCCGTCGTCCAGCACCGTGACACCCTTGGCCGCCACGCGCTCGCCGATGCGGCCGGAAAACGCGCTGGAACCCTTGCGGTTGAAGTCGCCTTCGAGGCCATGGCCGATGGCCTCATGCAGCAGGATGCCGGGCCAGCCAGGGCCGAGCACCACGGTCATCTCACCGGCCGGCGCCGGACGCGCCTCCAGGTTGGACAGCGCCGCGGTCACCGCGTCGTTGACGTATTCATTGATCTGCGCCTCGTCGAAGTAAGCCAGGCCAAAACGCCCGCCGCCGCCGCCCGAACCCATCTCGCGCCGGCTCACGCCGCCGACCTTTTTCTCGGCAATCACGGTGACCGACAGCCGCACCAGCGGCCGCACATCGGCAGCCAGCGTGCCGTCGGCACGCGCCACCATCACCACGTCGTATTCGCTGGCCAGACCGGCCATGACCTGCACGATGCGCGGGTCCTTGGCCTTGGCGAGTTTTTCAACGCGTTCGAGCAACTGGACCTTGGCCGTGCTGCCCAATGTCGCAATCGGGTCCATGTCCTGGTACAGCGCGCGGCCCGGCGCGACCTTGCGCGAGGGCACTTTCACACGGCCGGCGCGGGTGGCGGCCGAAATCGTGCGCACCGTGCGTGCTGCGTCGAGCAACGAAGCCTCGGAAATGTCATCGGAATAGGCAAAGGCGGTTTTTTCACCGCTGACCGCCCGCACGCCCACGCCCTGGTCGATGCTGAAGGAGCCGGTCTTGACGATGCCTTCTTCGAGGCTCCAGCCTTCACTGCGCGTGTACTGGAAATACAGGTCGGCGTCGTCCACGCCCCAGGAGGTGATCTCACCCAACGCTCGCGCCAGGTGCGCCTCCGTCAGGCCAAAAGGTGCGAGCAGCAGCTTTTGCGCAATGTCCAGCCGCTGCGACGTAGCGTCGGCGCGGGGCCGCGCGGTGGCTGCGGTGGCGGCACGGCGGGAAGACGAGGGCGAGGATGTGAGTGAGGTCATGCGGTCATTGTAGGCAGTCTGTCCACGTCGCCACGCCGCAGGGCCTTCCCCGGGGCGCCCGTCGCCGCGCGGCCCCGGCACTAACTCTGGACCAGGCGCTTGGCTTTGGAAATCGACATCAGGATGCCCACCGCCAGGCCCAGCGTGACCATGGCCGTGCCGCCGTAACTGATGAAAGGCAGGGGCACGCCCACCACCGGCAGGATGCCGCTGACCATGCCCATGTTGACGAAAGCGTAGGTGAAGAAAATCATGGTCACGGCGCCGGCAAGCAGGCGCGAGAACAGCGTGGGCGCTTCGAGGGCAATCGCCAACCCCCGAAAGATCAGGAAAATGAACGCCAGGATCAGCGCCAGGTTCCCGAGCAGGCCAAACTCCTCGGAATAGGCCGCAAAGATGAAGTCGGTGGTTCGCTCGGGAATGAACTCCAGGTGGGTCTGCGTGCCCTGCATGAAACCCTTGCCGAAAACGCCGCCGGAACCAATGGCAATCATGCCCTGAATGATGTGAAAACCCTTGCCCAGCGGGTCGCGGGTCGGATCGAGCAAGGTGCAGATGCGCTGCTGCTGGTAGTCATGCAGCACCGGCCAGCGCATGCCGCGGGCACACAACTCCGGCTCAAACCAGACCAGCAAAAAGATGCAGACCAGGACCAGCAGCACCGGCGGCAGGATCAGCTTCCAGCTCAGTCCGGCAAAAAAAATGACGGCCAGCCCGGCCGCCAGCACCAGCAGCGAGGTGCCCAGATCGGGCTGCTTCATGATCAGGCCCACCGGAACCATCAGCAGCAGGCCGGCCACCAGGAAATCCAGCGGGCGCAGCTGGCCTTCACGTTTCTGGAACCACCAGGCCAGCATCAGCGGCATGGCGATCTTGAGGATTTCGCTGGGCTGGATCACCACACCGAGGTTGATCCAGCGCTTGGCGCCTTTTTTGGTGATGCCGAAAATCGCCACCGCGACCAGCAGCGCCACGCCGGCAACATACAGCGGCACGGCAAAGGTCATGAGACGCTGGGGCGGGATTTGCGCGACAACAAACATGATGAATCCCGCGATCAGCATGTTGCGCCCATGGTCCACAAAGCGGCTGCCATGGTCGTACCCCGACGAATACATGATGAGCAGCCCGGCGCTGGCCAGCAGGAAAACCGCAAACGCCAGCAAGCCGTCAAAGCCCGCGAGCATCGGAGCGGCGCGCTGGAACACAGAGGGTTTGTCGAAAACGGCGGACATGAGCGGGGATTATCTGCCAGCCTTGTGCTGGCGGGGTCTCTCGTCCTCATATCCCGCCAGACACAAGCTTGCAAAAGGCTTCGACAAGCTCAGCCCGAACGGCAAGGGCGATTCACCAGGGATGCCCGGATCCGGTCCGGGACAACACACCGCAACGGATTTGCTATAAATTTCATAGCTTGTTGCGCTTATCCATCAAGGGCTGGAGGCACTTTTTGCTTAAAATTCCAGCCATGCCCACCACCCACCTCCTCTACCTCCATGGTTTCCGCTCCTCCCCGCAATCGGCCAAGGCCAGGCAGGTCGCAGCGTGGATGCAGGCGCGCCACCCCGAGGTGGTCTGGTGGTGCCCGCAGCTGCCACCCTCGCCGCGCGAAGCGATGCGGATGGTCGCCAACGGCATCGCGGGCTGGCCGCGGGGCAGCATGGCGGTGATGGGCTCCTCGCTGGGCGGTTTTTATGCCACCCACGTGGCCGAGACCTGCGGCTGCAGGGCGGTGCTGCTGAATCCGGCGGTAGATCCTGCGCGCGACCTGGCGACGTACATCGGCGAACAAACCGCCTGGCATGACCCGAACGAGCGCTTTTTCTTCGAGCCGCGTTTCGTCGATGAATTGCGCGCCCTGACCCACGGCCCAGTTGCCAGCCCGCAGAACTATTTTGCGGTGATCGCCAAGGGCGACGAGGCGCTGGACTGGCGCGAAATGACCGGCCGCTACCCCGGCGCGCGCATCCGCCTGCTGGAAGGCGGCGATCACGCCATCAGCGACTTCGCCAGCCACCTGCCGGAGGCGATGGATGTCCTGGGCCTCGCCTGAGCCCTGCCGGGGGGCGGCTGATTACACTAGCCGCATAACCAAAGGACGTCGTTTTGTTTGTATTGTTTGAAGAAGCCGGCAAGTTTCTTGCCGGCCGGATTTTGTCCGAGGCCGACAGCTCGCTGCAGGTCGAGCTGGACTCGGGCAAACGGGTCAAGCTCAAGGCGGCCAACGCGCTGCTGAAGTTTGAAAAGCCCGCGCCCGCTGAACTGATCGCCGCCGGCCAGAAAATCAGTGAAGAGATCGAACTGGACCTGGCCTGGGAATTTGCCAGCGAAGAGGAATTCAGCTTTGCCGAACTGGCGCGCGACTACTTCAGCGCCGACCCGTCCAAACCCGCCTCCACCGAACAGCAGGCCGCCGCGCTGTTCCGGCTGTTCGAAGCACCGCATTATTTCCGGCGTGCCGGCAAGGGACGCTTTCGCAAGGCGCCGGCCGAGATCCTGCAGCAGGCCCTCGCGGCCATCGAGAAAAAGAAACAGGTGATCGCGCAGATCACGGCCTGGGCCGAGGAGCTGGCGCAAGGGGCCTGTCCGGCGCCGGTGCGCGAGCAGCTCTACAAAATCCTGTTCAAACCCGACAAGAACAGCCCCGAATACAAGGCCGTGGTGGAAGCGTCACGCGCCACCCACAAGGCGCCGCTGGACCTGCTGCAGCAGGCCGGCGCCATCGCCTCGCCCTACCAGTTCCACTGGAAACGCTTTCTGTTCGAGAACTTCCCAAAAGGAACAGCCTTCCCCGCGATTCAGGCGCCGCCGGTGCGGGAAGAACTGCCGCTGGCCGCCGATGTGCGGGCTTTTTCCATCGACGATTCCAGCACCACCGAAATCGACGACGCGCTGTCGGTGCGCGGCCTGGGCAGCGGCACCGTCACGCTGGGCATCCACATCGCCGCACCCGGCCTGGCAGTGCAGCCGGGCAGCGCCATCGACCTGCTGGGCCGCGCGCGCCTGTCCACCGTCTACATGCCGGGCTACAAGCTGACCATGCTGCCTGACGAGGTGGTGCAAACCTACACGCTTCAAGAGGGGCGCAACTGCCCGGCGCTGTCCTTGTATGTCACGCTGGACGAAGCCACCCTGGCGATCACCGCCACCGACACGCGGCTGGAACAGGTGCCGATTGTGGCCAACCTGCGCCACGACAAGCTGGACGGCGTGTTCACCGAAGCATTTTTCGAGGTAGCAGCTACCAGTGCACCACCCGCCGATGTGCCCTGGGGCGTCGAGCTGGGTTTTTTGCATCGCCTGGCGCAGCACCTGAAAGCCCAGCGCGAAATCATTCGCGGCAAGCCGGAAAACTTCAACCGGCCTGATTACAACTTCAGCCTCGACAAGCCTTCCGACCAGGAGCCGGAAGGCCATGAGACCGTCAGCATCAGCATCCGCAAACGCGGCGCGCCGCTGGACCTGATCGTCGCCGAGGCCATGATCCTGGCCAACAGCACCTGGGGCGAATGGCTGGCCGAGCACGGCGTGCCCGGCATTTACCGCAGCCAGGCGAGTCTCGCGCCCGGCGTCAAGGTGCGTATGGGCACCAAGGCGCTGCCGCATGCCGGCATCGGTGTCAAGAGTTATGCCTGGGCCACCTCGCCGCTGCGCCGCTACACCGACCTGGTCAACCAGTGGCAAATCATTGCCTGTGTCACGCATGGCCGCACTGCCGCGCTGGCCGCGCCCTTCAAGCCCAAGGATGCGGAGCTGTTTTCCATCATTTCCGGCTTCGACGGCGCCTACAGCGCCTACAACGCTTTCCAGGCCGGCATCGAACGCTACTGGACGCTCAAGTACCTGCAGCAAAACGGCATCACCGAACTGAACGCGACGGCCTTCAAGGACCACCTGGTGCGCGCCGACGACCTGCCGCTGGTGTTGCCGGCCGCAGGCGCGCAAGGCCTGCCGCGCGGGGCCAGGGTGCGCATCCGCCTGGGCGAGATCGACGAGATCACACTGGACGTCCACAGCACGGTGATCGAACGCCTCGATGCCGTGGTCGATCAGGCCGCCGCCGAACAGGTGGACGAGGAGGACAACGAATCGGAGATCGCCGCCGGTCCGATCTCGATTGCCGTCGATCTGAACGAAGCGCCGGCGGACGCGGCGGGCGTCCCGGCCCCGGCGGCCTAACCCCGATAATTCCGTCCTGTGAAGTCACCCAGCACCCTGCAAATCGCCCTGGGCTTTTCAGTGGCCGTCCACGCGGTCCTGCTGACGGTGCGTTTTGTCGATCCGGAGCGCTTCAACCGCGTCTTTCAGGACACACCGCTGGAAGTGATTCTGGTCAACGCCAAATCGAAGGAGCGGCCGGATGTGGCCAAGGCGATTGCCCAGGCCTCGCTGGCCGGCGGCGGCGAAGCAGAAAAAGGCCGCGCCACCAGCCCCTTGCCACCTTCTGCACTGACCGAACTCGGTGACGCCAGCGAAGACGCGCAGCGCAAGATCGAGGCCATGCAGGAGCAGCAAACCCTGCTACTGACGCAGATCAAGAAAGAACTCGCTTCCATGCCGCCGCCCGATCCCAAGGTGGCGGCGCGCAATGCGACACAGGTGGAGCGCGAGGAAAAACGCAAACAGCTGATCAAGATCCTGGCCGAGATCGAGCGCCGCATCAACGAGGAAAATGCGCGGCCCAAAAAGCGCTATATCAGTCCCGCCACGCGTGAAGAGGTCTATGCGGTTTATTACGACAGCCTGCGCCGCAAGATCGAGGAGCGCGGCACGGTGAATTTCCCCGAGTTCGCCGGCAAGAAGCTGTACGGCGAGTTGACGATGGTGCTGACCATCAACCACGACGGCCGTGTGTTGTCCACCGAAGTGGCCGAAACCTCGGGCAACCTCACGCTGGACCGGCGCGCACAAAGCATTGCACGCAGCACCGGGCCGTTTGGCGCGTTCAGCGAGGCCATGCGCCGCAAGGCCGACCAGATCGTGGTGGTTTCGCGCTTCAAGTTCACGCGTGACGAAACGCTTGAAACCAAACAACTGGAGCGCTGAGCGCGGGCACCGGCATGGATCACTACTGCGTCCTCGGCAACCCGGTGGCTCACAGCAAGTCGCCGGCCATTCACGCGCGTTTCGCCGAGCTGACCGGCGAGGCCATCGACTACAGCCGGCAGCTCGCGCCGCTGGACGGTTTTGCCGCCACATTGCGCGCCTGGATCGCCGGCGGCGGACGCGGCTGTAATGTGACCGTGCCGTTCAAGTTCGAGGCTTTCAGCGCAGCCAACCAGCCCACAGAACGTGCTGCGCTGGCGCAGGCTGCCAACACGCTCCGCTTTGACGGCGCGGGCCAGATCGCCGCCGACAACACCGACGGCATCGGCCTGGTCAATGACATCCAGCGCAATGCCGGCTTCAGCCTGGGCGGACGCGACATCCTGCTGCTGGGCGCCGGGGGCGCCGCAGCCGGCGTGCTGGGCCCGCTGCTGATGGCCGGGCCCCGGCGCGTGGTGGTGACCAACCGCACCCACGCCAAAGCGCTGGACCTGGTGGCACGCCATGCGGCACACCCGTCGCTGCGCGCTACGCTACAAAAAACAGAGCTGCTCGCCCTTACCCAGCAAGGGCTGGAGGCCGATTTTGATGTGATTGTCAATGCCACGGCAAGCAGCCTGGGCGGCGGGGCCGTGCCGGTGGATGCGCGCGTGCTCAAACCCGGCGCACTGGCCTACGACATGATGTACGGCCCTGCAGCCAAAGACTTTGCCGACTGGGCGCGGGCGCATGGCGCATTGCCGCGCGACGGCCTGGGCATGCTGGTCGAGCAGGCCGCCGAGTCCTTCGCCTTCTGGCGCGGCGTGCGGCCGCCCTCGGCCCGGGTGCTGCAGGAAATGCGCGAGGCGCTGGCATGAAGGCGCTGCTGCGCTGGTTGTTGCTGGTGCTGATCGCCGGCGTGGCAATGCAGCTTTATTTTGTCGGCCGCATCGCATGGATGGCGGTGCTGGACCCGCAGTCCACCGCTTTCCAGCGCTCGGAAATCTACCGGTTGGCCACTGAAAAAGGCAGCCTGAAATGGCGCCAGCAGTGGGTGCCTTATTCAGCGCTGTCCGACAACCTCAAGCGTGCGGTCATCGTGTCCGAAGACGCCACCTTCATCGAACACGAAGGTGTGGACCTGGAGGCGCTGGAGAAAGCCTGGGAGAAAAATACACAGGCCGAGCAGCGCGCCGAAAAAGCCGCCAGCCGGCTCGGGAGCAAGGCCGCGCCGGCCGGCAGCGGCAAAGTCGCAACCAGGCCCCCCAAAATTGTCGGCGGCTCCACCATCACGCAGCAACTCGCCAAAAACCTCTTTCTGTCCGGCGAGCGCACGCTGATGCGCAAAGGCCAGGAGCTGGTGCTCACGCTGTTGCTGGAAGCCCTGCTGAGCAAGCAGCGCATCCTGGAGATTTACCTCAACAACGTTGAGTGGGGCGAGGGGGTGTTCGGCGCCGAAGCCGCGGCGCAGCATTACTTCAGAAAGCCGGCGGCCAAACTCAGCGCCTACGAGGCCGCGCGTCTGGCAGTGATGCTGCCGCGCCCCAAATATTTCGAGACCCGCCCCGGGTCCGGCTACCTGGCGTCGCGCGCATCCACCATCGCGGCGCGCATGGGCGGCGTGGAAGTGCCATGAACATCCGGGCGAAGGCCATGAGCCTGTTTTTGCTCGGCCTGATCCGCGCGCTGACCGGCGCCCAGGCGCGCTGGCAGGGCTGCCCGCCCAAGGCCGAGCAGCGCATTTATTTCGCCAACCACCAGAGCCATGCCGACCTGGTGCTGATGTGGGCCGCGCTGCCCAGCGAATTGCGCAGCATCACACGGCCGATTGCCGCCAAAGACTACTGGACCAAGACCCCGTTCAAGCAATGGCTCACCACCGCGGTGTTCAATGCCATTTATGTGGACCGCACCAAGACCACCGACCAGGACCCGCTGGAGCCGCTGATTGATGCGCTGGAAAGCGGCGATTCCATCATCCTGTTTCCCGAAGGCACACGCGGCAACCAGGAAGAGCCGCAGGCGTTCAAGTCGGGTCTGTACAACCTGGCGCTGAAGTTTCCGCAGGTCGTGCTGGTGCCGGCCTGGATCAACAATGTGCAGCGCGTCATGCCCAAGGGTGAGGTGGTGCCGGTGCCCATCCTGTGTTCGGTGACTTTCGGCGCGCCGCTGGTGCTGGAAGCCGGTGAAGAACGCGCCCACTTCCTGGCGCGCGCGCGGCAGGCGGTCGTCGCCTTGCGAGACTCCTGATGAGCAGTTTTTTACGCAATCTCAGCCCCTCGCACCAGGTCGGCCTGCTGTTTGTGATGGTGTTCGGCCTGCTGATTGCTGCCAGCATCTGGACGCTGGTGATCTCTCTGCGCGACGACGGCGAGAACGAAATTCGCAGCCAGGACATCCGGGAGTTGACCAGCCTCCTCAACACCTCGTGGCTGATGTGCACCGTGTTCTGGCTGGCCTGGGCCTCGGGCGAAACCGTGGCGACACTGCTGTTTGCCATCGTGGCCTTTTTTGCACTGCGCGAATTCATCACGCTGTCGCCGACCCGGCATGGTGATCACCGCAGCCTGGTGCTGGCCTTCTTCGTGGTTCTGCCGGTGCAGTTCTGGCTGGTGATCACCAAACGGTTCGATCTGGTGACGGTGTTCATCCCGGTCTATGTGTTTCTGTTGATCCCGGTCGTCAGCGCGCTGGCCAACGACCCGCAGCGTTTCCTTGAGCGCAACGCCAAGCTGCAGTGGGGCATCATGGTCTGTGTTTACGGCATCAGCCATGTGCCGGCGTTGCTGCTGCTGGGTTTTCCCGGTTACAGCGGCAAAAACGCCTTCCTGGTTTTCTTTCTGGTGTTTGTGGTGCAAACCGGCATGCTGGTGCAGCACCTGGCCAACCGCAAGTGGCCGCGCACGCCGACGGCACCCCAGGTCAGCCAGAGCTTCAACTGGCCCAGCTGGCTGATCGGCATTGCGGTCGGCGGATTTGTCGGCGGGCTGATGTCCGGCCTCACGCCCTTCAAACCGGCGCAGGCCGTGGCCATGGCACTGATCGCCTGTGTCGCCGGCTCGCTGGGCCACCTGGTGATGAAGGCGCTCAAGCGCGACCGCGGCATCACCAACTGGGGCAGCGAAGGCCGGTCGGTCACCGGCGCCAGCGGCTTGCTGGACCGCGTGGATGCCCTGTGTTTTGCCGCGCCCGTGTTCTTCCACTCGGTTCGGTGGTATTTTGGCTTATGAGCCTGTTTAGCACGATCAGGAAAGTGCGCCGCGCCGGGCCGCCCCAAGCAAGCACAGCCCCCTCGGGGGGTAGCGTATTACACGCAGTGAAAAGCGTGGGGGCTCGTCTCGGATGAGGATTCTCGGCATCGACCCCGGCCTGCAGGTCACCGGCTTCGGCGTGATCGACGTGGACGGGCCGTCCCTGAGCTACGTGGCCAGCGGCACCATCAAGACCACCCACCTGGGCACACGCAAGCTGCCGGAACGGCTGAAAGTCCTGTTTGACGGCATCTGTGAAATCACCACGCGCTACAGCCCCGACTGCTCGGTGTGCGAAATTGTCTTTGTCAACGTCAACCCGCAAGCCACGCTGATGCTGGGCCAGGCACGCGGCGCCTGCGTCACGGCGCTGGTGAGCTGCAACATCGAGGTGGCGGAATACACCGCGCTGCAAATGAAAAAAGCCGTGGCCGGTTACGGCAAGGCCGGCAAGCCGGAGGTACAGGAAATGGTCAAACGCCTGCTCCAGTTGCCGGCGCTGCCCGGCAAGGATGCGGCCGACGCGCTGGCGCTGGCCATCACGCATGCACATGTGGGAGGTTCAGCAGCAGTGCTGGCGCGCGCTGCTGTACTGGGCCGCACATCGGCCGCCTCGTTCAAGGGCGGCCGGCATCACTGA
>CAMLDT010000132.1 GCA_946479075.1 uncultured Polaromonas sp.
GAGTGCAAAAACTCTGACCCTATTTGGGCCAGTCCCGCTTCGTCAAAGCGAATCCATCAACATCTGTTCATACTCCTCCGCCGTCGCAATCCTTGGATTGGTCTTGTGGCAGTGGTCGGCCATCGCGCCCTTGATGATGTCGGGGAACTGATCACGCGTCACACCCATGGCGGCCAGGCCGGTGGGCAGGCCGAGGCGGGCATTCATGTCGCGCACCGCTTCGGCCACATCGCTGCCGGCGGCCAGGCCCATGGCGTGGGCCATGCGCTCCAGGCGTTTTTCTTTCTGGATCGATTCGGCGCCGGCGTTGAAACGAATTACCGCGGGCAGAAACATCGCGTTCAGTGAGCCGTGGTGCAGGCGCGGATCGACGCCGCCCAGGCTGTGGCTCAGGCTGTGCACGCAGCCCAGGCCTTTCTGAAAGGCCATCGCGCCCTGCATGGAGGCGCTCATCATGTTGAGGCGGGCTTCGCGGTCGCTGCCGTCCTTGGTCGCGCGCTCAATGTTGGCCCAGCCGCGCTGCAGGCCGTCGAGCGCAATGCCGTCGGCCGGCGGGTTGAAGGCGGGCGCCATGAAGGTCTCCATGCAGTGCGCAATCGCGTCCATGCCGGTGGCGGCCGTCAGTCTGGCGGGCAGGCCCAAGGTCAGTTCGGGGTCGCAGATCGCGGTTTTGGGCACGATGTGCCAGGAGTGAAAGCCGAGCTTGCGGTGGTCGTCCACGATGATGATGGCGCCGCGCGCGACCTCGCTGCCGGTGCCGCTGGTGGTCGGCACAGCAATCAGCGGCGCGACGCGGTCGGTGATCTTGAGCGAGCCGCCCTCGATGGTGGCGTAAGTCGTCAGCGGGCCCTCGTGCGTGGCGGCAATCGCCACACCCTTGGCGCAGTCGATGGCCGAGCCACCGCCGACGGCGATCAGGCCGTCGCATTGGTTGGCCTTGTACATGGCGGCCGCGGCGCGCACGGCGGCTTCGGTCGGGTTGGACGGGGTTTCGTCGAACACGGTGACGGCCAGGCCGGGCAGGGCGTCCAGCGCTTTTTGCAGCACCCCGGCGGCCTTGACGCCGGCGTCGGTAACGATCAGCGGGCGGCTGATCCCGACACGTTCGCATTCCTGCTTGAGCAGCTTGACCGCGCCGTATTCGAACTGGATTTGGGTGACGTAATAAATGAAGGCCATGGGGTGTCTCTCTGTAGCGTTGTACGATCTGATGAACCTTACTTTAATGGCTGGAGGCGCATTGAGAACCCAGCAAATCCCGAACGCCGTCACTTTGGTGATAGCGCCGCCTCTCCAGACCCCATGAGCTGATGACACATTCCGCTGTTCCCCAAGACCCGCTGACCCCCGCCATGCGCGACGTGCTGGTGCGCATGGCGCGCGCCGCACGCCCCCCGCTGCACACCTTGAGCCCGCAGCAGGCGCGCGCCGCCTACGAGGCCGGCGCCGGTGTGCTGGAAATCCCGCCGGCCCCACTGGCCCGGGTCGAAGACTTCACGATCCCGGCGCGCGACGGGTTTGCACTGCCGTTGCGCCTCTACGCACCGTCGCATGACAAGCTGCCGGTGCTGCTGTATTTCCACGGCGGCGGCTTCACCGTCGGCAGCATCGCCTCGCACGACATCCTGTGCCGCCAGTTGGCGCACCTGGCCGGCTGCGCGGTGATCTCGGTGGACTACCGGCTGGCGCCAGAGCACAAGTTTCCGACGGCGGCCAACGATGCCTGGGACGCGCTGGCCTGGCTGTCTTTTCATGCGGACGATCAGGGCCTGGACACCACCCGGCTGGCGGTCGGTGGCGACAGCGCCGGCGGCACGCTGGCCGCGGCCTGCGCGATTCAGGCGCGCGACATGGCCATGCCGCTGGAATTGCAGTTGCTGATTTACCCTGGCTGCGCGCCGCACCAGGATGCGCCGTCGCACCGGCGGTTTGGAGAGGGCTTTGTGCTGGAAGCCTCGCACATCGATTACTTTTTTGGTCAGTATTTGCGCAGTCCGGCCGACCGCGATGACTGGCGGTTTTCGCCGCTGACGGCCCCCGACGTGGATGGCGTGGCGCCGGCCTGGATCGGTCTGGCCGAGTGCGACCCGCTGGTCGATGAAGGTGTGGCCTATGCCGATAAACTGCGCATGGCCGGGGTCGCGGTGGACCTTGAGATTTACCGCGGCGTGACCCATGAGTTCATCAAGATGGGCCGCATCATTGTTGAAGCCAGGCAGGCCCATGCCCACATGGCGCATGCGCTACGCAACGCTTTTGCCAAATAAAGTGAACTGACATGAAACGACAGGATTTCCGATTTTTCCACCGGCTGCGCGTGCGCTGGGCCGAGGTGGACATGCAAAAAATCGTCTTCAACGCGCATTACCTGATGTATTTCGACACCGCCGTCGCCGACTACTGGCGTGCGCTGGCCTTGCCGTACGAGGAAGCCATGCACGAACTGGGCGGCGACCTGTATGTCAAAAAGGCCTCGGTGGAGTACCACGGCTCGGCGCGTTACGACGACCAGCTCGACATCGGTCTGAAATGTTCGCGCATCGGCAATTCGTCGATGGTCTTCACCGGCGCCATCTTTCGTGGCGATGCGCTGCTCATCACCTGCGAGCTGATTTATGTGTTTGCCGACCCCGCCACCCAGACCTCGCGGCCGGTGCCGGATGGACTGCGCAAGATCCTGACCGCCTTCGAGGCCGGCGAGCCCATGGTCACCGTCAAGACCGGGCCGTGGTCCGAACTGGGTGAACACGCCGGTGCCGTCCGCACCGCCGTGTTTGTCGAGGAGCAGGGTATTCCGCAGGAGATGGAATGGGACGAGGCCGACAAGACCGCGGTGCACGCGGTGGCCTACAACGGCCTGGGTCAGCCCGTTGGCACCGGGCGGCTGCTGCAACATGCCCCGGGCAGCGCAAAAATCGGCCGCATGGCGGTGAACCGCGTGCTGCGCGGCGCCAGCCTGGGGCGCGAACTGCTGAACGCGCTGGTGGCCGAGGCCGAGCAGCGCGGCGACAGCGAAGTGCTGCTGCACGCCCAGCGCAGCGCCGAAGGCTTCTACGCCCGGCTCGGATTTGCGCCGCGCGGCGAGCCGTTTGCCGAGGTGGAAATTCCGCACATCGAGATGGCGCGGGCGCTGGTCGGCAAGCGCCCTCCGAACTGACGATTCAGCCGCCCCTGAATCATCGGGGGCCATGCTCTCCCGTTCGCCCTGAGCCTGTCGAAGGGCTTCGACAGGCTCAGCCCGAACGGTGCTGTCATGAAGCCGAAAAACTCACGCAGGCCAGCGCAACTGGAGGTTTTGTGTGCCGGGCTTGTCGCCGTCGCGGTGCGCATGCGTAACTTCCTGCAGCGCGATGTCCCAGCCCCCTGGGGATTCTGAAGCGACCAGCACCGTGCTGCAGCGCGTGCCGTAGCCGTGTTCAGGAAAATCCACAAAGGCACTCGACAGGGCTTCCTCCAGCGCCAGCGGCACGCCGGTGCTGGGCAAGTCTTCGCGGCCGGCGCGCCGCCGGTCCCTTAGCGCGAGCATCAGTTCGGCCTCCAGCGCGTCTTCATCGGGCGCATCCAGCGCGGCATGCAGGGCTTTTTTCAGGCCCAGGGTTTTCGGCCACGGCGTGTCGAGCGCGCCGTTGGACAGGCCGTACACGCCGGGCTTCAGCGCACGGGACTCCAGGCCCGGTCCGGGCTTGTTGCTGAGCCAGTGCCACGCGTTGCTTTTGAAGTCGCCCAGCACCAGATTGAAGCCGCCATAGGCCGGGCCGTCGATTCCGGCCATGAAGGCTGCCGCGTCGGCTTGGCTTTCCAGCCAGCGCGTGACCAGTTCGCCGCGCGACTTCTCGCCGGTCTGCGAAGCCGGGCCGCGCACGTTGGTCAGCATGGCGATGCGCCCCTCAGCCGTCAGGCCCATCCAGGTACCGCCCGCGCGGAGGTCACGGCCTGAAAAAATTTCCGTGCCGGCATCGCTGGTCCAGTGCGCCAGCGGCAGGGTGGGGCGGTCCAGGAATTCGTCGCGGTTGGCGGCAACCACCAGCGGCCAATGCGCCGAGGCGCCGATGGCAAAGGCAATCAAACACATCTGCTAACTGAGCCCCCACGCTCCCCGCTTCGCGTGGTTCGCTTCCCCCCGAGGGGGCCGCGTGCTTGCTTGGGACGGCCCGGCGCGGCGCACATGACCTAGATGTCCTCCAGCAGTGGATACGGCAAAGGCAGCAAAGCCAGCGCCGGTCCCGAAGCGCTGCCCAGGGTCAGCCGTCCGCCCCCGGCATCGGCCGCAGCCGCCGTGGTCATGGACACAATGGCATCGAAACCGCCGCCGGGGCGCGGCGCGCAAGCCGCAACCAGCCCACACGGTTGTTCGGCATCCAGCGCATGAAACACTTCCTGGCCGACCGCCGGCTCGCCCTCGGTGTGCGCCAGATAAGCGCGGCGTTTGAGCGTGCCGCGGAACTGGCTGCGCGCCACAATTTCCTGGCCGGGGTAGCAGCCCTTCTTGAAGCTCACGCCGCCGACGGATTCGTAATTGAGCATCTGCGGCACAAAAGCCTCGTAGATCGGCTGGGTGACCATGGCGATGCCTGATAGAACGTCCAGCCACTGCCATTGCGCCAGCGGCAACGCCTCACCCGCGGGCACCGGCGTGCCAACAGGCGCGCACCACAGCGCGCGCGGCTGGCCGTTGCCGGGGTAAAGAAACACCAGGTTTGCAGCATCAAAATCGGCCTTGGCCCATACCGGGCACGCGCCACCAGCTATCGAATCCATAGCGCCGCCGACCAGCCCGAAGAGTGCGTAATCAGCCGTGGCGTCGCTCAGTTTGGCTTTGGCGCGCAGCACAAACATGGACAGGCGCTTGAGCGTGGCCGCCAGGATGTCCTGGCTGCAGATCATCAGGATCTCGTCGTCGCTGCGTTTGAAAACAACAAAGCTCGCCTGCATGCGGCCCTTGGCGTTGCAAAAGGCCGCCAGCCGCGCTTCGGCCAGTCCCATCAGCGCCACATCCTGGGTCAGCTGGCCCTGCAGGAACTTGACGGCGTCTTCACCGGCCACGCGGATCACGCCCAGATGGCTGAGCCCGGCAACGCCGGACAGGGTGGAAACAGGCGGCAAATCGGGGGAGGAGGTGGAAGGGGTCAACATAAGCTGAATTATCATGGCCCCATCGTTTTCAGGAAGGCAACAGGGTTGTGCGTCGTTTTTTAATGAGTGTGCTGGTACTGATGTTTCTCGGCGGGCTGCTGCTGTTTGGCGCGGTCGGCTGGTGGCTGTACCAGCCCTTGAACCTGCAAGCGCGGCCCGGCAGCACCGCTGTGGACCTCGAAATCGAGCCTGGCACACCGGCCCAGCGCGTGGCCGACACCGTGGCCGCCAGCGGGGTCGCGGTCGAGCCGACCCTGCTGTATGCCTGGTTCCGCCTGTCCGGCCAGGCCCGCCAGATCAAGGCCGGCAGTTATGAAATCACCCCGGGCACCACCCCGCGCTCCTTGCTGAGCATGCTGGTGCGCGGCGAGGAAAGCCTCAAAAGTGTGGTCATCGTCGAAGGCTGGAACTTTCGCCAGGTGCGCGCGGCCCTGCAAAAGGCCGAGGCGCTCAAGCCCGACAGCATGGGCATGACGCCGGAAGCCATCATGGCGCAGCTCGGCAAGCCGGGTGTGCATCCGGAAGGCCGGTTTTTCCCCGACACCTACACCTATTCCAAGGGTTCCAGCGATCTGGCGGTCCTGAAGCGTGCGGCCCGCGCCATGGACCGGCGCCTTGAAGCGGCCTGGGCTTTGCGTGATCCCGACACGCCCCTCAAAACCCCCGACCAGGCCTTGATCCTGGCCAGCATCATCGAAAAGGAAACTGGCAAACCCGCAGACCGGCCCGAAATCGGCGGCGTGTTCAACAACCGCCTGCGCACCGGCATGTTGCTGCAGACCGACCCGACCGTGATTTACGGCCTGGGCGAACAGTTCGACGGCAACCTGCGCCGGCGCGACCTGCTGGCAGACACGCCTTACAACACCTACACCCGCGGCGGCCTGCCGCCCACCCCGATTGCCATGCCGGGCAAGGATTCGCTGTTGGCCGCCGTCAGGCCAGCGCCTACCAAGGCGCTGTACTTTGTGGCGCGCGGCGACGGCAGCAGCCATTTCAGCCCCAGCCTGGACGAGCACAACCGGGCGGTCAACAAATACCAGCGCGGACAATGACCCCCACACTTTTCGCTTCGCGTCATACGCTGCCCGCCGACGGGGCGCTGCGCCTGCGGACCGTCAAAGCCGGATCCGCGGCCCCGGCTGAAAAAGAGGTTCTCTTGTGACTGTTGGTGTTGGCCTGTTCATCAGCTTCGAGGGCATTGACGGTGCGGGCAAGTCCACCCACATCACGGCGCTGGCTGACGCTTTCAGGGCGCAGGGCAGGGCCGTGACCCTGAGCCGCGAGCCGGGTGGCACACCGCTGGCCGAAAAGCTGCGCGCGCTGATCCTGAACGACGCCATGGACCCGCTGACCGAAGCGCTGCTGATTTTTGCGGCGCGGCGCGACCACCTGACCACCGTGATCATGCCGGCGCTGGCCCGCGGCGAGGTGGTGCTGTGCGACCGGTTCACCGATGCCACCTTCGCCTACCAGGGCGGCGGCCGTGGTTTCGACCTGGAAGTGCTATCAAAACTGGAGCTGTGGGCGCAGGCTGCACAAGGGCTAGGGCCCGATTTCGTTCATGAATTGGGCCCACGGCGCGCCGCACCCGCGATCATCCAGCCCGATCTGACGGTGTGGTTCGACCTGGCGCCCGAAGAAGCCGCGCAGCGCCTGGCCGGCGCGCGCGTGCCGGACAAGTTCGAGGCCCAGCCGGTTGAGTTTTTCCGGCGCGTGGCCCGGGGTTACGCTGACCGCATGGCGCAGGACCCGGCGCGTTTTGCCCGCATCGATGCCGGGCAACCCCGGGACGCTGTGTGGCATGCGGTTTTTCAGGTCTTTGCTGACCGGGGGTGGCTGCCGTGAGCGACACCCTGAGCGAGGAAATGATCAACGCGAATCCGCCGCTGGCGCCCTGGCTGCAGAGCCAGTTGCGCACCCTGCTGACCCAGCGCGGCCATGCCTGGCTGCTCAGCGGCCCGTCCGGCCTGGGTCAGTTCGACCTGGCGCTGGCGCTGGCCCGCGCCTGGCTGTGTGAAAACCCGACGCCCGACGGCGCCTGCGGCGTCTGCGGCAGTTGCCACGCGGTGGCTGTCCACACCCATGCCGACCTGTGCCTGCTGATGCCCGAAACCCTGTCGCTCTCGCTGGGCTGGCCGCTGGACGAAAAAACCCAGGACGACCTGGACGCCAAGAAACGCAAGCCGAGCAAGGAAATCAAGGTCGATGCAGCGCGCGAAGCCGTCAGTTTCACCCAGTTCACACGATCCCGCGGGACGACCAAGGTGGTGCTGGTGTATCCGGCCGAACGCATGAACGCGGTCACCGCCAACACCCTGCTCAAGACGCTGGAAGAGCCGCCGGGCGCGGTGCAGTTCATCCTGGCCACCGAAGCGGCGCACCAGTTGCTGCCCACCATCCGCAGCCGCTGCCAGGGCCACACCATGCACTGGCCGTCCCACGCGGAGGCCCTGGCCTGGCTGTCGGAACAGGCGCCCGGCGAAGGCAAGGCCGGCACCCGGCCAGCCGCCGCCGACCTGCAGACCTTGCTTGCCGCTGCCGGCGGCCGGCCCGCCGATGCCCTGGACCGGCTGCAGGCCGGTGCCAGCAGCGCGAGTGCCCAGCACTGGCAGGCGCTGCCCAAGGCCATGGCGCGCGGCGATGTCAGCGCACTGTCCGACATGGCACCCGCCCAGGCGGTGGATGCGCTGCAAAAGCTCTGTCACGACGTGCTGGCAGTCAAGGCCGGTGCCGAGCCACGGTTTTTCAGGGCCGCGGATCTGCCGGGCGGCAAGTCCGGCGGCCCCGGCTTCATGGCGCTGGGGGCCTGGTCCAAAGAGCTGGCCGCGACCGCCCGCACCGTCGAACATCCCTACAACCCCGGCCTGATGCTGGAAACCCTGGCGAGCCGGGCGCGCCAGGCGTTGGCCGCCAAATAAGCGCTCAGCAAGCGCTGTTTCTTGCTGACAGGCTGGCGCCGCAACCTATAAACTAGGCCCCATGAGCACCTTGCCACCCGCCAGTACCCCCGGCGCCAGCGCCCGGCCCAGCGTCATCCAGTTGGCCATCCGCGAAAAGGCGGCACTGTACGCGGCCTACATCCCGCTGTTCACCGAGGGCGGCGTGTTCATCCCCTCGGCGCGCGACTACAAACTCGGCGACGACATCTATGTGCTGCTGACCCTGCCGGAAGATACGCAGCGGTATCCGGTGGCCGGCAAGGTCGCCTGGGTCACCCCGCCGCGGGCGTCCGGCAACCGGACCCAGGGCGTGGGCGTGCGTTTTCCCAACGACGAAAAGTCGCGCCTGCTCAAGATCAAGATCGAGGAAATCCTCGGCGCGCACCTGGCGTCTGACCGGCCGACCCAGACCATCTAGCGCTTTCCGCGGGCCCTGTGGCTGCGGTTTTGCTCCTCTTTCGATAGCTGCCTGCGCCCGTCCAATATGGGCTACGGGCCTGTTTCATACATAAACACCGGCTTTTCTGATGTTCACCGATTCCCATTGCCATCTGAGCTTTCCCGAGCTCCAGGCCCAGTTGCCGCAGATCCGCGACGCCATGGCCCAGGCGCAGGTCGACCGCGCCCTGTGTATCTGCACCACGCTGGAGGAGTTCGAGACGGTTCACGCGCTGGCCACCGCCCATGACAACTTCTGGTGCAGCGTCGGCGTGCACCCGGACAACGAAGGCGTGACCGAGCCCAGCCTGGACGACCTGGTGCGGCGCGCAGCGCTGCCCAAGGTGGTCGCCATCGGGGAAACCGGGCTGGACTATTACCGGCTCGGCGAACGCACGGTGGCGGACATGGAATGGCAGCGCGAACGCTTCCGGACCCACATCCGGGCCGCCCGCCAGACCGGCAAGCCGCTGGTGATCCACACCCGAAGCGCGTCCGACGACACCCTGGCGATCCTGAAAGAAGAGGGCGAAACAGCGGACAACGCCGGCCGGGCGGGTGGGGTGTTTCACTGCTTCACCGAAACCGCCGAAGTGGCACGGGCGGCGCTGGACCTGGGCTTTTACATCTCGTTTTCCGGCATCCTGACCTTCAAGAACGCCGCCGACCTGCGCGAGGTCGCGCGTTTTGTGCCGCTGGACCGGACCCTGATCGAGACCGACAGCCCCTACCTGGCGCCCGTGCCTTACCGCGGCAAAACCAACAATCCGTCCTATGTGCCTTACGTGGCCAAACAGGTCGCCGAGATCAGGCAGGTGCCGGTGGAAACTATTGCTGAAGCCACCAGTCGAAACTTCGAACGGCTGTTTTCCGGAGTTCTGGCGTGAAAAATTACTTCTCAAATTACATTAAGAATGCGGTATACCTCATTGTTTTTGCTGGATATGTTTCTGCTTTTGCAGGATCCTACGAAGACTTTTTTGTAGCCATCAAGCAAGACGATGCGGCCGAGGTCCAGCAACTGCTGAGCCGTGGATTCGACCCCAACACCATCAACCCCAAAGGCCAAACCGGCCTGTATCTGGCCCTGCAGGAGCCTTCGCCCAAGGTGACCCAGGTGCTGGCGGAATGGCCCAAAACCAACGTGAACCTGCTCAATCCGGCCGGGGAAAGTGTGCTGATGATTGCGGCGCTCAAGGGCAACCTCGATGCTGCCGCGCGCCTGGTCAAACGTGACGCCGACGTTAACAAGACCGGCTGGGCGCCGCTGCATTACGCGGCCACCGGCGGCCATCTGGCCATCCTGAGCCTGCTGCTGGACAACCATGCCTACATCGACGCCGAGTCGCCCAACGGGTCAACGCCGCTCATGATGGCGGCGATG
>CAMLDT010000133.1 GCA_946479075.1 uncultured Polaromonas sp.
CACGCCGGGGCGCCCAGATGCTCTGTTTTTGATAGCTGCTTGCGCCCGTCGGATAAGGGCTGGAGGCTGATTTGGCTTAAAAAATCCGGTTCCACCGAGCCGATCACGGCATCCCCCGCCAGCAGCGGCAGGCGCGGCCGTGCCGGCGCCAGCTTTCCACTGGCACGCAGCGCCGCCAGCCAGTGCGGGTCGAGGCCAGCCACGAAACTTAAAGGGTGAGGATGGTGCAACCCGTGGTCTTGCGCGCTTCCAGCGAGCGGTGGGCCTCGGCCACGTCGGCCAGTGCAAAGCGCTGGTCGATGCGGATATCGACCTTGCCGCTGCTGACCATGGCGAACAAATCGTCGGCCATGGCCTGGGTGTTTTCGCGGGTGGCCAGGTGCGTGAACAGGGTGGGCCGCGATACGTACAGCGACCCCTTGGCCGCCAGCAGCCCGATGTCCAGCGGCTCGACCTTGCCGGACGCATTGCCAAAGTTGGCCAGCAAACCAAAGGGGCGCAGGCAGTCCAGCGATTTCAGGAAAGTGTCCTTGCCCACCGAGTCATACACCACCTTCACGCCCTGGCCGCCGGTGATCTCCTTGACCCGCGCGACGAAGTCCTCTTTCGCGTAGTTGATGGTGAAGGCCGCGCCATGTTCGCGGGCCAGGGCGCATTTTTCATCCGAGCCCGCCGTGCCTATCAGTTGCAGGCCCATCGCCCGGGCCCACTGGCAGGCGATCAGGCCGACGCCGCCGGCAGCAGCATGGAACAGCACATGGTCGCCCGCCTGCAAGCCGCCCTGCGGCTGGGTACCGCGCAGCAGGTACTGCACGGTCAGGCCCTTGAGCATCATGGCGGCACCGGTGTCGAAGGAGATGTCGTCAGGCAGCTTGCAGACACAGCGCGCCGGCATCACGCGCACTTCGCAGTAGCTGCCGGGTGGCTGGCTGGCATAGGCCGCACGGTCGCCGGCTTTCAGGTGGGTCACGCCCTCGCCCACGGCTTCAACAATGCCAGAAGCCTCCATGCCGAGCTGCAGCGGCATCGGCAGCTTGTACAGGCCGGCGCGCTGATAAACGTCGATGTAATTCAGGCCGACGGCCTTGTGGCGGATACGGATCTCGCCCGGCCCCGGGTCGCCCACCTCCACGTCCACCAGCTTGAGTTCTTCGGCACCTCCGTGCTGGTCGATACGGACGGCTTTGGAGCGGGTCATGGGCATGATGATTTCCTTGAAGTGCAGTTGACAGTTGAACGGTTGACGAGGGGTGGGCCTGCATCCTGCCACGAAACCGCCGCGTTTGCAGGCCACGCGCTGCGCGGTCCCGTGACGGCGGCGGGCGTTCAGGCATGAGACAGCAAACTTGCCGCCACATGGTTACAGTCCCCGGATGACCTCCGGATTGAATTTTCGCACCGCCCTGCTGCTGCTTGTTCCACCGCTGCTCTGGGCCGGCAACGCGGTGGTCGGCCGTCTGGTGCATGCGCTGGTGCCGCCGATCACGCTGAACTTTCTGCGCTGGGCGCTGGCCTTTGTGTTCCTGTTGCCGCTGGCCGGCTGGCTGCTCAGGCGCGGCAGCAGCCTGTGGCCGGCCTGGCGGCGCTTTGCCGTGCTCGGCCTGCTGGGCGTAGGCTGCTACAACGCGCTGCAATACCTGGCGCTGCAAACCTCGACGCCGCTCAACGTCACGCTGGTCGCGTCCAGCGTGCCGATCTGGATGCTGGCGATAGGTGCGCTGTGTTTCGGCCAGCGCATCTCGCGCCGGCAGGTGACCGGCGCCGTCCTGTCCATTGCCGGCGTGCTGGTGGTGCTGTCGCGCGGCCAGTGGGCGCTGCTGGCGCAGATTCGCCTGGTGCCCGGCGACGTCTACGTGCTGCTGGCCACCTTGTCCTGGGCCTTCTACAGCTGGATGCTGTCGCAGCCGAAGGAGCCACCCGACATCCGCCGCGACTGGGCCGCCTTCCTGATGGCGCAGATGGTGTTTGGCCTGGGCTGGTCGGGCCTGTTTGCGGCCGGCGAGTGGGCCCTGACCGATGCACACATCGTCTGGGGCTGGCCGCTGGCCGCCGCCCTGCTGTATGTGGCCATCGGCCCGGCCATCCTGGCCTATCGCTGCTGGGGCGTGGGCGTGCAACGTGTCGGGCCCAACATTGCGGGCTTTTTCTCCAACCTCACGCCGCTGTTTGCCGCAGTGATGTCAGCCGCCTTCCTGGGCGAATTGCCGCAGCTCTACCATGGCCTTGCGTTTTTGCTGATCGTCGGCGGCATTGTGGTGTCGTCCCGGCGCACGCCCACGCCCTGAAAAACCGCCTGGCGGCAGCGTATCAGCCTGCGCCCTGCATGCGCACCCGGCGCGCCGCCTCTTCGGCGCGCGCATCGTCGATCTCGCGCAGCACGCTGCGCATGTCCACCGGCGCGCTTTCGCGCTCGAACCTGCCGGTCAGCGGCGTATCGACCTGCAAGGCGCCGCGCTGGTACAGCGCCCAGATTTCCAGGCCATAGTCGGTGCGTTTCAGCTCCGGCGCCACGCGGCCGAAAAAGTGGCGCAGGTTGTCCACGTCACGCAGCAACATGCGCGCCGCGTGGTTGTTGCCAGCCGCGTCAATCGCCTGCGGCAGGTCGATGATCACCGGGCCGTCCACGCCGTCCTGGTGCCCCAGCAGGATGTTGAACTCGGACAGGTCGCCGTGCACAACCCCGGCGCAAAGCATGCGCACCACCTGCCGGATCAGCATCGCGTGATGCGCCAGCGCCTGTTCGCGCGTGAGCAGCACGTCGTTGAGCCGCGGTGCGGCATCGCCGTGTTCGTCGGTCACCAGCTCCATCAGCAACACGCCCTCGTGGAAGTTGTAGGGCGTAGGCACACGCACGCCGGCGGCGGCCAGCCGGTAGAGGGCATCGACTTCGGCGCTTTGCCAGGCGGCTTCCTGCGCCTGGCGGCCGAACTTGCTGCCCTTGGCCATGGCACGCGCCTGCCGGCTGTTCTTGACCTTGCGGTTTTCGGTGTAGTCCACCGCCTGGCGGAAGCTGCGTTGCGTGGCTTCCTTGTAGATCTTGGCGCAGCGCGTTTCATCGCCGCAGCGCACCACATACACCATGGCTTCCTTGCCGCTCATGAGCTGGCGCACAACGCTGTCGATCAGGCCTTCCTCAATGAGGGACTGCAGTCTGGGGGGAGCTTTCATGCACTCATTGTGCGCGCTCACGGGTCCGCAAACGGCCAGCCGCCTGCTTGCAGCCGATCCATGATGGCCGTTTCCGGAATCACGACACATGAGTTCGACCCTTCCGCGCCCCATGGCGACCCTTGCCTGGGCCAACCTCGCAGCGCAATCGGCCGAACAGTTGAGCCTGGCGGCCGTCCCCATCGCCGCTGTGCTGCTGCTGGACGCAGGTCCCGGCGACATCGGGCTGCTGGCCACCGCGCAGACCCTGCCCTTTCTGCTGCTGTCAATTCCGCTGGGCCTGCTGGCCGACCGGAGTTCACGGCGGCGCCTGATGGCAGCGGCCGAAGCGTTGCGCGCCCTGGCTCTGCTCGCACTGCTGGCGGCATTTCTTTTTGGTCAGGTCTCCCTCCTGCTCTTGGCGGTGCTGGGCTTCCTGGGCGCCGCAGGGACCGTGGGCTTCAGCGTCGCGGCGCCGGCGCTGGTGACTTCGCTGGTTCGGCGCGAAGCACTGGCCAGCGCCAACGGAAGGCTAGAACTGGCCAGAAGCGCGGCATTTGCTGCCGGACCGGCGCTGGGCGGCGCCTTGGTCGCCTGGGCCGGCGCGCCGCTTGCGTTTGTGCTCGCAGCGATGCTGTCGCTGGCGGCGCTGATCATGCTGCTGCAATTGACGGAACCCGCACGCGCGGTGGTAGTCGCCCGCCATCCGCTGCTGGAACTGCGGGACGGCGCAGGCTTCGTCTGGCAGCACACGCTGCTCCGGCCGGTTTTACTGACCGCCGTGGCATGGAACATTTCCTGGTTTGTGCTGCAGGCGAGCTATGTGCCGTACGCGCTGCGAAGCCTGGGTCTGGATGCCGGTGGGGTGGGCCTGACGCTGGCGTGTTACGGCGCCGGCATGCTCGCTGGCGCGCTGCTTGCACCGCGCATCGTCGCCGCGCTGGCTTTCGGCCGCGCCATACAGCTGGGCCCGGTGGTCTCGGTATTCGCAGCCCTCACCATGGTGGCAACGCTGGTATTTCCGTCGAGCGCGCTGGCCGGACTGGCTTTCTTTCTGTTTGGCGCAGGACCGATCATCTGGACCATCACCTCCACCACCCTGCGACAGACAGTCACACCCGGCGCCATGCTGGGCCGCGTATCGGCCATTTTTCTCGCGGCCAACACCGGCGCCCGCCCGATCGGTGCCGCGCTCGGGGGTTGGGTCGGCGCGACCTGGGGCGAGCCGGCCTGCCTGGTGCTCGCGCTCGCGGGCTTTCTGCTGCAGGCCGGCCTGATCGTCAATGCCGGGATCAGGCGCTTGCAGCGCCTCCCACCGCCGCCGGCGTGAAGCTGGGATGAGACTCCACGCAGGCGCGCCAACCCGGACCGGCACGCCAGCGCGACCGCCTCAAGTTTTTTGCTGGCAGAAAATATTTTCGGCGTCTTGCATCCAAATACATTTCTGTGGCGTGAGTCCGCACAGAACGCAATGTCGCGTTCCACTGGCACACCTGCCAGTGACAACTCACCAGGAACCCTGATCATGAAAAAACAACTCCTTCTGGCCGCCACCCTGTTGACGCTCCTGCACTTCGGCGTGCAGGCACAACCCGTCGTTCGGGACGGCGCACTGGCGGACCCCGCCGGGCGCACGGTCTACACCTTCGACAAGGACGCGCCCAACAAAAGCAACTGCGCGGGTGGCTGCCTGACCGCATGGCCGGCCTTTGTGGCCAAGCCTGGCGCCACCGCGACGGGCAGCTTTGGCCTGATCGACGCGGGCGGCGCCAAGCAGTGGACGGTCAACGGAAAACCGCTGTATTACTTTGCCGGCGATGCCAAGCCAGGGGATCGCAACGGCGATGGTAGCGGAGGTGTCTGGCACATCGTTTCACCCGCGGCTGCGAAGTAAGCCTGCTCAACCCCACGTGCAGGTGCGCGCGCTTGCGGGCGGCCTGCATAGCCCGCGAAGGGGCCATGGCCAGCGCAACACTGTTTGAATTGTTGCCGTGGCCGTTCTAGCGCAGGGCGTGATCCTGCGGCACCGCGGCCGCCAGCGTGTCGTCCCAATGCTGCAAGAACACCGGCTTGGGGCCTGAAAAAGCGCCGAGCAGTTGCATCGGGTTGATCGTCAGCCTGCCTTTTTTGAACTTCATTTTTACCCACACCTCCGCATGCAGCGAGGCCCGCACTGTGAACACATGCTGGAAGTAGGCGCATTTGTCATCGGCATAAATCACCTGCGACGTCACCGCCACGCGATCAAACAGGCGAACCGGCCGGGCGAAACGCACCAGCTGGGAAGCATTCACGAAGTTGCAGCGCTGGCGCAGCATCACCCGCAGCAGCCCGGTCTGTATCCCATGGTCGAGTTGCGCCGATTCGGCCATCTGCAGGTAACGGTCGCTTTTGAGCGTCGCGATGCCGGTGTCCAAAGGCGTGACCCGGAAATGCACCAGGGTGCGTGACTGCGGACCGGCGCTGCGGCGACGCCACAGTGCGCCAATGGCGGTCAGCAGGTTCCTCAGCAGGCCCGACACCTCACGCCTTCAGCAACGGAGGGCCATTTGCCCGGACTCAATAGGTCCCGGGATACGCACCGCCATCGGCCAGCACGTTCTGGCCGGTGATGTAGGCCGCATGCGTGCTGCACAAAAAGGCGCAGATGGCGCCGAACTCCTCGGACGTTCCGAAACGCTGCGCCGGAATGTTTTTGCGTCGCGCATCCAGCAGTTCGCTCATCGGCTTGCCGGTTTTGGCGGCCGCGCCCTGCATGGTGCCGCGCAGGCGGTCGGTGTCGAAGGCGCCGGGCAACAGGTTGTTGATGGTCACGCCGCTGCCGGCCAGCTTGCTGGTGCGCGCCAGGCCGGCGACAAAGCCGGTCAGGCCACTGCGTGCGCCGTTGGACAAACCCAGGATATCGATGGGCGCCTTGACCGCCGCAGAGGTGATGTTGACGATGCGGCCGAAGCCGCGCTCGGCCATGCCGTCCACCGTGGCCTTGATCAGCTCGATGGGTGTCAGCATGTTGGCATCGACCGCCTTGATCCACGCGTTGCGGTCCCAGTCGCGGAAGTCGCCCGGCGGCGGGCCGCCGGCATTGGTGACCACGATGTCGAAATCCTTGCGCTGCGCAAAGACCGCGGCGCGGCCTTCTTCAGTGGTGATATCTGCAGCAATAAATTGAACGGTAGCCCCCGTCGTACCTGCGTAATCAGCTATTAATTTGGTAGCGGCCGCTTCAAGCACTTCCGCACCACGCGCCACGATGAGCACATGCACACCCTCGCGCACCAGTGCCTGGGCACAGCCCAGACCCAGGCCCTTGCTCGCGCCGCAGACCAGCGCCCATTTGCCTGCAATACCCAAATCCATAATAATTCCCGCTTCGTTTCGTGAAAGTGACCGGCCATGATACTGAGGAAATTCAACCGTCTGCGCGGGCTGGTCTCTGGTGTCTTGCTGCTGGGCGCTGCCCTGGCGCACGCACAGACCGAGCCGTTGCTGGTCAAGCGCGCAGCCGAGTTGCGTGAAGCACCCGGCGAAGCGTCACGCAGCCTGGCGGCCCTGGCCGCCCGCACGCCCGTCACCCGTTCGGGCGCGCGGCAAGGCGCCTGGGTGCAGGTTCGCACTGCGGAAGGCGCCTCGGGCTGGGTTCACATGTTCGACCTGGGCTCAGCCGGCAGCGCCGCTCCTTCCGGCGCCGGGGCCAATGCGCTGCGCGGCCTGACCAATTTCTTCAACAAGGGAAGCGCGCAGGCCGGCACGGTCACTGCCACCTCCACCGTGGGCATACGCGGACTCGGCGCGGAGGACCTGGCACGCGCTCAGCCCAACCCGACCGCGGTGGTGCTGGCCGAGGCCTTGCGGCAGGACGCCGATCAGGCACGCCGGTTTGCGCTGAGCGCCGGCCTGAACAGCCGCGTGGTCGAGTCCTTGCCGGTGGTCGCGCAGCCCCAGCCGCAAAGCGCCAGCCCGGGCGGTTTCGTGAACAACAACAATTGAGGACCGGCCCGATGACTCCATGGCTCCCCTGCCTGCGCGCCCTTGCGGGCTGGCCGATGTTGGCGCTGGTGGCGGGCCTGGCCGCCTCACCGGCCTGGAGCCAGGACAGCACCAAGGCCCTGAACCTGCTCGGTTCTTTCCTGCGCCAGGCGGCACCCGCCGAGGCCCCGGCCCAACCACCGCCAGCTTCGCCGGCCGGCGTGCTGGGCAACCTGCTGGGCGCGGGATTGGCGCCGGCAGGCAACAGCCCTGCCGCCACTGCGGGCAACCTGATCGGCCTGCTGTCGCAGTCCCTGGAACAGATCGACGAACCGAAGGAAATCGAGATCGGCCGGCAACTCGCTGCCGTGCTGCTGGGCAGCAAGCCGCTGCACCCGGACCTGGCGCTGCAGCGTTATGTGAACCAGCTCGGGCGCTGGATCAGCCTGCAGTCCACACGTCCGCAACTGCCCTGGACCTTTGGCGTGCTCGACGATCCCGGCTTCAATGCCTTTGCCGCACCCGGCGGTTATGTGTTTGTCACCAAGGGCCTGGTGGACCGAGTGGCGGACGAGGCCGAACTGGCCGGCATCCTGGCGCACGAAATCAACCACGTGACCGGCAAACACCATTTGCAGGCCATGGCCAAATCGGCGCGCGCCGGTTTGCTGACCCAGGTGATCGGCTCCCAGGTCAAGGGCGAACTGGCCAGCGCCGTCTCGGCGCAGTTCCTGAGCCTCGGGCGCGACCTGTATTCGCGCGGCCTGGATCAGGGCGATGAGTTCGAAGCCGACCGCCATGGCGTGGTGCTGGCGGCACACGCTGGCTTCGACCCCTACGGCCTGGTCGCGGTGCTACAGCAATTGCGCACGGCCACCCCCGACAACCCGCTGTTTGCGCTGTCGCTGAGCACGCATCCACCGGCGCAACAACGGCTGGACCTGCTGGAGCAGGCCATGGGCAACCGCATGGACAGCCTGAGCGGGCAGCCGGCCATCACGGTGGCGCAGCGCATGGAGCGCCTGGCAGCCGCGCGCACGGCCGGCAGCTCCAATATGCCGGCGGCTGGCACGCCGGCCGGGCGGCGCGTTCCGGTGAAGAAGTAGGCCGACTTTTAGCGCGTGGACTGGATCTTAAGTTGTCCCGCCCCTGTTAGTTCGCCCACGCCTGTTGGCCGGGGGTTGACCGGCCCACAGACGCCGGCAAATACTTCGACAGGCGCGCTACTTGGAGCGTGCACAGGCAGCAAGAGCCGCGCGCCTATCCCTTGCCCGCGCGCGTAAACACAAATATCCCCGCAATGACCAGCACCGTCCCCGCCGCCACCCACGCAGTGAAGGGCTCACCGAGGATCAGCACACCCATCAGGATGGTGGACATCGGCCCGACCATGCCGGCCTGCGAGGCCACGCTGGCACCGACACGTTCGATGGCCATCATCACCATCAGCACCGGCGCGACCGTGCACACGGTGGCGTTCAGCAGCGACAGCCAGAGCACCTCGGGCGCCACCGCTGCGGCGGCCAGCGGCCTGAGCAGCAAAAACTGCAGCAGGCAGCACACGCAGGCGACGGTGCTCGCCAGACCGACCAGCCGCATGGAGCCCAGGCGCTTGACCAGCTCGCCGCTGTAAACCAGGTAGATCGCGTAACTGACGGCGCTCAGGATCACCAGCAAGGCGCCCCAGGCGGTGTCCGGCCCGCTCAGCGTGACTTCCTGGCCGAACACCAGCACCACACCGCTGTAGCTGATCGCCATGCCGATGATTTGGCGCGCAGCAATACGCCGGCGGTACAAAACCAGCCCCAGCAGCAGCACGAGCGTGGGATTGAGGTAAAGAATCAGGCGTTCGAGCGAAGCGGTGATGTAGGCCAGCCCGGCAAAATCAAGAAAGCTGGCCAAGTAGTAACCGGTGAAACCCAGCCAGACCACGCCCAGCCAGTCCTTGCTGCTCAGCGCCTCCTTGCCCCGGCTGGCCCACCAGGCCATCAGCGCGAAGACCGGCAGCGCAAACAGCATGCGGTACATGATCAGCGTGACGGCATCCACGCCGTAGCGGTAGGCGAGCTTGACGATGATCGCCTTGCCACTGAAGCAAATCGCGCCGAGTGTTGCCAGCAGCAAGCCGCCCGCTATGTTTTTAGGAGCTGCTTGCGCCCGCTGGACGGGGGCTATAGGGCTTTTTTGCTCTGAAGAATGGGTCAAGGTATGAATTAGAAACCGACGGCCTGCCCGTCGCGGCGCGCATCACTGGCGGCGATATACCCCTGAACCTTTGGGTCACCGGCGCGCCAGATGAACTGGCCGGCGCCGAAGTCCTGGTAGGAGTCGTTGATGACTTCCATGCGGTGGCCGCGGTCGGTCAGCCCCTGGACCGTGGCTTTGTTCATGCCCGATTCGACGTTGATCTCCAGGCCGGCGTTGTAGCGCCAGCGCGGCGCGTCGCAGGCCACCTGCGGACTCTGCTTGTAGTCGAGCATGCGCACCAGCGTCTGCATGTGGCCCTGCGGCTGCATGTTG
>CAMLDT010000134.1 GCA_946479075.1 uncultured Polaromonas sp.
GGTTGTTGTTCAGTCACGGTGCCGGCGCTCGTCTGAAGAAATCGTTTCAGCACAGCCGCCAGACACAAATGACTCTAGGCAACCGCCCCCAGGGGGCCGTGTCGGACGCCATTGATCTTGTTGTAGGACAGCAGGGAGGTACAGCAGGGAGGTGCAGCGCCGTTGCGGCTTGTCCTACAAAAAAAGCAGAAGCCTTCTCCACGCCGGCACCCTGCAAGCTGTTTTGATGACTTTTATTTTTCAGGAGTACGCCATGCCCCAAGGAGACAAGACCGCTTACACCGACAAGCAAAAACGCCAGGCCCGGCACATTGAAAAAACGTATGAAAAAAAAGGCCTGTCCTCCGACACCGCCGAGGCCCGCGCATGAGCCACGGTCAACAAATCCGACGGTGGGGGTAAAAAGTCCGGCGCCGGCAAAAAGGGTGGGGATTAGGCATGCGCGCAGCAGCAGCAAAGAAAACCGCGGTAGCAGCGAAGACGCCGCGCAAGGCATCGGCCACCGCGCAAACCCAGCGTGCCATCCAGGCGCGCCAGGACGGGCGGGATGCGGCCAGGCCGAAAAAATCGCCATCCCAAAAAGCGGTGCAGGCCGGGGCCCGGGTCCAGCCTGTCACGCCCTTGCCTGCCCAGCATTTGCGCAAGCCGGGACGGCAGGCCGACATGGCCTTGCAGCCCAACTTCATGGCGCCCTCGTATGAGGGCAGCAACAAGCTGCGCGGCAAGGTGGCCCTCATCACCGGCGCCGATTCCGGCATCGGCCGCGCCGTGGCCGTGCTGTTTGCGCGCGAAGGCGCGGATGTGGCCGTAGCCTATCTCGACGAGCACGAGGACGCGCGCGAGACACGGCGTTGCGTGGAGGCCGAAGGCCAGCGATGCGTGCTGATTCCGGGTGACGTCAAGAAGCCGGCCTTTGCCCGCAAGGCGGTGCAACACACGCTCAAGGCCTTGGGCCAGCTCGACATCCTCGTCAACAATGCGGCCTTTCAGGAGCACGCCAAAGGACTGGAACAACTGGACGATGCACGCTTCGAGGAAACCTTTCGCACCAACATTTTTGGTTACTTTCACATGGCCAAAGCCGCGCTGCCGCATTTGCGCAGCGGCGCCTGCATCATCAACACCGGCTCGGTCACCGGGCTGGAAGGCAGCGCCCAGCTGCTGGACTATTCGGCGACCAAGGGCGCGATCCACGCCTTCACCAAATCGCTGGCGAGCAACCTGATGGACAAGGGCATACGTGTCAACGCGGTGGCGCCCGGCCCGGTCTGGACGCCGCTGAACCCGGCCGACAAGGCGGCGAAAGACATCACCAGCTTCGGCAAAAAAACCGACATGAAGCGGCCGGCACAACCGGAGGAAATTTCCCCGGCCTATGTCTTCCTGGCGGCGCCGGTGTGCGCGGGCTACATCACCGGCATCGTGCTGCCCATCACCGGCAGCGTCGGCGCCTGACCGCTGTCCTGAGGGTTCTTGAAGGTTCTTTGGAATTCTTAAGAAAAATCAGCCCCCAGCCCCCGTCCAGCAAGCGCAAGCAGCTATCAATTAGATAGCGTAGTCAGGGTGCTACGATCTGCGCACCCTGCACTTTGCGCACACACAAGCATGACCCCTGCCCTGGATGTTGTCACTTTTGGCGAAGCCATGATGCTGCTGATCGCCGGCCAGCCGGGGCCCCTGGAAAACGCCGAGTCCTTCCACAAACGCACGGCCGGCGCAGAGACCAATGTCGCCATCGGTCTGGCCCGCCTTGGCCTGAAGGTCGGCTGGGCCAGCCGCCTGGGCACCGACATGATGGGGCGCTACCTGATTCGCGAGATGAAGGCTGAAGGCATCGACTGTTCACGCGTTGCGCTGGATGCCGGCCGGCCCACCGGCTTCATGATCAAGGGCAGCGTCAGCGACGGCAGCGACCCGCCGATTGAATACCACCGCAAGGGCTCGGCCGCCAGCCACATGGGCGCCGCAGACATTGACAGCGCCTGGTTGCTGTCGGCGCGCCACCTGCACGCCACCGGTGTGTTCCCGGCGGTCTCGGCGACCACCCTGCCGCTGGTCCGCGAAGCCATGGACAGCATGCGCGCAGCCGGCCGCACGGTGTCCTTTGATCCAAACCTGCGCCCTGCGCTGTGGGCTTCGCAAGCCGTGATGGTGGAGACGCTCAATGAGCTGGCGGCACGCGCGGACTGGGTGCTGCCCGGGCTGGAAGAAGGACGGCTGCTGACCGGGGAATACAGCGCAGAAGGGATTGCACGTTTTTACCGCGCGCGCGGGGCCCGGCTGGTGGTGGTCAAGCTGGGCGCGCAAGGCGCGTATTTTGAGGGCGAGGACGGCACCGGCCACGTCCCGGGCTTCCCGGTGGCGCAGGTGGTGGACACCGTGGGTGCCGGCGACGGTTTTGCCGTGGGCGTGATCAGCGCGCTGCTGAGCGGGCTGGACGTGCCCGCCGCGGTGCGGCGTGGCGCCTGGATAGGCGCGCGGGCCGTGCAGGTGCTGGGTGACAGTGAAGGCTTGCCGACCCGCGGCCAGCTCGATGCTGCGGGTCTTTGAAGCCAAATAGGCAGCCAGCCCACGCGCAACGGGCGCTGCCAGCTCCTGAAAAGTGAGCAAGCGGACTCGCCAGCGGCCGTGCAGCAGCTCAGTTGCCCAGCGGCGGGCGCGTGGTTTCTGCAGGCTCTTCCATGTCCGGATTGACGAGGGAACCGGGATCCATGTCCTCGTCACGCGGGCTGGACACGTGGTCTTGCGACGGGTTCGGTTGCGGTGTGGAGGGCTGGGCCGAAGAATGCTTCGGGCTTTCCCGGCTTTCGGGTTGGGGATCGGCAAGCATGGGGCTGTCCTGACTACATGGGTTGCGGCGTCGGCTGCACCTGACCGGGATTGGGCGGCGGCGACAGCGGCTGCACGGGTTCCGGCGGCGGCACATTGGGGTCAGTGGCCATGGTCATTTGCCTTGGGGTTTGTTGCTGGCAGGCTCGACCGGCTTGTCCAGTTCGCGGATCATGCCCTCGCCTTCACGATCACGGCCGTCTGACGGTATGTCGCGCTCGCCGGTGTTGAGTTCCGGCTCCTCGTCGAAGGATGGGGTTTGACGGGTGGCGGGGCGCGCCGCAAAAGCGGAGGGGTTACGCTCGCCCCCGTTGCGGCCTGCATCGGCCGGCAGGGGCGGGGTCGGGTCGGTGTTGCTGTCGTCGCCCGGCGGCACGGTGTCTTCCTGGGGTGCGGTTTGCGGTTCGGCGTGCATGCTTGCCTCCGTGCGTTACAGCCCTGCTCTACATTCCCGCGACCAGCAGGATGGGCGCCGTATCGGTCACCACCGCTGCGGCTGCCGCCATGCTGGCGCACACGGTGGTGAAGTAGGCCAGGTAAGCCGCCACCAGACGGCGTGCGCGGCGCGGTTTGGCAGGACGGTTTTGCGGTGTGAGCAGTTTCATGGCGCATCCTTGATTGAATGCCTCCATGATGATCAGGCGCGCCCGCCGGGCTTATAGGTTGCGATGCCCTGTTCCTGTCAGCCGCGGGCTGACAAGGCAGTCCGCCGGTCGGACAACAGTGTGGCGCCAGTGTGGCGCTAGTGCGAATGCGCCAGTCCGCTCACCACGGTGACCAGCGCGATGCCGACCCCCAGCCAGGCGATCTGCGCAAAGGTTTCGCGCGGGTTGAGGCGCTTTTGCAACTGCGGGATCAGGTCTGCCAGCGCCACATACACAAAGCTGCTGGATGCCACCACCAGGAAATAAGGCAGCCAGCCGTGCAGCATGTCCACCAGCGCATAACCAACCAGCCCGCCCAGCGCAGTCACCGCGCCGGCCAGCGACACCTTGACCAGCGCCGCGCGCTGGTTGCTGGAGCTCTGGCGCAGCACGACCAGGTCACCCATGTGATGCGGAATCTCGTGGGCCAGCACCGCCAGCGCCGTGACCACACCCAGCCGCATGTCGGCCACAAACGCCGAGGCAATCAGGATGCCGTCGCCAAAGGCATGCACGCTGTCGCCGGTCAGCACTGCCCAGCTGCCGGATCTGGCGGGATGGCCGTGATGGTGGTGGTGGTGGTGCCCATGTGCAGGCTCCAGCGGACTCGGCGAGGTGTGCACCCGCTCGGCCCGCAGGGAATTGGCAGTGCGCACCGGCGCCAGCAGCTCGCCCGGGTCAGCTGCCTCACCGTGCGAATCATGGTGTTCGTGGCCGTGGTGGTATAGCTCGGCCTTGTCGAGCAGGAAGAAAAACACCAGCCCGACCAGCAGCGTCGCAAACAGCGCCTGCGCGCCGACCTGGCTTTCGAAAGCCTCGGGCAGCAAATGCATGAAGGCGGTGGCCAGCAAGGCGCCCGCCGCCAGGCTCAGCATGTGGGTGGTGTAGCGCGCCAGGATGCCAAAACTGAGCAGCGCGGCCAGCCACACGCTGCCAATGCCGGCGGCCAGGGTGCCGGCCAAAATTGCTATCAATGTCATAGCTGCTTGCGCCCGATCCATAAGGGCTGGAGCCCGAAAACGTTATATAAAACCGCCGGCCGCCCGGCGGCGCACAGAAAAAGCCGCCGCACATTGCTGTGGGGCGGCTGCTTGCCGGGCGGCTTGAAGTTTAATTTAAGCGACGCCGTTGGCCTTGAACCACGCCAGAGCGCGTTTCCAGCCGTCTTCGGCCGCTTCCTTGCGGAAGCTGGGGCGGTAGTCGGCGTGAAACGCATGCGGGGCATCAGGGTACACGACAAATTGCGAAGCCTTCGCCGCGGGGCTGCCCGCTGCCAGCGCAGCTTTCATGCGCTCCACCGTGTCCAGCGGGATACCGCTGTCCTGCCCGCCGTACAAGCCCAGCACCGGGCCGTTGAGGATGGGGGCGATGTCCACCGGGTGTTTGGGCGTCAGCGGCGAGGCCGCGCCGACCAGCCGGCCGTACCAGGCCACGCCGGCCTTGACGCTGGGGCTGTGCGCGGCGTACAGCCAGGTGATGCGGCCACCCCAGCAAAAACCGGTGATGCCGACCTTGCCGGTGTCGCCGCCGTTGGCGCCGGCCCATTTGACCGCGCCATCGAGGTCGGCCATGACCTGGGCATCCGGAACCTTGGCCACCACCTCCGCCATCAGCTTGGCCATCTCGCCGTATTGGGTCGGGTCGCCCTGCCGCGCATACAGCTCGGGCGCGATGGCCAGGTAACCGGCTTTGGCGAAACGGCGCGCGGTGTCGGCGATGTATTCGTGCACCCCGAAAATTTCCTGGATCACCAGGATCACCGGGAGCCCGGTCTTGCCTGCGGGCGCCGCGTAGTAGGCCGGCACCTTGAAGCCGTCCACCTCGAAGGTGGTCTCGCCAACCTTCAGGCCCTCGGCGGATGTCTTGATGGCCGTCTGCGCCATGATGGGCAGTGCCGTGGCGGCATAACCCGCACCCAGCGCCGCCTTCAGCGCGGTACGCCGGGTGGCCCCGTTTTCCGTGCTCTGGCCGGGCAGCAAGGCGTCAAATTCAGTGGTCTGGTCGCGGGTGAGCATGGCGGTTCCTCAGGTGGTGGGGTGGTGGTTGAAATGAACCGGCCTAGTCTAGGCGGGCGCCGTGCTTCTTGCCAATACAGGCCCAAACCGTAGGGGCATTGCCGCGCGCATCAGCCCGACAGCCGCAACAGCGCCTGCCTGACATCGGCCAGCACGTCGTCCCACTGCCCCGGCGCCGTCTGCCTGAACAGCCGGGTTTTCGGATACCAGGGCGTGTCGGGGCGGCCCAGCAACCAGCGCCAGTCGGGGTTGAAGGGCAGCAGCAGCCAGACCGGCTTGCCCAGCGCGCCCGCCAGGTGCGCCACGCTGGTGTCCACACACACCACCACATCCACCAGTTCGCACAGCGCCGCCGTATCGCTGAAATCGGCCAGCGCCTCGCCAAAATGAAGCAGGTCCGGCCGGGCCTGCAAGGCCGGCAGGTCGGCCTCGCGCACTTCCTTTTGCAGGCTCACGGCTTTGACGCCCGCCGGCAGCAGGGTCAGAAATTGCGCCAGTGCGATGCTGCGTTTGCGGTCATGGCTGTGGCCGCTGCTGCCGCTCCAGACCAGGCCCACCCGGGGCTGGATGCGCGGCCCGAGTGCGCCCTGCCACTGGGCGATTTTTGCCGTGCTGGCGCGCAGGTAGGGCACGCGCGCCGGGATGCTGTCCAGCCGAGTTCCAAGGGCCAGCGGCAGGCTGAGCAGCCCGCATTGCAGGTCAAAGGGCAGCGGCGGCTCGCCGGGGGACAACACCTGATGCACCCCCGGCAGTCCCTGCAGCAGGCTGCGCAGCGGTTTTTGCACCTCCAGAAGCACCTGGCCGCCCAGGCGCGCGATCTCGATGGCATAACGGCAGAACTGCAGCGTGTCGCCCAGGCCCTGCTCGGCATGCAGCAAAATGGTTTGCCCCTGCAGGCGCTCGCCCTGCCAGCGCGGCCGCAGGGCGTGCACGCTCCGGCGTTCGCGGTAGTCCGCGCGTTCCCAGCGGTATTCATAGGCTGGCCAGCCCTCTTCAAGCTGACCGAGTTGCAACAGGCACAGTGACAGGCTCCAGCGCGCGTTGGCATCAGCAGGGTCCAGCAGGCTGGCCCGGCGGTGACTTTCCAGGGCCTGTTCGGGCCGTCCCAGCTCCTGCAGAAGGTGGCCGCAGTTGGTGTGGAAGGTCGCAACGTCCGGCTGCAGGCCGATGGCTTGCCGGTAACTCTCCAGCGCTTCCTCATGGCGGTCCAGGTTGTTCAGGGTGTTGGCGCGGTTGTTCCAGGCCTGCGCATAGGAAGGCTCCAGCGCCAGCGCCTGATCAAAGGCCGCCAGCGCCTCCAGGTAACGCCGCGCCACGCGCAGCGAAATACCGCGGTTGTTGTGAAACTGTGCGCGATCCGGCACCAGCGCCAGCGCCCGGTCGTGGCTTTCCAGCGCATCCTCCAGCCGCCCGAGTTCCCTGAGCACATTGCCGCGCTGGTTGTGGCTGTCGGCCTCGCCGGCCTGGCCATGCTGGCGGGCCAGCGCGCAGTCGTAATCGGCCAGCGCCTCCTGCCACAGGCGAAGATCCTGCAGCACCGCGCCGCGGTTGACGTAGGTCACCGCATGCTGCGGCTGCGCGGCAATGGCCTGGCCCATCAGTTCGCGGGCGCGCTGCAAGTCGCGCACCTGTGCCGCAGCAATGCCGGACAGGTGCAGGGCGTCGAAATGTTGCGGCTGCCATTGCAACACCTGCGCGTACAGGGCCACGGCTTCTGGCACCTGCTGCTTCTGGTGCAAGGCCCAGCCGCGCTCGAACAGTGACCGGACCTGTGCGGCCTGCCCGTCGGCCGGCGTCATCTAATGCGCCTGTTCCCAGTTGGGGCCGAATCCGATCTCGGCCAGCAGCGGCACCTTGAGTTCGGCCACGCCGGCCATCAGGCGCGGGATCTCGCTGCGCACCCACGCCACCTCGGCCTCGGGCACCTCGAACACCAGCTCGTCGTGCACCTGCATGATCATTTTGGTCGCGCGTTGTTCGGCGTCCAGCACCTCCTGCACCTTGACCATGCTGAGCTTGATCAAATCAGCCGCCGTGCCCTGCATGGGCGCATTGATCGCCTGCCGCTCGGCGGCCTTTTTGCGCGGCCCGTTGCCACCGTTGATCTCCGCCAGGTAAAGGCGACGGCCGAACACGGTTTCGACGAACTTGTTGTCCTGCGCGAACACCACCGTCTGCTCCATGTAATTTTTCACGCCGGGATAACGCTGGAAGTATTTGTCGATGTAGGCCGCCGCGGCCTTGGTTTCGATGCCGAGGTTGCGCGCCAGGCCAAAGCTGCTCATGCCGTAGATCAGGCCGAAATTGATGACCTTGGCATAACGCCGCTGCTCGCTGCTGACCTGGTCCAGTGCCACGCTGAAGACTTCGGCAGCCGTGGCCTTGTGCACATCCAGCCCGTCGGTGAAGGCACGCAGCAGGGCTTCATCACCGCTCAGGTGCGCCATGATGCGCAGCTCGATCTGGGAGTAGTCGGCGCTCGCGATCACACTGCCGGCCGGCGCGACAAAGGCTTCACGCACACGCCGGCCCTCGGGTGTGCGCACCGGGATGTTCTGCAAATTCGGATCGTTGCTCGACAGGCGCCCGGTCACCGCGACCGCCTGCGCGTAATGCGTGTGCACCCGGCCCGTGCGCGGCAGCGCGAGCTGCGCGAGCTTGTCGGTGTAGGTGCCCTTGAGCTTGCTGAGCGAGCGGTGCTCCAGCAGCTTGGCCGGCAGCGGGTAATCCTCGGCGAGTTTTTCCAGCACCTCCTCGTCGGTGCTGCGCGCGCCACTCGGCGTTTTCTTGATCACCGGCATGCCGAGTTTGTCGAAGAAAATTTCACCGAGTTGCTTGGGGCTGCCCAGGTTGAAGGGCTGGCCGGCAATCTCGTAGGCTTCGGTTTCCAGTTGCAGGATGCGCTGGCCCAACTCGTGGCTTTGTGTCGCCAGCATGGGCGCATCGATCAGCACGCCGTTGCGCTCGATGCGGTACAGCGCCTCGCTGCTCTGCATTTCGAGTTCGTAGATGAAGCGCAGCTTGTCGTTGGCCTGCAGTTGCGGCCAGAGCACACGGTGCACGTCCAGCGTCTGGTCCGAGTCCTCACATGAATATTCGGCCGCTTTCGCAATGTCCACCTGGTTGAAGCTGATCTGGTGCGCGCCCTTGCCGCACAGGTCTTCGTAGTTGATGCCGCTGCGGCCGGTGTGGCGCTCGGCCAGGCTGGCCAGGCCGTGCGGCTTGGTGACTTCCAGCACGTAACTCTGCAGCATGGTGTCGTGGGCATAACCCTGTACCTCGATGCCGTGGTTGGCGAACACATGGCGGTCGTACTTGACGTGTTGGCCGAGCTTGGCTTTGGCCGGGTTTTCCAGCCAGGGTTTGAGCCTTGCCAGCACCTCGTCGCGCGGCAACTGCTGCGGTGCGTCGGGGTAATCGTGGGTCAGCGGAATGTAGGCCGCTTCGCCGGGTTTGACGCTGAAACTCAGGCCGACAATCTGCGCCTGCATTTCATCGAGCGAGGTGGTTTCGGTGTCCAGCGCAACCAGTTCGGCGGCTTCGATTCGGGCCAGCCAGCTGTCGAGCAGGTCCCAGCTCAGCACCGTGTCGTAGTGCAGGTTGGTGGTGCGTTCCGCCAGGGGGGGCGCCTGTGTGGCGGCTGGCGCATCCGCATCAAACAGGCCCGGGGCGGCAGCATCCGCGGCTTTGGCTTTGGCCCTGGCCTGGACATGCCGGCCCTCGGGCCCGCCGATCAGCTCGGGCGGGGTGCTTTCGACCTCGATCTGGCGAACCAGGCCCTTGAACCCATATTTTTCATAAAACTCCTTCAAAGCCCCCGTCTGCTGGGCGCCCATAGCTATGGATTCCATAGCAGGCAAGCCGTCGATGTAATCCACCAGATCGCAGTCTTTCTTGATGGTCAGCAATTCGCGGCCCTTGGGGAGCCAGTCCAGCGTGTTGCGCAGGTTGTCGCCGACCACGCCCTTGATCTCGCCGGCACGGGCCACCAGCGCATCGAGCGAGCCGTATTCGAGCAGCCACTTGACCGCCGTCTTGGGGCCGACCTTGGGCAC
>CAMLDT010000135.1 GCA_946479075.1 uncultured Polaromonas sp.
GATTGAAGTCGGCGGTCTGGATGCTGACGCGCTCCGCCATGTCAGCCCCCCGTCACCGGCGGAAAAAACGCAACCTCGGCCTTGTGAGCGAGCGCTGCCGATTCATCCACCATGACCTGGTCGAGCGCCATGCGCACTGCCTTGCCGCGCGCCAGTGCCTCGGCATAGGGCGCGCCGCGCGTGATCAGTTCATCACGCAAGCCGGCCAGCGTGGTGGCGGCGGTGTCGATCTGCTCGCTGCCCTGCCCGATGGCTTCGCGGATGGACGCAAAGTATTTGACCGTGATTTTCATGGCAGGTCTTTCGGCCTTCAGGCCAGCAGCGCGGAGAACGGCAGGAACTGCACCGTATCACCGTGGCGAATGGTCTGACCGGCCGGGTTGTCGATCACGCCGTCGCCCCACACCGCCGAAGTCAGCACGCCCGAGCTCTGGTTATTGAAGAGGTCGAGGCCGCCCTCACTGTTGCGCCGCACGCGCAAAAACTCGCGGCGCTTGTCCCCCTTGGCCAGGGTGAAATGCGCGGGAAGCGCGATGGACCGGGACGCAACATCCGCCACGCCCTGCAGCTTCAGCAAAAACGGCCGCACCAGCACCAGAAAGGTCAGGAAGCTGGACACCGGGTTGCCAGGCAGGCCCATGAAGTGGGCATTGCCGACCCGGCCATAGGCAAAAGGCTTGCCGGGCTTCATGGCAATTTGCCAGAGGTCCAGCGTGCCGAGCTGCTGCACGGCCGGCTTGATGTGGTCTTCCTCGCCGACCGACACACCGCCGCTGGTCAGGATCAGGTCGTGGCTGGCGGCCGCACTGCGCAGCGCGTCCAGTGTGGCCGCACGTTGGTCCGGCACGATGCCCAGGTCGGTCACTTCGCAGCCCAGGCGGAGCAGCAAGGCTCGCAGGAAAAAACGGTTGGAGTTGTAGATCGCGCCGGGCCGCATCTGCGCCGGCGGCACATCGCCGGGCATCACCAGCTCGTCGCCGGTGGAAAACAGCGCCACCCGCGGCTTCTTGGCCACCTGCAGCCGGTCCATGCCAATACTGGCCGCCAGCCCAAGCGCAGCGGGCGTGAGGCGCTCTCCTTTTGAGAGCACCGTGGCGCCGCGTGTGACGTCTTCGCCGGCGCGGCGTATCCACTGGCCGGGTTTCGGAAGCTGCAACACACGGACAAAACCCTCGCGGTCCGCGAGCGGCTCGCAGTCTTCCTGCATCACCACCGCATCGGCGCCGGCGGGGACCGGCGCCCCGGTGAAAATACGCGCAACCGTGCCGGGCTCCAGCGGGCTGCCGCTGCTGCCGGCCGGAATGCGCTGCGACACCTTCAGCACCACACCTTCGTCGGACAGCTCGGCGCTGCGCACCGCGTAGCCGTCCATGGAGCTGTTGTCCTCGGGTGGCACCTGCAGGGCCGACACCACATCGGCGGCCAGCACGCGGCCATCGGCGTCAAAGGTGGAGACACTGTCGCTGCCGGCCAGCGGCACCGCGTGGACCAGCAGTTCGGCCAGCGCGTCGTCGAGCGAACGCAGCGGCGGGCGGGCGGCAGAAGCGGTGGGCGCAGTGTTCATGTCGTCATGAGGTACAGATCAGCGTTGTAGGCAAACCGGTCCTGATTCTCGACCAGCCACTGTGCCACGGCGTCAGGATCGTTCAAATCCAGCACCGGCCTCAGGGTGGTTTCCGGGAGCTGCGCCGCAGAGTCGGTGGCAATGGCCACCACAAAATCGTCGTCCGGGTAACGCGCCGGCTTGCCGGACTCGGCGCGCCAGACCTCGACCTTGAGCAGATCGCTGTTCTTGAAACCCTCGACCAGCACCCAGTCCACGCCTTCGTACAGCTCGGCGATCAGGTGATGCACCGTCAGTGCCGCGGGCTGCTCGAATTCGCGCATCAGCGCCAGCCGGTTGCTGGAAGCCACCACCACCTCGAAGGCGCCGGCCTGGCGATGGCGGTGCGTGTCCTTGCCGGGGTGGTCGATGTCGAAATTGTGGTGCGCGTGTTTGACGACGGAGACCCGCAGCCCGCGCAGCTTGAGCGCCGGAATCAGGCCCTCGACCAGCGTTGTTTTACCCGAGCCGGAATAGCCGGCGAATGCAACCACGTTCATACAACAGCTTCCACCGATTCTGGTTTGCTATCAATCCAATAGCTGCTCACCCAACCCCCGCGGGGGCTGGAGGCCGATTTAATGCACATTTTCCGCGATGTAGGCCTTCACCAGCGCTGCATCGGCCGGCATCACCTGCACGCGCTTGGGCAGGGCTTCAATGCCTTCAAACTTCGCGGGGCGGTCCGGCAGGCGGCCCAGCGCCTCTTGTATCGTCTCGGCAAACTTGATCGGCAAGGCGGTTTCCAGCACCACCATGGGCACGCCGGGCTGCAGGTGCTGGCGTGCCACCTTGAGCCCGTCGGCCGTGTGCGTGTCAATCATGGTGCCGAAGCGGTTCCAGGTCTCCCGAATGGTGTCCAGCCGGTCGGCGTGGGTGCTTTTGCCGCTGGCAAAACCGTAGTGCTTTGCGGCCGACTGGAAAACCGGGTCGGCACTCAGGTCGAACCGCCCCTGCGTTGACAACTGCGAACCAAACAGCCCGGCCACACGCGCAGCGTCGCGGCCCAGCAGGTCGAACACAAAACGCTCGAAGTTGGAGGCCTTGGAAATGTCCATGGACGGGCTGGAGGTTTCATGCGTGTCGGCGCTGGCCCGCACGCGGTAAACGCCGGTGCGGAAGAACTCGTCGAGCACATCGTTTTCGTTGGTCGCCACCACCAGTTTTTCAATCGGCAGACCCATCATGCGCGCCACGTGGCCGGCGCAGACATTGCCGAAGTTGCCGGACGGCACGGTGAAGCTGACTTTGCCCGCGCCTGTGGCTGCGGTAGCCTGGAAATAACCTGCGAAGTAGTAGACGACTTGCGCCATCAACCGCGCCCAGTTGATCGAGTTGACCGTGCCGATGCGGTACTTGCGCTTGAAGTCCAGGTCGTTGGAGACCGCCTTGACGATGTCCTGGCAATCGTCGAACACGCCTTCGAGCGCCAGGTTGTGGATGTTGGCGTCCTGCAGGCTGAACATCTGCGCCTGCTGGAAAGGGCTCATGCGGCCGTGCGGCGAGGTCATGAAGACGCGCACGCCCTTTTTGCCGCGCATGGCGTATTCGGCCGCGCTGCCGGTGTCGCCGCTGGTCGCGCCCAGGATGTTGAGTTCTTCGCCGCGGCGCGCCAGTTCGTACTCGAACAGGTTGCCCAGCAGCTGCATCGCCATGTCCTTGAAGGCCAGCGTCGGGCCGTTGGACAAGGCTTCGAGATACAGATCCGTTCGTGCTGAGCGTGTCGAAGCATCTTCGAGCTTGCGCAGCGGGACAATCTCTGTCGTGCCGAACACCTCTTCGGTGTAAGTCTTCTCGCAGATGGCTTTCAGGTCGGCTTTGGGAATGTCGTCGATGTACAGCGACAACACCTCAAACGCCAGGCTGGCATAGGGCAGCTTGCGCCACTTCTCCAGCGTGCCGGCATCGACCTGCGGGTAGGTCTCAGGCAGGTAAAGCCCGCCATCGGGCGCCAGGCCTTCGAGCAGGATTTCGCAGAAGCGTTTGCGGTCGGTGTGGCCTCTTGTCGAAAGGTAAAGCATTAAGCCAGCTCCTCCTTGCGGATGCGTGTGATCGGCGACAGCACGGTCGGCAGAGCCTGCATCTGCGCCAGCGCACCGTTCATCTTCGCTTCCACACAATCGTGCGTCAGGATGATCAGGTCGGTGTGGGTCGAGCCTTCGCCACCCACCTCGTCGGCTTCGCGCTGCAGCACGGCGTCGATGCTGATCCCGGCGTCGGCCAGGATGCCGGTGACTTTGGCCAGCACGCCGGCCTCGTCAGCGACGTTCAGGCGCAGGTAATAACTGGTCACCACCTCACCCATGGGCAACACCGGCATGTCGCTCAGCGACTGCGGCTGAAAAGCCAGGTGCGGCACGCGCTGCGCGGCATCGGCGCCGTGCAGGCGGGTGATGTCCACCAGGTCGGCAATCACCGCGCTGGCGGTCGGCTCGCTGCCGGCGCCCTTGCCGTAATACAGCGTGGTGCCCACCGCGTCGGCCTGCACCACCACCGCGTTCATCGCGCCCTCGACATTGGCGATCAGGCGCTTGGCCGGCACCAGCGCCGGGTGCACACGCAGCTCGATGCCGGTGGCGGTTTTCTTGGTGATGCCCAGCAGCTTGATGCGGTAGCCCAACTGCTCGGCGTAGCGGAAGTCCTGCGCGCCCAGCTTCGTGATGCCCTCGACATAAGCCTTGTCGAACTGCACCGGAATGCCGAAGGCAATCGCCGACATCAGCGTGGCCTTGTGCGCGGCGTCCACACCTTCGATGTCGAAGGTCGGGTCGGCTTCGGCGTAACCCAGGCGCTGCGCTTCTTTCAGCACCACGTCGAAGTCCAGGCCCTTGTCGCGCATCTCGCTCAAGATGAAGTTGGTGGTGCCGTTGATGATGCCGGCGATCCACTGGATGCGGTTGGCGGTCAAGCCCTCACGCAGCGCCTTGATGATGGGAATGCCGCCGGCCACGGCCGCTTCAAAGGCCACCATCACACCCTTGCGATGCGCCGCCGCAAAAATTTCGGTGCCGTGTACCGCCAGCAAGGCCTTGTTGGCGGTGACCACGTGTTTGCCGGCTTCAATCGCTTCCAGCACCAGGGCTTTGGCAATGCCGTAGCCGCCGATCAGCTCGACCACGATGTCGATGTCAGGGTTGGCAATCACCTTGCGTGCGTCGTCCACGACCGTGATGCCGGCACCGGCGGCGGCCTGTGCGCGTACGGTGTCCAGGTCGGCCACCATGGCAATCTCAATGCTGCGGCCGGCGCGGCGGAAGATTTCTTCCTGGTTGCGCTTGAGCACGGTAAAAACCCCGCTGCCCACGGTGCCCATGCCCAGCAGGCCTACCTTGATCGGTTTCATAGTCGTCGGTGTCAATGTCATGTTGTTGGTTCGGCTCACTTGATCAGTTCAGCGGCTGGCGCGGCGGCGGGCCGCACCGCATTCCGGCGGCTTTCCAGGAATTTGGCGATGCGGTTGATCGCCTCGCGCAGGTCTTCCTCATGCGGCAGGAACACGATGCGGAAATGGTCGGGCGCCGCCCAGTTAAAGCCGGTGCCCTGCACCAGCATCACCTTGGTTTCCTTGAGCAGCTCCAGGAAAAACTGCCGGTCATCGGTGATCGGGTAGACCTTGGGGTCCAGCCGCGGAAACATGTACAGCGCCGCGCTCGGCTTGACGCAAGTCACACCGGGAATCGCGGTGATCAGTTCATAAGCCAGGTCGCGCTGGCGGCGCAGGCGCCCACCCTCACCCGTGAGGTCGTTGATGCTCTGATAACCACCCAGCGCGGTCTGGACGGCCCACTGGCCCGGCACGTTGGAGCACAGCTTCATGTTGGCCAGCATGTTCAGGCCTTCGATGTAATCCTGCGCCTGCTTCTTGGGGCCGGACACCACCAGCCAGCCCGCGCGATAACCGCAGGACCGGTAGCTCTTGGACAGCGAGTTGAAAGTCAAGGTCAACACGTCGGTGGAGAGGCTGGCCAGCGCCGTGTGTTTCACGCCGTCGTACAGCACCTTGTCGTAAACCTCGTCGGCCAGCAGCACCAGGCCGTGTTCGCGTGCAATCGCCACGATGCCCTTGAGCAGTTCGTCGGAATACAGGGCGCCGGTCGGGTTGTTCGGGTTGATGACGACGATGCCCTTGGTCTTGGGCGTGATCTTGGCGCGGATATCGGCCAGGTCCGGCATCCAGCCGTTGGCCTCGTCGCACAGGTAATGCACCGGCGTGCCGCCCGACAGGCTGGTGGAAGCCGTCCACAGCGGGTAGTCGGGGGCCGGCAGCAGCAATTCGTCGCCGTCATCGAGCAGCGCGTTGGTGGCCATGGCAATCAATTCGCTGGCGCCGTTGCCGAGGTAAATGTCATCCAGCACCACACCCTTGATGCCCTGCTTTTGCGTCTCGTGCATCACCGCCTTGCGCGCCGCAAAAATACCCTTGCTGTCCGAATATCCCGCCGACGCCGGCAGGTTGCGGATCATGTCCTGCTGGACTTCCTCGGGCGCGTCGAAACCAAAGGCCGCGAGGTTGCCGAGGTTGAGCTTGATCAGTTTCTGGCCCTCTTCCTCCATCTGCTTGGCGGCGTCCATGATGGGGCCGCGAATGTCATACAGAACGTTGGCCAGTTTGGCGGATTTGGTGATCGGTTTCATGAAAATCTCAGGAAATGAAGTCGGACCGCGCCGTCTCCCGTGATGACAACCCCACCGGCAACGGGTTTGAACCGGGTTGCGACAGCTCGAAAATCGGGCGGAATCTATAATTTGACCACATAAACCCCCTGTTCCCGCCGGGCCGCCGCGCCCGCTTCTTCGTCGAAACGTCTCCGAACGCCGCCAACTCCTCACACGCTGATGAAACTGCAACCCGACCGCCTCGACGTCCAGTCCATTCTTGGTTATGGGCCCGGCTGGATCGGTCTGGGCAGCCATGGCGTGGCCGAGAAAATTGAGCACAGCGTGGTGATCGGTTCACGAGGCGAAAAGTTCGACTGGGCCTGCGAGCGCTTTGAAGACCTGACCGAAGCGCACTTTGCCCGGCTCATCGAGAACCGGCCGGAGCTCGTGATCTTCGGCAGCGGCACCCGTTTGCGCTTTCCGCCTCCGGCGTTTTTGCGCGCCCTGATGGCCGCCCGTATCGGCGTGGAAACCATGGACACCATCGCCGCCTGCCGGACCTACAACATTCTGGCGGGGGAAGGGCGGCACGTGATCGCAGCGCTGCTGATGGAGGCGCCAGAGGGCGCCGTGAAGTGACGCTGGGCTTTCGGGGTAAAATCTAGGGTTGCGTTTGGTGCAAAACCGGGCGGGCTCGCTGAGCCGGGCTCGATCCAGCCACCAGAGCCAACGGCTAATTACAACTACTTTCGTCAGGGTCCAAGCAGTATGGCAGTCGTCGTCAACAAACCTCTCCCCGAATTTGAAGCCAACGCCACCAACGGCGTCAAGGTTTCCAACCAAACCCATCTGGGCCATGTGGTGGTCCTGTACTTTTACCCCAAAGACAACACCCCCGGTTGCACCACGGAGGCCATGCAGTTTCGCGACCGTTACAAGGACTTCGTGAAGGCCGGTGCCACGGTGTTCGGTGTTTCGCGCGACAACATGAAATCGCATGACGAATTCAAGGCCAAGCTGGAGCTGCCCTTCGAGCTGATTGCCGACACTGAAGAAAAAATGTGCCACATGTTTGGCGTGGTCAAAAACAAGATCATGTACGGCAAAAAGGTCAAGGGCATCGAGCGCAGCACCTTCCTGGTCGGCGCCGACGGCGTGCTCAAGGAAGAGTGGCGCGGCCTGAAAGTCCCCGGCCATGTCGATGACGTGCTCAAGGCCGTCAAGGCGCTTAAAAAAGCCGCATAAAAAGTCACTGGACTGCACTGAAAAAGTGCTTCCTAACGCGCCGCCAGACTGGCACAGGAGTCGTGTATAGTGACTTCATGCTGTTGACCCTAGCGACTGCGTCCAACGAAAAAGCCGCCCTGGCCTCCAGGCGGCTTTTTCGCTTTCAGAACCCTCATCACCCAGCGAGCCCCAAGCACCATGCCCCTGCCTCCCGCCCCGACCAAACGTGCCGCGCTGCTTTCCACCGAGGCTCTCGACGCGCCGGCCCGGTCGCCTTCCAAGGCTGCACGCAAAACGGAACAGGCCGAGCCAGCCCGCCGCCCCCCCGCGCTTGAGCTGTTTGACAGCCGCTCGGCCGGCGGCGAAGTGGAGCCCCCGGTAGCGTATCAAGCCAAAGAGGCCCCCAGCCCAACAAACACGGGCGCAAGCAGCTATCAAAAAGAGAGCATCCGGCCGCAGCCGGCGCCCAAGGCCAAAAAGCCCAAACACACCGGGCCGACCAAGCTGTTCGTGCTCGACACCAATGTGCTGATGCACGACCCGATGTGCCTGTTCCGTTTTGAGGAACACGACATCTTCCTGCCGATGATCGTGCTCGAAGAGCTGGACGGCCACAAGAAGGGCATGACCGAAGTCGCCCGCAATGCCCGCCAGACCAGCCGCACGCTGGACGCGCTGGCCGGTGCCAACGGGGCCGACATCGCCAAGGGACTGAAGCTGGACACCACCGGCCACCGGGAAGCCGGCGGCTGCCTGTTCTTCCAGACGAAAGTGCTGGACTACTCACTGCCCATGAGCCTGCCGCAGGGCAAGGCCGACAACCAGATCCTCGGCGTGGTCGAAGCACTGCGCAAGGAATATGCGCCGCGCGAGGTGGTGCTGGTGTCCAAGGACATCAACATGCGCGTCAAGGCCCGCGCCCTGGGCCTGGCCACCGACGACTACCAGAACGACAAGACCCTGGAAGACGGCGACCTGCTGTATGCCGGTTCGCTGGCCCTGCCGACCGACTTCTGGACGCGGCAGAGCAAGACCATCGAGAGCTGGCAGCAAGGCAGCCATACCTTCTACCGCATCACCGGTCCCATCGTCGGCAGCCTGCTGATCAACCAGTTCGTGTTTTTCGAAGCGCCGGGTGAGCCGCCGCTGTATGCCCGCGTGACGGAAATCCGCGCCAAGACCGCCGTGCTCAAGACGCTGAAGGACTACACCCACCTCAAGAATGCGGTCTGGGGCATCACCACCCGCAACCGCGAGCAGAACTTCGCGATGAATTTGCTGATGGACCCGGAAGTTGACTTCGTCACCCTGGCCGGCACGGCCGGCACCGGCAAAACGCTGATGGCCCTGGCCAGCGGCCTGACCCAGGTGCTGGACGACCGCCGCTATACCGAGATCATCATGACGCGCGCCACCGTCAGCGTCGGTGAAGACATCGGTTTCCTGCCCGGCACCGAAGAAGAAAAAATGGGCCCCTGGATGGGCGCGCTCGACGACAACCTCGAAGTGCTGGGCAAAAACGACAGTGGCTCCGGCGAGTGGGGCCGCGCCGCGACCAACGAACTGATCCGCTCACGCATCAAGGTCAAGAGCATGAACTTCATGCGCGGCCGCACCTTCATGAACAAGTACGTGATCATCGACGAGGCGCAAAACCTGACGCCCAAGCAGATGAAGACCCTGATCACCCGCGCCGGCCCCGGCACCAAGATCATCTGCATGGGCAACCTCGCGCAGATCGATACGCCCTACCTGACCGAAGGATCGTCCGGCATGACCTACGCCGTGGACCGTTTCAAGGGCTGGCCGCACGGCGGGCACATCACGCTGGCCCGCGGCGAGCGCTCACGGCTGGCGGATTTCGCCAGCGAGGTGCTGTGATCCCGGCGTAGCGGCCATCCCGGCCTGGTGGCCAGAACCTATCGCCGCCCTTTTTTTGGCCACTTGACGGGCGCCTTTGGCAGAAGACCCAAGGCAACACGAGCCAGTGCATCCGCTTCGCCGTTGCGGTGCCGCGGGATCCAGTGCAGCGAGGTCTGCGCAAAGCTTGCGAGCAAGGCCGCCACCTCGTCATACAGCGCCGCCAGCC
>CAMLDT010000136.1 GCA_946479075.1 uncultured Polaromonas sp.
GACAGGCTCAGCCCGAACGGGCGGGTGGTGGCGGCGTTTTGCTGGTTTTTTAGCCCATCTTGTTGATGGCAAAACTCTTGACGTACTCGTCAGGCTTGGCCGCGTCGAACACCTTGCCCATGATGGTGAACTTGGGGTAAGCGCCTTCGGGCGGCTTCTGGCCGAGTTCGGCCATGCGTTTTTTGGCGTCGGTCAGCAAAAAGACTTTTTCGGCGATCTGCTTGTAGTTGATGTCGCCCTTGACGTAGCCCCAGCGCTTCATCTGCGTCAGCATCCACACCGCCATCGACTGCCACGGAATCGGGTCGAAGTCGGCGCGGTCAGGCACGGTCTTGATGTTGCCCAGGCCGTCGGCAAAACGGCCGGTCAGCACCTGCGCCACCACGGTTTCGGGCTGGTTCAGATACGCCTGCGGCGAGATCACCTTGGCGATCAGCTCGCGGTTGTTCGGGTCGCGCGCCATGGCGGCAGCCGTGAGCACCGAGCGGTATAGCGCGGCAAAGGTGTTGGGGTTCTTCTGGATGAACTCGGTGCTGGTGCCGAAGGCGCAGCAGGGGTGGCCGTTCCACAGGTCCTTGGTCAGGATGTGCAGGAAGCCTATTTCTTCGTACACCGCGCGCTGGTTGAACGGGTCGGGGCCGAGGTAGCCGTCGATATTGCCGGCGCGCAGGTTGGCCACCATTTCAGGCGGCGGCACCACGCGGATCTGGATGTCGGTGTCGGGGTTCAGGCCGGCCTCGGCCACGTAGTAGCGCAGCAAAAAGTTGTGCATGCTGAACTCAAACGGCACGGCAAACTTGAAGCCCTTCCACATCTTGGGGTCGCGCTTGTCCTTGTGTTTGTTGGCCAGCGTGATGGCCTGGCCGTTGGTGTTCTGGATGGTCGCCACATTCATGGCCACCGGATTCGAGCCCACACCCATGGACATGGCCAGCGGCATCGGCGACAGGAAGTGCGTCGCGTCGTATTCCTTGTTGATCATCTTGTCGCGGATCAGCGCCCAGCCGGCGGTTTTGACGACTTCGACATTGAGCCCCTGCTTGCTGTAGAAACCCAGCGGGTGCGCCATGATCAGCGGCGTGGCGCAGGTGATGGGGATGAAGCCGATCTTGAGGTTGGTTTTTTCGAGCTTGCCCTTGTCCTGCGCCATGGCCTGCATGGTGCCGACGGGCAGCACACTGGCTATCGCGGCCATGGCCGTGCCCTTGCCGACGGCGCGCAGAAAGCGGCGGCGCACCGCGTCCTGCGGAAACAGCGCCTTGACCAGGGTGGCTTCAATGAAGTTGTCTGAATAACTCTCGAACGCGCTGCTCAGGCTGCGCTGGCGCAACTCGGCAGCGGCGCTGTCGACGTTCATTTCCTTGTGGTGATCGGCCGGGGTGTGGTCACCACCGCAGCTGCATTTGAGCATCAGGGGCCGGTCGGCATCGTAGGGAGAGAAACGGTCGGACATGGCACGCACCTTTCAGTTGAAGATGCGGCTGTGTTGCAAGCAGCGGGCCACTTTGGCCTCCAGGGCGGCCTGCGCCGCAATTCGCTGTTGCTGGAATGACGGGGTGTAGGGCGCCCACTACAAAACCGGCGGAATCGGGCGCAGAAAAGCCGCGCCGGCGGCAGCGGGGTGCACCGGGCGGGGTTTTACAAGGGGCGGGCGAAGGGGTAGACGTGAACTGCGCAAGCGCGACGCACCCGGCTTTGCACCAACTTCGCGCAGTGCGCTGTTCAGCGCCGCAAGCGCTGGATCAGGCCGGTGCGGAAATCTCGCCCAGCGACTGGCCGACGTCTTCTTCGTCCTGGCCCTTGAACGCGATGTCGCCGATGGAAATGATGCCGATCAGGCGCTCTTCGCTGTCCAGCACCGGCAGGCGGCGGATCTGGCTGGAGGCCATGTCGGCCAGCACGGTGTCCATGTCGTCGTCTTCACGGGCGGTGCGGACATCGGTGCTCATCACCCGGCTCAGCGCAGTGCTGCCGTCCAGGCCTTTGGCCACGGCGCGCAGCACGATGTCGCGGTCGGTCACCACGCCCAGCAGCTTGTCGTCCTCGCACACGGGAATCACACCCACGTCGAGTTGTTCCATGGCCTGTGCGGCGTCAGCCACGGTGTCGGTGGGCGCGAGGCTGCGCACGTCGCGGGTCATCACGTCGGATACGGTGGTCATGAAATTCTCCTGAATGGTTATGTGTGGATACAGCGAGCCGGTGTGGCCGTCTGCAGACAGCATGGTCGGTGCAACAAATCTTGTGAAGCAGCCACCACCCAAGCAGCCGTAGGACAGCGCCGCGAGCGGCCCGGGTTCAGGGGCTGGCCGGCGCCCGGGCGTGGCGCTCGGCATAAAGCGCCAGCTCCACGTCGTTCTTGGTGCCGGTTTTTTCGAGGATGCGCAGGCGGTAGGTGCTGACGGTGTTGGACGCCAGGCCCAGCTGCGTGCCGATCTCGCCGACAGACTTGCCCGCCGTCAGCAGGCGGAACACCTGGTGTTCGCGGTGCGACAGCGCTTCGGCGCCGCTGCGCCCGTTGCTGCCGCCGACCGCGCTGGCCAGCGCCTCGGCAGTCAGGGCCGAGACATACAAACCGCCGGCCGCCACTTTGCGCACCGCGGCGATCATGTCATCGGGGTTGGCGCTTTTGTTGAGGTAACCGGCCGCGCCCAGCTTGATACAGCGCACCGCGTATTGCTTCTCGGGGTAGGTGCTGAGCATCAGCACCGGCAGCTGCGGCCAGGCTTGTTTCAGCGCCTGCAGCACGTCCATGCCGTCGCGGCCGGGCAGGGCAATGTCGAGCAGCACCGCGGCCAGCCCGGCGGGGCCGCCCAGCGCCTCGACTTTGGCCAGGATGTCGGGGCCGGTTTCGGCTTCGGCCACCACGGTGATCTCGGGGGCGTCGGCCAGCACCTGCTTCAGGCCCTCGCGCACGATGCGATGGTCGTCGCCGATCAGGATGTTCAGGGTGGCCATGGTTGATCGATTTGTTATGAGAGTTGCTATGGTTTTGGGAGCTGAATACGCAGGTGGAACGTGGCCCCAAGGCCGATTTGGCTTGTAATGTCGAGGCTGCCGCCAAGATGCCGTGCGCGTTCGCGCATGCCCATCACCCCGTAGGCATTGGCCGCTTCAAAGGCTTCAGCGGCGGCGCCGCGGCCGTTGTCCTGCACGCGGATGCTGATCTCGTCGGCCGTGGCGAGGATGGTGATGGCGAGGTGGCTGGCCTGCGCGTGGCGGCCGACGTTGCTGAGCATTTCCTGGAAGATGCGGAAGATGGCCATGGCCGACGGTTCGGGCAGCGGCACCGCCTGCTCCACGTCCATCTGCCAGTCGAGTTCGAGTTCGGCCGACTGCACAAACTCGTGCGCCTGCCAGTCCAGCGCAGCCCACAGGCCCTGGTGGTCCAGGATGCTGGGACGCAGGTCGGTGATGATGCGGCCGACGTTATCGACCGCGGCTTCGATCAGCCGGCTCATGTTCTGGCACTTGGCCTGCATGGTGCCGCGCATGAGCTGCGCCTGCACCGGGTCGCGCTGCTGCTGCTCGCCCAGGCGTTTGTCCAGCCAGCCCACGTCCATCTTCAGTGCGACCAGCAGGCTGCCGAGTTCGTCATGCACCTCGCGCGCGATGCGGGTGCGCTCCTCCTCGCGCACGGTGTGGGTGTAGGCCGAGAGTTCACGCAACTGCTGCAGGGCGCCCGCCAGCGCCTCCGTGCGCTCGCTGACGCGCTGCTCCAGCACGTCGTTGGCGTGGCGCAGCGCTTCTTCCGCCCGCTTGCGCGCCGATATATCGACAAAGGTGACGACGGCGCCCTGCACCACGCCGCCATCCACGATGGGGTAAGACGAATACTCGACCGAGAACCCGCTGCCATCGCGGCGCCAGAACTGCTCGGTGTCGATGCGGCAGGGCAGGGCCATGCGGAAGGCGTTGAAGATCGGGCACAAATGCTCGGGGTAGTGCGCGCCGTCGGCATGGCTGTGGTGGGCCAGCTCGTGCATGTTTTTGCCCAGCACTTCGTCAGGCGCAAAACCGAGCTGCTCGGCGCCGGCGCGGTTGATGAAGGTGCAGCGGCCGTCCATGTCGATGCCGAAGATGCCTTCACCGGTGGATTCGAGCAGCTGCGAGAGCTTGTCGCGCCAGGCCGGCTGGTCGGCGCCCGGCAGGTAGCCGCCGGCGGCGGGCGTGGCAGGGTCGTGACGCAACTCTGAAAACATGCAGCACCTCAAAGCAAGGCGCGTGCCCAGATTGGTGCAGGCGCCGCCAACCAAGGGGCGCCAAAGCAGTGCAAAGCGCCTGCCCGGACGGGCTGGGGCCCTGGGTGGCCCCAGACTGGCGCACAAATCCCTGTAAAGTGCCATGCATGCTTATGAGTTTTCTTTCCCTGTGAACGCGGCGCGACATGCCGTGTTCTGCGCAGCCTGCCTGTTTCTGGGGGCCTGCAACCCGAGCCTGAACTGGCGCGAAGTGCGGCCTGACAACACCGCCCTGAGCCTGTTGTTGCCCTGCAAGCCCGACAAGGCCGAAAAAACGGTGCCGCTGGGGGGCCAGCCGGCCGCCCTGCGGATGCTGGGCTGCGATGCCGGTGATGCAACCTTTGCCGTGGCGGTGGCCGACATCGGTGACGCCTCCCGGGCGGAAGCGGTGCTGGCCCAGTGGCAGGCGCTGACCCTGGCGAACATGAAAGCCGGGCCGGTGGGCACCGGTGCCGGCGCAACGCAGGTGACGCCCTTCCGGCCGGCCGGCATGGCGGGCGGCGCGCCGGCGCTGATGGTGAAGTCCAGCGGGCAGCGCGCTGACGGGCGCGCCGTGGCCGGACAGGCGGCTTATTTCTCACGCGGTTCACAGCTCTTTCAGGTGGTGCTGTATGCGGATGTGATCAATGCCGAGGTGGCCGAGACCTATTTCTCCAGCCTCAAGTTCGAGCCGGGCGCATGACGGCGGCGCAGGCCGGGGACGCCGGCTACCTCCCCAAAAAAACCGCGATCCTTGTTTTTCTGGCGTTTGCGGCGGCCTACTTCTGCTCGGCACTGGTGCGCGCCATCACGGCCACGCTGTCGCCGGTGCTGACGCAGGAGTTCGCGCTGCAGGCGCGTGACCTCGGCCTGCTGGCGGGCGGTTATTTCCTCGGTTTTGCCGTCATGCAGTTGCCGCTGGGGGCCTGGCTGGACCGCCACGGTCCGAAACGCGTGATCCTGTGGTTCCTGGCCCTGTCGGTGGGCGCCAGCCTGGCGTTTTCCATGGCCACCAGCTTCAGCGGGCTGCTGGCCGCGCGGGTGGTGCTGGGCATGGGTGTCAGCGCCTGCCTGATGGCGCCGCTGACCGGTTACCGGCGCTGGCTGAAACCGGCGGCGCTGCTGCGTGCCAATTCGTGGATGCTCATGACCGCCTCGCTGGGGATGCTGGCGTCCACGCTGCCGGTTCAGTGGCTGATGCCGTTGACCGGCTGGCGCGCGCTGTTCTGGATTCTGGCGGGGCTGATTGTGGTATCGATGCTGGGCATCGCCTGGCTGGTGCCGCGATGGGATATGGCCCCCACGCTCCGCGCTGACGCGTCGTCGCTGCCCCCCGAGGGGGCTGAACTTGCTCGGGGCGGCCCTTCGCTGCGTTCGGCCACACTGGAAGCGAAGTCGGCCGATACGCCAGCTCCTGGCCGCTACGCCGACGTGGTTCGCAACCGCTACTTCCAGAAGATGACGCCGCTGGCCTTTTTCAACTATGGCGGGTTGGTGGCGATGCAGACGCTGTGGGCCGGGCCGTGGATGGTCCGGGTGGCGGGTTACACGCCGCTGGAGTCGGCCACCGGCCTGTTTTATATCAATGCCACCATGCTGGTGACCTTCTGGACCTGGGGCATGGTCAACCCCTGGCTGGTGCGCCACGGCTGGCACGCCACGCGGCTCATCGCCTGGGGCGTGCCGCTGAGCATCGCGGTGCTGACGGTGAATATCGTGCTGGGGTCGGCCACCGGCTGGCTGGGCTGGGCACTGTTCTGCATGAGCTGCAGCGCCATGAGCCTGGCGCAGCCGGCGGTGGGCATGGCCTTTCATGCCTCGCTGGCGGGGCGCGCGCTGTCGGCCTACAACCTGGTGATTTTCTCGGGCGTGTTTGTGGTGCAGTGGGGCATCGGCCTGCTGATGGATGCCTTCAAGGCCGCGGGCCTGGCTGAAGTGGCCAGCTTTCAGGCGGCGCTGGGCGTGTTTTTGTGTTGTTGTATCGCCTCATATGCCTATTTCCTCAGCGTGAACGCTGATAATTCCCCGCAATGAACGGCATTCTCATCATCGCCCACGCGCCTTTGGCTTCGGCCCTGCGGCAATGCGTGCTGCATGTCTTCCCGGAGAATCCGGCCGGTGTGGTGGCGCTGGACGTCCAGCCCAACATGCCGCCCGAAGAAACCCTGGCGCAGGCCCGCATCGTGTTCAGCCAGCTCGGCACCTCGCATGTGCTGGTGCTGGCCGACGTGTTCGGCGCAACACCGTGCAACGTGGCGCAAAAGCTGGTCGATGGGGTGCGTTCGAAGCTGATCACCGGCGTCAATCTGCCGATGCTGCTGCGCACCGTGTCTTACCGGCACGAGGCACTGGATGCGCTGGTGGCACGCGCGGTGATGGGGGGAACACAGGGCGTGATGCAGGTGGCGATCACCGCACCACAGAACCAGGCTCGCAGGAATCATGATAAAGAACAGCACGACCATCAGCAATAAACTGGGCCTGCACGCCCGCGCATCGGCCAAGCTCACCAAACTGGCCGGCAGTTTTGCCTGCGAGGTCTGGATGACCAAGGGCGAGCGCCGCGTGAACGCCAAAAGCATCATGGGCGTGATGATGCTGGCCGCCGGCATCGGCAGCACCGTCGAGGTCGAAACCGACGGCGCCGACGAGCAGCAGGCCATGGACGCCATCCTTGCGTTGATTCACGACAAGTTCGGGGAGGGTGAATGAATGTTGCCCCCACGGTCGTTCGCTTCGCGTAACTCCCTGCCCCCCGAGGGGGCCGCCCCGCCTGCGGCCCGGCAAAGCCGGTTCCGCGGCTCGGACTGGACTTGGACGGCTCGCTTCGCATCGCGCGGGGGAGCAGGCGCTTGACTTTTTCGGTCCATGGTCTCGCCGTCTCCCGCGGCATCGCCATCGGGCGTGCCGTGCTGGTCGCGTCCAGCCGGGCCGACGTGGCGCATTACTTCATCGACGCGTCGAAGACGGCTGACGAAATCCAGCGCCTGCGCGTGGCGCGCGATGCGGTGTCCGAAGAAGTCACGCGGGTGCAGCGCGACCTGCCGAAAGACGCGCCGCACGAGTTGTCGGCGCTGCTCGATGTGCACCTGATGCTGCTGCAGGACGAGCAGCTCATCAGCGGCGTCAAGCACTGGATCACCGACCGGCTCTACAACGCAGAGTGGGCGCTGACCACGCAGTACGAAATCATCGCGCGCCAGTTCGACGACATGGAGGACGAGTACCTGCGCGAGCGCAAGGCCGACCTTGAACAGGTGGTCGAGCGCATCCTCGGCTACATGAAAGGTGTGGCTTCGCCGGTGCTGCCCGCCGCGCCACCGCCACCGGGCCGGCTGCCGCGCCAGCAGGATCTGCTGCTCGACGACACCATGGACGTGCCGCTGGTGCTGGTGGCGCACGACATCTCGCCGGCCGACATGCTGCAGTTCAAGCAAAGCCTGTTTGTCGGTTTTGCCACTGATGTGGGCGGCAAGACCTCGCACACCGCCATCGTGGCACGCAGCCTCGACATCCCTGCGGTGGTCGGCGCGCGCAGTGCCAGCCAGCTGATCGAGCAGGACGACTGGGTCATCATCGACGGCGATGCCGGTGTGCTGATCGTCGATCCCTCGCCCATCATCCTGGCCGAATATGGTTTCAAGCAGCGTCAGGGCGAGCTGGAGCGCCAGCGCCTGAACCGGCTGATCAACACCCCGGCGGTGACGCTGGACGAGCAGAAGGTCGAACTGCTGGCCAACATCGAGATGCCCGACGACACCGCCGGCGCCGTCAGCGTGGGCGCGCAGGGTGTGGGCCTGTTCCGCAGCGAATTTTTGTTCATGGGCCGCAGCAAGCTGCCCGACGAGCAGGAGCAATACCTGGCCTACCGCAAGGCGGTCGAAGGCATGAATGGTCTGCCGGTGACGATACGCACGGTGGACATCGGCTCCGACAAGCCGCTGGACAAACTCGCCGGGCGCACGCAGGACGGCCAACTCAATCCGGCGCTGGGGCTGCGCGCGATCCGCTGGAGCCTGGCCGACCCGCCGATGTTTCTGACGCAGCTGCGTGCCATCCTGCGTGCCGCCGCGCACGGCCCGGTGCACCTGCTGGTGCCCATGCTGGCGCACGGCAGCGAAATCCGCCAGACGCTGTCGCTGCTGGACTTCGCCCGCGCCGAGCTCGACAACAAAGGCGTCGCCTACGGGCCGGTCAAGCTGGGCGCGATGATCGAAATCCCGGCCGCCGCGCTGACGCTCAGGCTCTTCCTCAAGTACTTCGACTTTTTGTCGATAGGCACCAACGACCTGATCCAGTACACGCTGGCGATTGACCGCGCCGACGAGTCGGTGGCGCACCTGTACGACCCCTGCCACCCGGCGGTGCTGCGCCTGATCGCCGACACGATTGCCGAGTGCAACGCGCAGGGCAAGGGCGTGAGCGTCTGCGGCGAAATGGCCGGCGACGTCAACATGACGCGCCTGCTGCTGGGCATGGGCCTGCGCAGCTTCTCCATGCATCCCTCGCAAATCCTCGCGGTCAAGCAGCAGGTGCTGCGCGCCGATGCCGGCAAGCTGCAGCGCTGGGCACAAGAGGTGCTGGCCAGCGACGAGCCGGCGGCGATGCTCTGAGCCTGCCGCCAGTCGGTGTGGGGCTCGTGGACCTTCAAGCAAAAAAGGCCTCTAGCCCTTGTGTGACGGGCGCAACCAGCTATTGAATTTATAGCGAATCGTGTGCTGTGCTGTGAGCCACGGACTTGATCCGGGCCTGTCGATTACCCACAGACCGTTCGGGCTGAGCCTGTCGAAGCCTTCTTTACTTCGCTTCGGTTGTTCGAGGCATACCAACAAGCCGGGGGTTGCCCGGCGGCAAGTAACTTTCTTTTGCTTCGCCAAAAGAAAGTCACCAAAGAAAAGGCGACCCTACTGTCTGCGTCCCTCCTTCGCTGACGCTACGGAGGGCAGCCTGCGGTGCTCGGTCCAGCCGGGGTCGAGCTCGAACTCGCCTGCGGCTCAGACAATCGCTCGCCCTGATCCGTCTGGACCTCCGCTCCTCGGCGCATACAGAAGGGTGGTTGGGTCGGATTCGGGTACGGGTACGGGATCGGGCTCTGGCGAGGACGCGCTTCGCGCGTCCTCGCCTCCCCGCATTCGATTCGTCTCCCCACCCGTCGGGCCGGGCCGAGGAGCACAGCCGAAAACGGATCAGGGCGAGCGATT
>CAMLDT010000137.1 GCA_946479075.1 uncultured Polaromonas sp.
GGTCGAGCTCGAACTCGCCTTCGGCTCAAACAATCGCTCGCCCTGATCCATTTTTCGCTGCGCTCCTCGGCCCGGCCCGACGGGTGGAGGAGCAAACCAATACCGAATTCAATCCGGAGTCCTTGAAGCGCAAAGCGCTTCAAGGACGGGAATCCCAAGCGGCAGTCATGTTTGCACGCGAGCGCAGCGCACGCGGCCAAATAAAGTCCCCCTCCATCGCCCAGCGGGGCGAGGGAGGGGCTAGGGGTGGGAGTGGGGAGTTGGAACTACTGTCCGAAATTAATCTCGGGCGCAGCGTGATGCCGGCGCTGCACGGCTGGGGGGTGGAGGTCCGGCTTCGGTCCGGCTCGCGGCCTCGTCCGACAGTCCGCAGGCCCCGGCACTGCTAAGTTCAGGGCATGATGCAAAGGACCTGCCATGCCTGACACCCACATCCCCCGCTCCATCCCCGCCGAAGCTGACGAAGCCGGCACCGAGCCGCCGGTGATCCGCAGCGATACCGACAACACCGACAACAGTTCCAGCACCCTGATCGAGGCGCCGGTCAAACCCGGTAAAAAGAATCCGCTGGACCAGCATGAGTTTGCCGACGGTGGCGGCGGGGGCGGCGCCGAAGCCTTTCGCAGGAAAAAATGAAGCTCGCGACTTTCAACGTCAACGGCATCAAGACGCGCTTGCCGCAACTGCTGGAATGGCTGGCAAAAGAAGCCCCCGACGTGGTGTGCCTGCAGGAACTCAAGGCGCTGGACGGCGTGTTTCCGCAAGCTGCTTTGAAGGAGGCGGGTTACAGCGCCTTGTGGAAGGGTCAGCGTTCGTGGAATGGCGTGGCGATTCTGTCAAAGGGTGACGAGGCGCCGCTCGAAATTCGCCGCGAGTTGCCCGGTGATGCCAAGGACGAGCAGAGCCGTTACCTCGAAGCCGCGGTCGATGGGGTGATCGTCGCCTGCCTCTACCTGCCCAACGGCAATCCGCAGCCGGGTCCAAAGTTCGACTACAAGCTGGCCTGGTTCCAGCGTCTGCACGAACACGCGCTGGGCCTGTATGGCTCGGGCCACCCGGTGGTGCTGGCTGGCGACTTCAACGTCATCCCGACCGACCTCGATGTGTACAAGCCGGCGTCGTGGAAACGTGATGCGCTGATGCAGCCCGAAAGCCGCGCGGCCTACGCGGACCTGCTGGCCCAGGGCTGGATCGACAGCCTGCGGCATCTGCATCCGGAAGAGCGCATCTACACCTTCTGGGATTACTTCCGCCAGCACTGGCAGCGCAATGCCGGGCTGCGTATCGACCACATCCTGCTCAATGCCGAACTGGCGCCGCGTCTGAAAGCAGCGGGGGTGGACAGCTGGGTGCGCGGTCAGGAACATGCCAGCGACCATGCGCCGGTGTGGGTGGAACTCGGCCGGGCCGATGCAGCAGCCACACCGCGGGCGAAGGCCGCGACAACCAAAGCCAAATCCTGACTGCTATTGATTCAGTAGCTGCCTGCGCGCGCCAGTCAACGGCTAGCGGCTCTTTTTGATCGCAAGTGCGGCCTGGGTGACGAGTTCCGGTCCCTGGTAGATCAGGCCGGTGTAGAGCTGCACCACATCGGCGCCGGCCTGGATCTTGGACACCGCGTCGGCGCCGCTCATGATGCCGCCGACCCCGATGATGGGGAAGGTTTTGCCGAGCGCCGCGCGCAACTGGCCAATCACGCGGTTGCTGGCGGCCAGCACGGGCGCGCCGCTCAGGCCGCCGGCTTCTTCGGCATGCGCCATGCCCTTGACCGCGTCGCGGTTGAGCGTGGTGTTTGTCGCGACCACGCCGTCCATGGCGTGGCGCTTGAGCGTGGCGGCGATCACATCGACCTGCGCCTCGTCGAGGTCGGGTGCGATCTTCACAAAAATGGGCACGCGTTTGCCGTGCTGTGTGGCCAGTGTTTCGCGGTGTTCGGCGATCCGGCCCAGCAGCGCATCCAGCGCCTCGTCGCTTTGCAGTGCGCGCAGGTTTTTGGTGTTGGGGCTGGAGATATTGACCGTCACATAGTCGGCATGGGGATATACGCCTTCCAGGCAGGTGAGGTAGTCGTCCACCGCATTTTCGATGGGCGTGGCGGCGTTTTTGCCGATGTTCAGGCCCAGCAGCAGCGGGCTGGCCCCCTTGCGCTGGCGGAAGGTCGATTGCTGCACATTGGCGATGAACGCATCCAGCCCGTCGTTGTTGAAACCCAGGCGGTTGATCAGCGCATTGGCCTGCGGCAGGCGGAACATGCGCGGCTTCGGGTTGCCCGGCTGGGCTTTGGGTGTCACGGTGCCGACCTCGACAAAACCAAAGCCGAGCCCGGCCAGGCCGTCGATGCAGCGCGCGTTTTTGTCCAGCCCGGCCGCCAGACCCACGCGGTTGGGAAATGTCAGGCCGGCCAGCTCGACCGGGTCGCTGACGCGGTTGGCGCAATACGCCAGTGCAAGCGGCGTGTGTTGGGTGCGCGCCAGCGAGGCCATGGTGAGTTCGTGGGCGGTTTCCGGGTCCAGGCCAAATAAAAACGGGCGGGCGAGGGCATAAGGGAGCTTCTGGAGCAGGGACATTGGATAATTTGTGGTGTTCTGTGCGACAGCCCCATTGTCGCAAACCCTCATCCCCACTGTGACCCTGCTCAGGACCGACATGACCCAAGACGAACTCAAAACACTGGTAGGCCAGGCGGCCCTGCATTACGTCGAGCCCGGCACCATCGTCGGTGTCGGCACCGGCTCCACCGTCAACAAGTTCATCGATGCGCTCGGCACCATCAAGGACACGATCAAGGGCGCAGTGTCCAGCTCGGTGGCGTCCACCGAACGCCTGAAGGCCCTGGGCATCCCGGTGTTCGAGGCTTCCGAGGTCGAGGAACTCGCGGTCTACATCGACGGCGCGGATGAGATCGACCATGCCGGCCACATGATCAAGGGCGGCGGCGCGGCGCTCACGCGCGAAAAAATCGTGGCGGCGCAGTCGCGCAAGTTCGTGTGTATTGCCGACGAATCCAAGCTGGTGCAGGTGCTGGGAAAGTTTCCCCTGCCGGTCGAAGTCATCCCGATGGCGGCGCAGCGCATCGTCCGCGAATTCGCGGCACTCGGCGGCAAGGCTGTCCTGCGCATGAAGGACGGCCAGGCCCTGGTCACCGACAACGGCCAGCACATCCTGGATGTGACAGGCCTGAAGATCAGCGAGCCGGTGGCCTTTGAAACCCGTGTGAGCCAGTGGCCGGGTGTGGTGACGGTGGGCGTGTTTGCGCTGCAGAAAGCCAGCGTTTGCCTGCTCGGAACCGAAGCCGGGGTTAAGACGCTGGTGTTCTGAAGGGCTTGTGGCACCGCGATGCTGTAAAGTCATATGACAACTTGCGGCATCCCAATGACCCAGCGTTTTCAGTCCATCACTCCCGGCGTGCACCTGTCGCAGCAGGTGGCCGAAGCCCTCGCGAACGAGATCCGCGCCGGCCGCCCGGGGCCGGGCGAAAAATTGCCGACCGAGGCTGCGCTGGTCGAGCAGTTTGCCGTCAGCCGCACCGTGGTGCGCGAAGCAGTGTCACGGCTCAAGTCGCTGGGTGTGGTGGAGTCGCGCCAGGGCAGCGGGGTGTTTGTGCGGCAGGCGGCGTTTGCCCCGCTGAACTTCGATACGCGTTCGTCGGCCTCCATGCAAGCGGTGATCCAGATGGTGGAGGTCAGGCGCGCGCTGGAGGCCGAAGTGGCTGCGCTCGCGGCGCAGCGCCGCAGCCCGGAACAGCTGAAGGGCATCCGCCAGGCCATGGCTGCGCTCGATGAAGCCGTGCAGGCCGGTGGCGACGGCGCCGAGGAAGACGTCAATTACCACCGTGCCATTGCCGGTGCCGCGCAAAACCCGTTTCTGATCAGCACGCTGGACTACCTGCGCCAGTTCCTGCGCGGCGTCACCCGTGTCACGCGCGCCAACGAGGCGCGCCGTGCCGACTTTGCGCGCCAGGTGCGTGACGAACATGAGGCGATCACGCGCGCCATCGAAGCCGGTGATGCGCTGCAGGCGCGCGAGGCCGCGACCTCGCACATGAACAACGCCATCGCCCGCATCCGCCACGCCGACCCGGCCTTTTGGGCCCAGGAAGGTGTGCAACTGGCCAGTGCGCTGGTATCGGGCGCGGCCCGGCCCTGACCTCCATTTCTCAGTTCGTCCGTTTTCGTTCATCACGCCAGAGGTAGGAGGTTTTTGCCTATAATTTGTATGATGACCATATGAATAAAGGGTGACCATGGGTTTGGTTGCAGGAGTGATCGGTTTGGGCGCCATGGGCGGCGGCATGGCCGCGTCGTTGCGGCGCGCGGGCTACGCGGTTCAGGTGTTTGATGTCCGCACCGAGCAGGCTGCCGCCTTTGCGCAGCAGGGCGGCACCGCCTGTGCATCGCTCGCCGAACTCGGCGCCGCCTGTGACGTCGTGGTGTCGGTGGTGGTCAACGCGGCACAGACCGAAGCCGTGCTGTTCGGCCCCGGCGGTTGCGCGGCGGCCATGAAGCCAGGCAGTGTGTTTGTGATGTGCTCCACCGTCGACCCCAACTGGTCGATGGCGCTGGAAAAACGCCTCAATGACCGGGGTCTGCTTTATATCGATGCGCCGATTTCTGGCGGCGCGGCCAAGGCCGCCAGCGGCGAGATCACGATGATGACCTCCGGTGCGCCCGCCGCTTACGCCAAAGCCGAAGCGGTACTCCATGCAATGGCCGCCAAGGTTTACAAGCTCGGCGATGCGGCCGGCGCTGGCAGCAAGGTCAAGGTCATCAACCAGTTGCTGGCGGGCGTGCACATCGCCGCAGCCGCCGAAGCGATGGCGCTGGGCCTGCGCGAAGGCGTGGATGCCGCGGCCCTGTATGAGGTCATCACCCACAGCGCCGGCAACAGCTGGATGTTCGAGAACCGCATGGCCCATGTGCTGGCCGCCGACTACACGCCGCTGTCGGCGGTGGACATCTTCGTGAAAGACCTGGGCATCGTGCTCGACATGGCGCGCGCCAGCAAGTTTCCGCTGCCGCTGTCCTCGACCGCGCACCAGATGTTCATGCAGGCCTCGACAGCGGGCTTTGCCAAGGAAGACGACAGCGCGGTGATCAAGATTTTCCCGGGCATTGAGTTGCCCCGCAAACCATGAGCAAAATCAGCCTCGGATGTATTGCTGACGATTTCACGGGGGCTACGGACCTGGCCAACAACCTGGTGCGTGCCGGCATGCGGGTGGTGCAGACGATTGGTGTACCCGACCAGCCGCTGGATGTGGAGGTGGACGCCGTGGTGGTCGCGCTGAAATCACGCACCGTGGTGCCGGCACAGGCCGTGGCCGAATCCCTGGCGGCGCTGACCTGGTTGCAAGCGCAGGGCGCACAGCAAATCTATTTCAAGTACTGCTCGACCTTCGACAGCACCGCGCAGGGCAACATCGGCCCGGTGACCGAGGCGCTGATGGATGCGCTGGGCACCGGCTTCACGATTGCGACGCCGGCCTTTCCCGACAACCAGCGTACGGTGTTCAAGGGCTACCTGTTTGTCGGGGATGTGTTGCTCAACGAGAGCGGCATGCAGAACCACCCGCTGACGCCCATGCTGGACGCGAATCTGGTGCGGGTGCTGCAGTCGCAGACCACGCGGCGAGTCGGTTTGATCGACCACAAGGAGGTGGCGCGCGGCGAGGGCGCGGTGCGCGAACGCATGGCGCAGTTGCAGGCCGAAGGTGTGACCATGGCGATTGTGGATGCGGTGTCCAACGAGGATCTGCTGCGCCTGGGCCCTGCGCTCAAGGACATGCCACTGGTCACGGCTGGTTCCGGCGTGGCGATTGGGCTGCCGGCCAACTTCGGCATCACGCCCTCGGACCAGGCCAGCCGCTTGCCGCCGGCGGGTGGCTGGCGTGCCGTGGTGTCAGGCAGCTGCTCGCTGGCGACCAACCGGCAGGTGTTGGACTTCATGAAGCAGGGCCACCCGGCGCTGGCAATCGACCCGCTGCGCATTGCCTCGGGCGCTGATGTGGCGGCCGAGGTGCTGGCCTGGGCCGAGCCGCTGCTGGCAACGGGTCCGTTGCTGGTGTATTCAACAGCCGACAGCGGTAGCGTGAAGTCGGTGCAGGGCCGCCTCGGTGTGGAGGAAGCCGGCGCGCTGGTCGAGCGAACGCTGGCGGCCGTGGCGCGCGGGCTGGTTCAGCTTGGCGTGCGCCAACTGGTCGTCGCCGGCGGCGAAACCTCGGGCGCCTGTGTGCAGGCGCTGGGCATCACGCAGCTGCAGATCGGCCCGCAGATCGATCCCGGTGTGCCCTGGTGTCATTCAATACTGCCCCCACGCTCGGCACTTCTTTCTCCGATCGTCCTGAGCTTGGCCTGTCCTGAGCCTGTCGAAGGGTCAAAGGATGCCCCCCAAGGGGGCGTCGCCGACCTTGGGGCGGCCCGGCGGTCGTCTGGCTTGGCTGACGAAATGGGCCTGCATCTCGCGCTCAAGTCGGGCAACTTCGGCACCGACGACTTCTTCACCAAAGCCTTTACGATGCTGGCATGACCCTGCTCACCGAAAATCAGGCCAGAGAAGAAATCTGCCGCGTCGGCAAAAGCCTGTTCGACCGCGCTTATGTCCATGCCTCGGCCGGCAATATCAGTGTGCAGCTGGACGCGTCCGAAGGTGGCGGTTTCCTGATCACGCCGACCGACGCCTGCCTGGGTTTTCTCGACCCGGCGCGGCTGGCCCGGCTGGACGCCGACGGCAGGCAGCTCAGCGGCGACATCGCCAGCAAGACCCTTGCGCTGCACCGCGGCATTTACGCAGCGGCCGCGCCTTTTGACCCGGCCACACGCTGCGTGATCCACACCCACAGCACGCACTGCGTGGCGCTCAGCCTGCGCCGCGGCACGGGCGAAGAATTGCTGCCGCCCATCACGCCTTATTTCGTGATGAAGGTCGGTCATGTCCCGCTGATTCCCTACCACCGGCCCGGCGACCCCGCGGCGGCCGGCGCCGTGGGCCAGCTGATCGCGCGTTATGGCAGCCAGGGCAAGCCCTTGCGCGCCGTGATGCTGGCGCGGCTGGGCCCCAATGTGTGGCACAGCAGCCCCGCCGCCGCGATGGCTGTGCTGGAAGAGCTGGAGGAAACCGCGCGCCTGATGTGCCTGGATGCCGCCTTGCCCGAGCCGCTGGGCGAAACGCAAATTGACGAGCTGCGCCGGGTTTTTGGCGCGCGCTGGTAGGCGCTTGATGCATCAAATCGGGCTCCAGCCCTTGTCCTACAAGCGCAAAAAGCTATTTATTTGATAGCAATCTGGAAATTTTTCTACAAAGAGTGCCATGCCGAAATTCGCCGCCAACCTGTCCATGATGTATGCCGAACTGCCCTTTCTGGACCGCTTTGAGGCGGCGGCCCGCGATGGCTTTGAGGCGGTGGAGTTCCTGTTTCCCTACAGCTTTGACCGCCGGGAACTGGCGGCGCGCCTGAAGACCCATGGGCTCAAGCAGGTGCTGTTCAATGCACCGCCGGGTGGCACCGATGCAGCTTCCATCGCCAGCGCATGGGAGAAGACGGGTGACCGCGGCACGGCGGCGCTGCCCGGCCGCGAGGCGGAGTTTCAGGCCGGCGTTCGGCTGGCGCTGGACTACGCCGAGGTGCTCGATTGCCCGCGCATTCACCTGATGGCGGGGCTGGTGGCTGCCGGACAGGAGCGGGAAGACTTGCGCCCGACCTACGTCGCCAACCTGCGCTGGGCCGCCGGTGAGGCCGCACAACGCGGCCGCGATGTGCTGATCGAACCGATCAACACACGTGACGTGCCGCGTTTCTTTTTGAACCGCCAGGACCATGCCCATGAAATCCTGGCCGAAGTCGGCGCGTCCAACCTGAAGGTGCAGATGGATCTGTACCACTGCCAGATCGTCGAGGGCGATGTCGCCATGAAGATCCGCAAATACCTGCCCACGGGCGCCGTCGGCCATTTCCAGATCGCCGGTGTGCCGGAGCGGCATGAGCCGGACATTGGCGAGATGAACTATCCCTACCTGTTTGCGGTGATCGACGAGGTGAGCCTGGCCAGTGGCTGGGATGGCTGGATCGGGTGCGAATACCGCCCGCGGGCAGCGACTTCGGCCGGTCTCGGCTGGTTGCCGCGTTCACGCTGAACGCGGCGCGCCCTCAGAACCGGATGCCGGCCGGGTTGTCCGGCGTCGCGCGTGGCGTGATGGGCACCGGTGCGGGTGCTGGCGCCGCCGCGGTGCGGGCACCGGCCTGGGCCGACGTTGCGGCCGCGGGGGCAGCGACCACGACCAGCGGTGTGGCAGCGGCCTGGCGATAGCTGGCCGGCAGCACCGATGACTTCGGATAACCGGCGGCGTCCAGGAACTGCGTCCATTCCGCATCGGAGAAGCCCTTGAGCTGCTGGCTGCCAATGGTGGCAAAGGGCAGCACACTTTCGCCGCTCAAGCGCTTGAGCGCCTGGGTGTCCTCGTTGGTGGTCACGGTTTTTTCCGTGAAGGGAATGCCGCGCGTGGTGAGCATGGACCGGGCGGAATTGCAGGGCCCGCAGTTGTCCCCGGTGTACAGCGTGACCGGGTATTGCCCGGTGACCTTGCGCAGCTCAAAGGGCAGCGAGGCGTTGGCGACCGCGCGGTTGCCGTCCACCGACGCTGCAGTCACCCGCGTATTGGCGGAAGCCGCCGGCGGCTGGTCTGAAAACGTCACCTTGCCATCGGGCCCGACGATGCGAAACACCTGCTGCGCTGAAACATTCGAAGCAAAAAGGCCTGTAGCCAGCACCAGTAAAGCGCCGGCTGCTGCAAATTTGATAGCGTTGGATGTCATGTGGTGCTCCAGAATTCGGTGTCTCAGGCCATGCCCTGGTGTCGCAGCAACGCGTCGATGGAAGGCTCGCGGCCCCGGAAGGCCTTGAACGATTCCATGGCCGGCCGGCTGCCGCCGGCTTCCAGGATGGCTCGCCGGTATTTTCTGCCAGTTTCTACCGTAACGGTGCCTGACACGGCCTGGTCATCGGTGTTTATACCTGCGGCTGTGGCGCTTTGGGCACTTTCCTCAAACGCTGCATAGGCGTCGGCCGAGAGGACTTCAGCCCATTTGTAGCTGTAATAACCCGCGGCGTACCCGCCGGAAAAAATGTGACTGAATGTGTGTGCAGTGCGGCTGTACGGCGGCGGCGTGATGACGGCGAACTCGTCGCGCACGCCCGCAAGCAAAGCCATCACGTCGTCGCCCGGCTGCCATTGCGTGTGCAGCAACATGTCGAACAGCGAAAACTCGATCTGCCGCAGCGTCTGCATGCCGCTCTGGAAATTCTTCGCCGCCAGCATCTTGTCGAACAGGTCCCGCGGCAGCGGCGCGCCGGTGTCCACGTGGGCCGTCATGTGTTTGAGCACATCCCATTCCCAGCAGAAGTTTTCCATGAACTGGCTGG
>CAMLDT010000138.1 GCA_946479075.1 uncultured Polaromonas sp.
GCCACGATGCGCGGGCCCAGGGTTGCGGCTTCTTCAGCGGTGAACGGCCCTTCGACCAGCATGCTGAAGCGGTGTTCGGACAGGCGCGCCGCGCTGTCGATGTCGCGCGCCGTGGACAGCAGGCGCTCGGCCACGCGCAACGGCAAATCCTGCGCGGCCTTGCGGCCGAAGTCGCGCTGGATCTGCTCGCTGTTGACCAGGTCGATCATCAGCACCGCGCCCTGGTGTTTGAGACGGCCGGAGCGCGCGATCATGCGCGACAGGCGCTCGACAAACACCGACTCGTTGATCAGGCCGGTCGAGGGGTCCACCCGGTCCAGCCCCTGGATGCGCCGGGTGTTTTCGCGGCGGTGCTGGCTGCGCAGGATCAGCACCGCGAGCATCGCAGGCATCTGCAGCGCCATGCTGGCCAGCGCCGCCTGTTCGGTCAGAAAACTCAGTGGCAGCCACTGCAGGTAGCGGCCAATGGCGATGGCCAGGCTCAAGGCAAACGGCGCGGCGGTCAGCAGCAGCCAGCCGCCGAAGCGGTCGCCGCGGCGCCAGGCCCAGAGGTCGATCCCCAGGATCAGCAGGGGGCAAAGCACCAGATAGGGAACGATCAACGCGATGCGCAATTCGCTGGCGGTCAGCAGCAAGGCGACCGACAGCGCTGCGCCGGCCAGCACCACGGCCCACACCACGCGATGGAGCAACCGTGAACGCTGGGCCAGCGACACGATGGCGGCGTTGAGCACCATCAGCGCCATCAGCATCCAGCTGCCCAGCACCACCAGCGAACGGTCTGCCCAGTGCGGCGACTCCGGCCACAGGTGCAGCGCCGCCACACCGGTGATGGCGGCCTGGGTCAAGCCGATCAGCGCAGAGCAGGCGGCGTAGTAAAGGTAGGCGCGGTCTTTCAGCAACACCACGCCGGCCAGGCCAACCACCAGGCCCAGCAGCGCCAGACCAAAATACACGCCGAGGAACAGCGAAACCCGCTGCTCGTTGCGCAACACCTGCCCCGAGCTGACAAACCGGATCGGGGCGCTGAAGCCCTGGACGTTTTCAATGCGCAGCATGTACCGCGTCGGCTCCTCGGCATTGAAGTTGACCTCCAGCAAGGGGTGGCGGTGCGGTGTCGGCCACTGGTTGACGGGCGTCAGGTCGCCGGTGCGCTGCTCGCGCCACTGGCCGGCGCGGTCCAGGGTGTAGAGCGAGGCGCGGTCCAGCGCCGGGTAGGGAATCTCCAGCAGCCAGCGCTCGGCATCGGGCGCCGGCGGCACGGTGAAGCGGATCCAGAGCGCCTGCCGGGGCTGCAGGGGGTAGATGCCGTGGTTCAGCGTGGCTTGCCAGGGCAGGGTGCTGTCGGCTGCGATGTCTTGCGGGCTTTTTTGCGCCGTGGGGTCTATCCAGTAGTCGCCCCAGTCGGCCAGCGCGACAGGTTGCTGCCCCGCATCAAATTCAAGCACGGTGCGCCCATGCGCGGATGCACCTGCAAACACTGCCAACACCAGCCAGGCCATGCAACAGGCCGTGCGCCACGTCCGCTGCACGGCCCCCAGCGCGGCGCTGAGGATGATCGGATGCGTGAGGAAGCGGCTGGAACCCATCGCGGGATTGTCGCAAATCGGCCGGACGGGATGTCAGACATCCGTAAGCCGAAGACAATGGCGGCATGAAATCCATTCGACTGAGACCCGGCAAGGAACGCTCCCTGCTGCGGCGCCACCCCTGGGTGTTTGACGGCGCGATTGCCAAAGGCGGCGCTGACGCCGGTGAAACCGTGCGGGTCGAAAGCCATGAAGGCCAGTTTCTCGGCTGGGCCGCGTTCAGCCCGAGCTCGAAGATACGTGCGCGGATCTGGAGCTTTGACGAAAACGAACGCATCGATGCTTCTTTTTTTATAGCGCGCATCGCACAGTCCATAAGGGCCAGGGATCGTTTTGACATAAAAAGTGACGGTGTGCGCCTGATTCACGGCGAATCCGACGGTTTGCCGGGCGTGGTCGTGGACCGTTACGCCGACACCCTTGTGGCGCAGTTTTCGAGCTGCGGCGCCGAGCGCTGGAAAGCGGTGATCGTCGAGGCCTTGCTGGCGCAAACCGGCCTGAGCCGTTTGTACGAGCGGTCCGATGCGAGTGTGCGTTCGCTGGAAGGTTTGCCCGAGGCCACCGGTTGGCTGGCGGGGTCCGGTGAGACGGGCATCACGATCGCTGAACACGGCTGGAAGCTGAGCCTGGACGTTGCCGAAGGGCACAAGACCGGCTTCTACCTCGACCAGCGCGACAGCCGCCGAAAGTTTGCCGAACATGCGCGCCGCCTGCAGTTCCAGAACGTGCTCAACTGTTATTGCTACACCGGCGGCTTCACCGTGGCCGCGCTGGCCGGCGGCGCGGCGCACGTGACCTCCATCGACTCTTCCGGCCCGGCCATTGAACGGGCCAAAGCCAATGTGGCGCTCAACGGCTTCGATGCCGCCCGCACCACCATGCTGGACGCCGACGTGAACGCCTCGTTGCGGCAGTTCCACAAGGAGGCCCGGACCTTTGACGCCATCGTGCTGGACCCGCCGAAATTTGCGCCCACGGTGGCGCACGCCGAGCGCGCCGCGCGCGCTTACAAGGACATCAACCGCCTCGGGCTGTCCCTTCTGGCGCCGGGCGGGGTGCTCTTTACCTATTCCTGCTCCGGCGGCATCAGCGCCGACCTGTTCCACAAGATCGTGGCGTCCGCCGGCATCGATGCCGGCGTGGACGCCTTCATCACCGAGCGCCTGGGCGGCGCGCCCGACCACCCGATGACGGTGAATTTCCCGGAAGGGGAGTATCTCAAGGGCCTGGTCCTGCTGAGAAAATAACTTGTAAGCCAAAAAGGCCTCCAGCCCTTATCCGGCGAGCGAAAGCAGCTATCAAAAAAGGAGCAAAAGCCGGTCGCGGCAGCGTGCGGGTTGACACGCCCTGTAAAGTCAAAGCGGCGCCCCCAGCTATTCATGCCCTGCCATCAGGGCTATGGCCTGGCCGCTAAACTTCCTGCTCCGGCCGAGCACCCGCTGCATCTTTTCACCCTGTTTTTTTTCGAGGCTGTCTCCATGAGCTTGATTCCCGTGACCATCCTGACCGGCTTTCTGGGCTCCGGCAAAACCACGCTGCTCAAACGCGTGCTGACCGAAGCCCACGGCCAGAAGATCGCCGTGATTGAAAACGAGTTCGGTGAGGAAAACATCGACAACGAGATCCTGGTCAACGACACCGAGGAAAACATCATCCAGATGAACAATGGCTGCATCTGCTGCTCGATCCGCGAGGACCTGCGCGAGACGCTGCAACTGCTGGCCGCCAAAAAACGCAAGGGCCTGCTGGATTTTGAACGCGTGGTGATCGAAACCACCGGCCTGGCCGACCCGGGCCCGGTGGCGCAGACCTTCTTCATGGACGAGGAAATCGCCGAGCAGTATTTGCTGGACTCCATCCTGACGCTGGTCGATGCCAAACACGCGGCGACCCAGCTCAACGACCGCCAGGAGGCGCGCCGCCAGGTCGGTTTTGCCGACCAGATCTTCATCAGCAAGGCCGATCTGGTGGCCGACGAAGAAGTGCAGGCGCTGATGCACCGGCTCAAACACATGAACCCCCGCGCACCGCAGAAAGCCGTGCATTTCGGCGAGGTGGCGATAACCGACGTGTTTGACCTGCGCGGCTTCAACCTCAATGCCAAGCTCGACATCGACCCGGATTTCCTCAAGGCCGACGAGCACGACCACGCCCACGATCACGCGGGGCACGACCATGCCGAGGGCGAACACTGCGACCACCCCTCGCACGCGCATGAGCACGGGCATGGTCATCACCACCATCACGATGACGACGTCAAGAGCTTTGTGTTCCGTGCGGAGCGCGCGTTCGATCCGGCCAAGCTGGAGGATTTCCTCGGCGCCATCGTCAACATCTACGGCCCGCGCATGTTGCGCTACAAGGGTGTGCTGAACATGGAGGGCACCGAGCGCAAGGTCATTTTTCAGGGCGTGCACCAGCTCATGGGCAGCGACCTCGGGCCGGCCTGGGCTGCCGGCGAACAGAAGGTGAGCAAGATGGTCTTTATCGGCATCGATTTGCCGAAAGATATTTTTCTGCAGGGGCTGGAGCAGTGCCTGGTTTGAGGTAGGCTGTCCGGATGCCCTGAAGGGCGGGAGGGCCTCATGTTTGTCTCCATTCTCCAACGTTCAGCCGCGATGCAGGCCGGCCATCCCGGTCAGCCGCTACAATCGCGCGCCGACTTCGCTCCCCGGACATCCCGACCCGGGCGGTCCGGGAAAGAAGTCAGGGTAAGCACTGGCCTGAAAACTGCAGGGATGGCGGCAGACAAACCAGACAATCAGGTAAAAGACAGGTTGGGAGGGGTGAACACCCGCCCGGCCAGGAACCGGCATGAGGACCACCCCAGGCTGCTTCCCCGAGGAGACACGAAGTGAAAGCTCAAGCGAAAAAGTCCAAACCCCCTGTCAAGGCGGCTGCAAAAGCCGCCAAACCGAAAGCCGCGGCCAAGGCCGTGAGCAAGCCGGGCAAACCTGCCGTGTCAAAAGCTGCCCCGGCCAAAAAAGCCGTCAAGCCCGTGGTCAAGGCCAAGCCGAAAGTCGCGGCCAAACCTGTTGCCAAGCCCGCCGCCAAACCCAAGTCCAAGCCTGTTGCCAAGGCGGCGCCGGCCAAAAAAGCGCCGGTTAGCGCCAAGAAACCGGTGCCCGCCAAAAAGGCCTCCAAGCCTGTTGTCAAACCTGCGGTGAAAGCCGCCAAACCAGTCAGCAAACCGGCACCCAAGCCGGCCGCCGCTGGCAAGGCCACCGCCAAACCTGAAGAAAAAGTCATTATCAAAACGATCACCAAAACGGCTGCGGCCCCCGCCGGCAAAGCCTCGCCCAGCCCATCCCCCATCGCCGCAGCGCCAGCGCCGCTGCAGACGCCCGCCCTCAAACCAGGCCGCCGGGCTTCGCTGCGCAACTCGTCCTTCGCACCGCCCCCCGCGCCCATGGTGCCCACCCATTCGCCCGATGCGGCCAAGGCCAGCTATTCAGCGATTGCTGAAAAGGTGATAGCGCCGCCGCCCCATGTGGCCGCCAAAAAGGATCCCAAGCTCGCCAACAACTGGAAAACCAAACCCGGCGACCAGTTGACGGACGAAGAGGTCAAGGCCATGCCTGACGCCGAGTACATGAACGAGAAGCAACTGGCTTTTTTCCGCCACAAGCTGTCCCTGCTCAAGCAGGACATTCACAACAGTGCCGGCGAAACCACCGAGCACCTGCGGGAAGACACCGTGGTGGTGCCGGATCCGGCGGACCGCGCCACCATCGAGGAAGAACACGCGCTGGAGCTGCGTACGCGTGACCGCGAACGCAAGCTGCTCAAGAAGATCGAGCAGTCGATTGCACGCATCGACTCCGGCGACTATGGTTATTGCGACGAAACCGGCGAGGCAATTGGTGTGGGGCGCCTGATTGCCCGTCCGACGGCCAATTTGTCGCTGGAAGCGCAGCAGCGCCGCGAACTCAAGCAAAAAATGTTCGGTGACTGATCTCTTCCTCCTTCACCCGATCTGACCGTCATTCATGGCCAAAGAAGACACCGCACCCGGCTTGTTGTCGAAAGTCGTGAAGTTCGTCCGTAATCCGGCCACGAACTGGTCAGATCTGGACAACCGGGAGTCCGGCCGGGAAGAGGCCATGAGCAAGCAACTGCTCAAGGAGATGATCGAACGCAAGCGCCGCAACGATTTTGTGCGCAAGCGCGAATTCGACATGCTGCGCAAGATGCGCAAGCGGGAAGCCATGACCGGCCAGGATCCTGGAGCCCGCCCTTCCTTCTTCCAGAGCAGCATGCCATCCAAGCCGGATGATCGCGCGGTGACGTTGAAGAAAATTGACGAGATCGAAGCGCAGATGTCCATGCAGTGGTGGAAGACCAAACATGGCACCCATTCGGCGATGAGTTCGTTGACGTCCTCGCCCATGCCGGTTGCGCCTGCGGCGCCGGCCAGTCTCAGCGTCCACGCGCCTATGCTGGACAACGCACTTCCGGCCACCTACGCACAGACTTCCCCGAGTGAATTGACGGCTGCGCTGGCCAAGGTGAAGACCGGCGGGCCGCCCGCTGCAAGCTCACAGCCGCCTTCCGGCAGGCCGCAAGCGCCAGCTGCGCCGCTTGCCCAGCCTGTGGCCCCGCCCGCCCGGCCGGTCACGCCCCAGGCGATTTCAGCCCTGTCCCGCGATGACACGCCGTCTGGGTTTTCGGCCTCCAAGTTTTCGGTGGTGGACGGCGCAGAGGTCGCCCACGATCCCGAACTGGAGGAAGCTTCCATCCGTTTTGCCAATGGCGACGATGCCGGCGCAGAAGCCGGCCTGCTTGAAACTCTGGGCCCCCAGGGCAGCCGCGCGCAACATGCCGACACCTGGCTGGCACTGTTCGATTTGTACCGCGCGACCGGCCAGCAGGAAAAATTCGAAAATCAGGCCATTGAATTTGTCGGGCGTTTTGACCGTTCTGCACCGCAGTGGTTTTCCATGCCCGACATGGTCAAGCAGCTGTCCAGCCCGGCTGCCGTGGCGTCGGGCAACGGGCCGGCCGCCGACTGGATTTGCCCTTCCGTACTGGGTATCCAGACGGTCGCCACACTGAGCGCTGCACTCGCGCGAGCGCCCATGCCCTGGCGCCTCGATTGGCACAACCTCAAAAGCATAGACGCCGGCGCGGTGGAGCCTTTGGGCAAGGTGTTCAGCGGCTGGTCTGCCCAGCCGGTGCAACTGCGGTTTATCGGGGCGGCGCAGTTGCACCAGGTGCTGCAGGATGCCACGCCCTCTGGCGTGCGCGACACCGCCCAGGCCTGGTGGCAGTTGCGGCTGGAAGCCCTGCGTGTGACGCAGCAGCCGGATGAGTTCGAGCTGACCGCCCTGGATTTTTGCGTCACCTACGAAGTTTCGCCACCCGCGTGGGACAGTGCGCGCTGCGAATACAAGGCGCTGGATCCGCAGGGCGCCGCCGTCAGCGGGCAGGCCATCATTGGCGACGTTTACCGCGATTCCTCACCCTCCAGCATCAGCAGCGTGATGGACGGCGATACCCAGATGGATGGCAATTCACAGATGTCCAATCTGTTCGCGGTGGAGCTGTCGGGCCAGATCGAGGGCGACGCCATCGAGGTACTGGACAAGCTGGAAGCCAAGCTCATGGGCGCCGACATCATGGTGATTTCATGCGCCAAACTGATCCGTGTTGACTTTTCGGCTGCGGGGACCTTGCTGAACTGGGTGTCGGCCCGCGAGTCGGAAAACCGTGCCGTGCAGTTCACCGACGTGCACCGCCTGGTGGCCGCGTTCTTCAATGTGATCGGCATCACCGAACACGCCCGGGTGCTCTCACGCGTCGACTGACGCCGTCCCCGCCCTCTACCGTCTAACGGGCAAGCTAAGCGCCAAGTTGTTTTTGCGCTTGCCGCAAGGCCCTGTTGCCTGTTTTTTCAGCGCTGTCCGCGCTGAAGGCGCCAGCAGCGGCCTCCCCCTCAGGCAATTCGCGCCTGCCTGCCCTTGGAAGCCTTGCGCATTCGACTTCACCCAGGGTCCTCACCCCTCCAATCCGCTTTATGCCGCAATGGCTTAAGGCAACACTTTCATTAAGCCGTCTAAGTGCTTAATTTAGAACATCTTTTGATGCGCGCCCGCTTTGAAATAGCTTTCTAAGTGCTTGATTTCATTGAAAAAATTTGTTGCAAAGCCCTTGCACCCCAAAACTTTCCTGATAAAGTGGGAAAAAGTGCAATTTAGTGGTGAAAAGTGTTTTCCAAAGGTTTTTAACGGTGTTTCAAGGCGCGTCATCTCTAGCTCTCGATACCAAGGGGCGGCTTTCTGTGCCGACCCGGTATCGTGACGTGCTGAGCGCGACGGCCGGCAGCCAGCTCACCATCACCAAACATCCGCACGGGTGTCTCATGATATTCCCGCGCAACGAGTGGGAAAAATTTCGCGAACGTATTGCTGCGCTTCCCATGGACGCACAGTGGTGGAAGCGGATTTTTCTGGGCAATGCAATGGATGTGGACATGGACGCCAGCGGCCGTGTGCTGGTGTCCCCTGAATTGCGCGCTGCGGCGGGCATCAGCAAGGACACGGTGCTGCTCGGCATGGGCAGCTCCTTCGAGCTCTGGGATGCGGCGACCTACGCGGCCCAGGAAGCCGAGCAGATGAAGGGCCCCATGCCCGACGTCTTCCGGGATTTTTCATTCTGAAAGATGGCGGTGCAAGACACATGGACACATCGCACCGTCTTGTTGAACGAAGCAGTTACAGCGCTTCACATCCAACCGGACGGCCACTACATCGACGCGACCTTTGGTCGCGGGGGCCATTCCCGCCTGATTCTTTCGGAGCTGTCGGCGCAAGGCCGGTTGACCGCCTTCGACAAGGATCCCGAAGCCGTCGCCGAAGCGGCCAGGCTGGCCGATGCGCGTTTTTCGATACGCCACGAAGGCTTTATGCATCTGGGCGACCTGGCGGCGGGTTGTGCCGCCGGCGTGTTGATGGATCTGGGCATCAGTTCGCCGCAGATCGACAACCCGGCGCGCGGTTTTTCCTTTCGCGGCGATGGCCCGCTGGACATGCGCATGGACACCACGCGGGGGCAAAGCGTCGCCGAGTGGCTGGCCGGTGCGGAGACAGACAGCATTGCGGAGGTCATTCGTGAATATGGCGAAGAACGGTTTGCTGGGCAGATCGCAAAGGCGATTGATCGTCGCCGACAGGAGCGGGGCCTTATTGGCACCACCGCTGAACTGGCCGAGGTCGTGGCTGGCGCGGTCAAAACCCGCGAGCCGGGCAAGGACCCTGCAACGCGCACATTTCAGGCTTTTCGGATTTTCATCAACGCCGAGCTTGAAGAGCTGCAACAGGCGCTAGAGGCTTCGCTCAAAGTATTGCAACCGGGAGGACGTTTGGTGGTGATCAGTTTCCATTCGCTGGAAGACCGCATCGTCAAGCAATTCATCGCCGAACATTCGCGCGAGGTTTATGACCGCCGCGCGCCCTTTGCCGTGCCCAAGCCCATGCACCTCAAATCACTGGGACGCGTCAAGCCCGGTGAGCAGGAGGTTGCTGCCAATCCGCGCGCACGCAGCGCCGTGATGCGCGTGGCGGAGCGCACCGAAGTGCCCCTACAGGCCGCGACCCATCGCTACCCAGGGGCAAACGCATGAGGCAAGGGCCATTTCCCGCCGGGCCGTCCCAAGGGAAATCAGCCCCCGCGGGGGGCAGCGCATTACACGAAGTGAACAGCGTGGGGGCCAGGTTTCCCGCCGGGCCGTCCCAAGGGAAATCAGCCCCCGCGGGGGGCAGCGCATTAC
>CAMLDT010000139.1 GCA_946479075.1 uncultured Polaromonas sp.
CGCCCTACAACAACCTGAAAGAGTTGATCGCCTACGCCAAGAAAAACCCTGGCAAGCTCAACTACGGCACCCCCGGCGCCGGCAGCACCACCCATCTGGGGGCCGAGCTGCTGCAGCGTGAGGCCGGCTTCACCATGCAGCACATCGCCATGAAAGGCAGCGCACCCGCACACACCGAACTCATGGGCGGCCGTCTCGATCTGGTGGTGGACCCGTTCCTGTCCATCCTGCCGTATGTGCAGGGCGGCCGCATGAAAATCATCGCCACCATGGGTGACAAACGGGTCGCCGGCCACGACTACCCGACGGTTGCCGAGACGATCCCCGGCTTCAACGTCGGCGCGCTGCTGGGCTTTGTGGTGCCGTCGGGCACGCCCAAGTCGGTGGTCCGCAAGATCCAGGCCGATACCGTCAAGGCCCTGGCCAGCCCGGAAGTCCAGGCACGCGCGAAGGAGTACGGCCTGAAGGTCGTCGGCTCGACGCCGGACCAGTTCGACACCTTTCTTGCCGCCGAGATGAAAAAATGGGGCAAGGTCATCACAGAAGCAAAAATCCAGATCGAGTGAGCCCTGCCATGAGCCTTCAAGTCAAACCCCTTCACCCCGTCTTTTTTGCCGAGGCCAGTGGCCTGGACCTGACGCAGCCGCTCAGTGGCGAGGACGTGCGCGCCATCAACGCGGCCATGAACGAGCATGCCGTGCTGCTCTGGCGCGGCCAGCCGCTGACAGCGCAGCAGCAGCTCAACTTCGCCAAAAATTTCGGTCCCCTGGACATTGGCCTCAAGCGCGTGTTCAAGCGCCCCGAACGGCTGGAAGACGAGCGCCTGATCGACATCTCCAATGTCGATGCGCAGGGCAATGTGGCCAAACGCGATTCGCCGAAAAATCTGTCGAACTTTGCCAACCAGCTGTGGCACAGCGACAGCTCGTTCATGAACCCGCGCGCGGCGTATTCGATGCTGCACAGCGTGATCAAACCGAGCTGGGGCGGCACCACCGAGTTTGCCGACCTGCGTCATGCCTACGACACACTCGACGAGCGCACCAAGGCTGAAATCGAGCACCTGAAGGCCGAGCACTTTGCGCTGCACACACGCATTTTGCTGGGTGACGAGGCTTACACCGATGACCAGAAGAAGGAGATCCCGCCGGCGGTCTGGCCGCTGGTCGACACCCATCCCGGATCAGGCCGCAAGGTCCTGTTTGTCGGTGTGCACGCGCGCCAGATCCTGGGCTGGCCAACGGCAGAAAGCCGCATGTACCTGCAGGACCTGCTGGAACACGCGACCCAGCGCGAGCGCGTGTACAGCCATGAGTGGCAGGTTGGCGACCTGGTGATGTGGGACAACCGCGCCACACTGCACCGCGGGCGCCGTTACGACATCAGTGAACGCCGCGAACTGCGCCGCACCACAGTGAACGACACGCCGGAGGCGATGCTTCAGGCCGCGTGAAGCAGCTTGAAGCGGCATGAACGGGCCGGGGCTCAGCCGCGCGCCGGAATGGCCAGGCCCTTGATAACGGCCGGGCGCGCCACAAAACTTTCCACTACGCGCTTGACGTTGGCAAAGTCGTCGAAACCGACCAGCGCACCCGCGTCATAAAAGCCATTCAGGTTGCGCACCCAGCCGAAGGTCGCAATGTCGGCAATGGTGTAGTCGTCGCCCATGATCCAGTTGCGGCCTTCGAGGCGTTTGTCCAGCACGCCGAGCAGGCGTTTCGACTCGGCGACATAACGGTCGCGCGGGCGTTTGTCCTCATAGTCCTTGCCGGCAAACTTGTGGAAGAAGCCGAGCTGGCCGAACATGGGCCCGATGCCGCCCATCTGGAACATCAGCCACTGCAGGGTTTCATAACGCCCGGCAGCGTCCTGCGGCAGGAATTTCCCGGTTTTCTCGGCCAGGTAGATCAGGATCGCGCCCGACTCGAACAGGCCCAGCGGCTGACCATCGGGACCCTTGGGATCGATGATGGCCGGAATCTTGTTGTTGGCGCTCAGCGAGATGAACTCGGGCGTCATCTGGTCGTTGCTGCCAAAGTCCACCAGATGCGGCTCGTAGGGCAGGCCGGTTTCCTCCAGCATGATCGAGACCTTCACGCCGTTCGGCGTGGGCAGCGAATAAAGCTGGATGCGTTCAGGATGGGCGGCGGGCCATTTCCGGGTGATCGGAAAGTCGGCAGGAAAAGAAAGGCGTGTGGAGGGGCGTGTGTTCATGGTGGCCGGATTGTCTGGTCAGGCCGCGTCTGGCGGGTGCTGCGTTTGGCGTAGCCGGGCCGGCCGTGGGGGTATTTTGGGATAGTGGGGCAGCGCGATGCGCTCCCGGCACCGGCGCTACCGGTTCAGGAATTCAGAAGCAGCCGCGGGCCCGCGCACCGTGCAGCTCGACCATCAGCAACTGAACATCGTCCAGGCTGCTGATGGGCCGCGCCAGTTGGGCCAGCAATGGCACAGGCAAGGCGACTTCATCCGGTGCCGGCGCGCGCAGGCGCGACGACAGAGGCAAGGTGTCGAGGTAGCGGTGATAGCCGGTGGGCTTGTGGGTCGCGGTGGGCATGGCAACATCCGTTCGTAAAAAGGATGAGTCAATGATGCCGACGCGCGCGGCCCGTGCAGGTAGGTGACCTCGGATTTCACTGTCAGGGCGTGTTCTGTACCGCGTGCAAGTGTGAACCTGCAGGCGCAAGGGCTCTCTCCTACGTGCGCGATGCAACTGCTTACGATTGGCGCCGTGCCGCCACGCTTCACCGATAATTTCCGATTCAGGACGGGCCCTTGCATGAACACTTCCAGCGATCCCCACGCGGTGACCAGCGCCGCACAACTGGCCGCCCTTTTTGGCGAGGTGGGCGAAGCCTCGCTGCGCAAAGAGACCGGTTTTGTTCACCCGCTGTACCAGGCCATGATCGAAGCCTCGCCGTTTGCGGTGCTGGCCACGGCTGGGCCGGACGGCATGGACGCCTCGCCGCGCGGTGATGCGCCGGGTTTTGTGCAGGTGCAGGACGAGCGCACGCTGCTGTTGCCGGAACGCCGCGGCAACAACCGCGTGGACAGTCTGCGCAACATCCTGCACGACCCGCGCGTGGCGCTGCTGTTTCTGATCCCCGGCGTGGGCGAGACGCTGCGTGTCAACGGGCGCGCCGGCATCACCACCGATCCGGACGTGCTCGCACGTTTTGCGGTGCAAGGCCAGTTGCCCAGATGCGTGGTGGTGATTCAGGTGGACACGGTGTTTTTCCAGTGCGCGCGGGCGATTCAGCGTTCGGGCCTGTGGCAGCCTGCCGCCGCAGATGTGCGCAGCCGGGTGCCCAGCCCTGGCACGATCTTGCAGGCCCTGACCGATTCAGCCGTGGACGGCGAAAGTTATGACCGCGAGCTGCCGGCCCGCCAGCGCGCCACCTTGTACTGAATCCGGCGTCCTCGTATTTGCTATCAAAAGCGTAGCTGCTTGCGCTTGACTGGCAAGGGCTGGAGGCCGATTTGATGCATGGTCCTGCGCGAGAGGCAGGGTTTTCAGCTGCGCAGCAAAGCTTCCACGGCCGCGCCCAGCGCCAGCAGGTCCCGGTCGGCGCCGCGGCGCCCCACCAGCATCAGTCCGACGGCCAGACCGCCCTGGCGCGGCAGGGGCAATGACAGGGCCGGCAGGTCAAAAAAGTTGAACACCGAGGGGTTGCGCAGCAGCAGCGCGTTTGTCCGCAAAAAGGCGTCCTCGTCCTGCACGTCGTCAATGCGCGGTGCCAGCAGCGGCACCGTTGGCAGCAGCAGGGCGTCCAGGCCCGCCATGCGTGCATCCAGCGCGGGCAACAGCGCGGCGCGTGCCTGCTGGATGCCGACATAGCTGGCCGCGTCCAGCGCCTGCCCGCGGCGGATGCGGCCCAGCACGATCGGGTCGTAGGCTTCCGGCGAGGCTTGCACGCCGTCGCGGTGAATCCACGCGGCTTCGGCGGCAACCAGCGTGCCGCGCTCCTGCAGGCGGAAGGGCTCGCCCAGCAGCGTATCCATCGATTCGTCGCTGACGGCGGCGCCCGCGCCCGCCAGCTGGCGGATTGCCTGCTCCACCGCTGCCAGCACCGCGTCGTCGGCCTGGCTGAACAGCAGGCCGCGCGGCACGCCCAGCTTCAGGCCGGGCAGCTCGCGGCGCGGCAGCGGCTGGTGGGCGGTGCCGGCCAGCACGCCATCGGCCGCGGCGGCATCGGCCACGCTGCGGCACAGCGGGCCCACACTGTCCAGGCTGAAGGACAGCGGGTAGGCGCCGTCGCGCGGCACGCGCGCCTGCGTCGGTTTGAAACCGGTCAGGCCGTTGAGCGCCGAAGGGATGCGCACCGAGCCGCCGGTGTCCGAGCCGATGGCGATCTCGGCCATGCCGTGGGCGACCGAGACGCCGGCGCCCGACGACGAGCCGCCGGGGATGCGGCTCAGGTCCAGCGCATTGCCGGGTGTGCCGTAGTGCGGGTTGATGCCCACGCCGGAAAACGCGAACTCGGTCATGTTGGTCTTGCCGATGATCACGGCACCCGCCGCGCGCAGGCGGCTGACCACCAGCGCGTCGCGGGCGGCCGGCGCCGCGCCCTGTAGCAGCTTTGAACCCGCCGTGGTGGGCTCACCGGCCACGTCGAACAAATCCTTGATCGAGACAATGCGCCCGTCGAGCGGGCCGACCGCCCTGCCGGCGGCGATGCGCCGGTCAGCCGCCTGGGCGGCGGTGCGGGCGCTGTCGGCATACAGGCGCGTGAAGATGCGCGCTCCTTCGTCGCCGGCAGCGGTGATGGCCGCGAGGGCGGCTTCGAGCCGTTCGCTGGCGGGCAGGTCTGTGGTGCGTGTGTTCATACCGGGATTATCGGTATGTCCACGGCCTCTGGGCTCAGCGTCCGCCGTCTTCGAGGGCCTGCAGGCGCGCGCGCAGGGTATCCAGTTCTTCCAGCAGCTGCAAGGCGAGTGCGGCGCCGGCCAGGTTGACGCCCAGGTCTTTCTGCAGGCGCACCGCCACGCGGGCCCGGTGCATGTGCACACCGGTGAAGCGCCACTCGGCAGGCTCCGCGCCGGTGGGCGCCACCAGGCCTTCCTCGACCAGAGCCATCACCATCTCGGGCTCGGCTGCACAGGCGCGGCAGACCTCGACCAGGGTCAGCCCGGTCTGGTCTTCCAGCACAAAACCGGTCAGTTGCAAACGCGTGGTGTCGGGTGTCATGGCTGTCCTTCCAGATGGGCGCGGGGCCTGAAGCCCTTGAAGGCTTCGGCCAGCGCGCTGTAAGCGGCCTTGGCGGCTTCCGTGTCGGCGGGCGGCTGCGTCAGCTGCAGCACGAAGTAAAAATCACCGGGCGTCTTGCCCGGCAGGCCGCGGCCCTTCAGGCGCAGCTTGCGGCCCGCGGCCGAGCCGGCAGGAATGGTCAGCTCGACGGCGCCGGTCGGCGTGGGCGCTTCCACCTCGGCGCCCAGCGCGATTTCCCAGGGCGCGACCGGCAGGTCCATGTACACGTCATGCCCCTGCACGCGGTAACGCGTGTGCGGCAAAAACTCGACATCCAGGTACAGGTCGCCCGGGCTGCCCTGGCCGATGCCGGGCGAGCCCTGGCCGGCCAGGCGGATGTGCTGTCCCGCGCGTATGCCTTTGGGAATGACGAATTCGATGGTCTTGTCCTGGGTGCGCGTGCCGCCGCCCGCGTCGGCCGCCGGCATGCGCAGCTGCAGCGTGCGCGTGGCGCCCTGGTACGAATCTTCAATGCTGATCTGGATGCGCGCATGCTGGTCCTGGCCGTGCATGTCGAAGGAGCCGCCGCGGCCTGCGCCACGTGCGCCGCCGCCCATGCTGCCCATACCTCGAAAGAGCGAGTCGAAGAAGTCGCTGTGGTCGCCGCTGCCGGCGCCCCCGCCCGTACCGAAGCCCTCGAAGCCACCGCCGGCGCCGCCCTGCGCGCCCTGCCAGTCTGGTGGCGGGCGAAACTCCTGGCCGTCGCGGTAGTTGGCGCCGAGCCGGTCATACGCCGCGCGTTTTTCAGGGTCGTTGAGCGCTTCGTAGGCTTCGGACACCTGCTTGAACTGCGCCTCGGCGTCTTTTTCCTTGCTGACGTCCGGATGGTATTTGCGCGCCAGCTTGCGGTAAGCACGCTTGATTTCTTCCGGCGTGGCGTCGCGCGCCACGCCCAGGGTTTCGTAGTAATCCTTGAATTCCATGAATGCCTTTCACCGGAAACAGGGCAGGGTAGGTAAAACGCCAAAGGACCCGGCGCCCTGCTTCATTCTGGCGGACGACGGGGTTCCGCGTGTGTAAGAAATGGGCGCGAGATGCGCTGTATCAAGGGGCTGCCTGTTCCGCGGCGCCCGGGCTTGGCACTGGAGGCCCGCCCCTACCGCACGCACAGGCTGCGGCCTATCATCGCCGCATGGATGCTCCCACCCCCACCGCCCTGGAGGCCCTCCGCCCCCTGTTTGATGCCCAGCACCGCGCCAGCCGCGCGCAGATCGAGGTGCCGCTGGCGCTGCGCCGCGACCGCCTGCAGCGCATGGCGCGCCTGCTTGATGACCACGGCGCCGCGCTGGCGCAGGCGGTGCAACAGGACTTTGGCGTGCGTTCGCCGCAACTGACCGACATTGCCGACATGCTGACGCTGCGCCTGACACTCAGCGCAACGCTCAAACACCTGGCGAAGTGGATGAAGCCGGTGCGTGTGCGCACGCCGATTTACCTGCAGCCCTCGCGCGCCTTCCTGCAGCGCCAGCCGCTCGGGGTGGTCGGCGTGATCTCGCCCTGGAACTACCCGGTGCAGCTCGCGCTGGGCCCGGTCATCACCGCGCTGGCGGCCGGCAACCGCGTGATGCTCAAGCCCAGCGAGCTGACGCCGGCCACTTCAGCGCTTATGGAAAAGTTGCTGGGCGAGGTCTTTGCACCGGACGAGGTCTGCGTGGTGCAGGGCGACGGCGAGGTCGCTGCGGCCTTCGCCGCGCTGCCTTTCGACCACTTGTTCTTTACCGGCTCCACAGCAGTAGGCCGCAAGGTGGCCGAGGCCGCCGCCGCCAACCTGACGCCGACCACGCTGGAGCTGGGCGGCAAGTCGCCCTGTATCGTCGATGTGTCCTGCGACCTCGACAGCGCGGCCATCAAGATTGCGCACGGCAAGCTGCTCAATGCCGGCCAGACCTGCATCGCGCCCGACTACGTGTTGCTGCCACGAGGCAGCGAAGCCGCGTTTGGCGATGCGTTTGCCCGCGCCGTGGCCCAGCTCTTCCCCACCATCAACGGCAACCCCGACTACGCATCCATCATCAGCCCGCGCCACCACGAGCGGCTGCAGGCCATGCTGGCGCAGGCCGAAGCCGGCGGCGCCCGGCTGCAGGTGCTCAACCCCGGCGCGGTGGCTGCATCGGCGTCACGCCAGATGGCGCCCGTGCTGGTGTTCAACACGCCGGCCGATTCGAAACTGCTCAGCGAAGAAATTTTCGGTCCCATCCTGCCGGTGCTGAGTTATGGCTCCATCGACGAAGCCGTCAACTACATCAACGCCCGGCCGCGGCCACTGGCCCTCTACTGGTTCGGCTCCGACACCGAAGCGCGCGATGACGTGCTGGCCAACACCGTGAGCGGCGGCGTGACCGTCAATGAAACCCTGATGCACGTGGCCCACGAAAACCTGCCTTTCGGCGGTGTCGGCGACAGCGGCTGGGGCAGCTACCACGGCGAAGCCGGCTTTTTGCGCCTGACGCAGCAAAAGCCGGTGCTGCTGCAGTCGAAGTGGGCGAGGGGGGATTTGTTTTATCCGCCTTATGGGAAGCGGTTTGATTGTGTGATGGGGTTGTTGAAGCGGCTGGTTTGATGGGTGGTCTGATGAGTGATTGGGGAGAATGAGCCAGACAGAACGCTTGATCAAGAAAGGTAAGTGCTCAATGAGAGAGAAGAAGTCATTGATCGAAAAAATAGCCATTGGAGTCACGCCTACCATAGACTTTGCTTCTTCTGCGCTTGGAATCATTCCGTGGTTCGGCCCGGTACTTGGAGTGGTTCAAGCTCTTAGCGACATTCAATCGCAAATACTCGTTAACAAGATGCAGGCGTTTCTAACTGGCACGATCGACGCTACCGCAGATGACTTGAATGCAGCATCGATAGATTTCGATACACCGGGAAAGCGCGAAGACATAACTGGAGCTCTGCTGCTGGCTATCAATAGCTACACCGATTTGTACAACTGCCAGATTTTGGGAAAACTCTATCTGGCTTTTCTTCGCAGGCAAATCAGTGGCACTGAATTGCGTCGGTTTGCGTTAGCAATCAATATTGCTTTCCCTGATGATATTCAGGAGTTTTTGGCTGACAAATGTCTAGATGGTGTTCCCCAGCCGTATAAGGAAAATCTGCAGCGTACAGGACTTATACGGCAAGTTACTGGGGACAACGCGCCGGCATGGGGCGTTGCGTATGAAGTCTCGCCATTGGGGAAGACATTTCTTCAAGTCATAAGCGCGGAATAGAAGGAGGAAGACACTTTGCTTTTGGCTTGTCATCCCGGACGCGATCCGGGATCCATGGATTGCGGGTCAAGCCCGCACTGACAAATCGGTCTCTGCAGCCGCACTGCCGCCCGCCCCGATCACCCGCACCTGACTAAATTTCGACCGAGCTGCCATCAAGTCCGCGCAACGGGCTTTCGCCCGCCTCCTACGGCCGATCCAGCGTTCTGTCCCTTTCTTGCAGCAAAATGGCCCGACAGCATGGGTGTTTCTGCATTGACTTACGGGATCACCCATGAAACACAACAACTTGCTTTTTTCCGCCCTGATCGGCGCAGTCGCGAGTGCGCGCTCCATGACGCCTATGGCCAGCATTGCTGCAGCGCGGCTGCTCGGTCATCACACCCCCGGGCGGCTGGTGTTGCTGGACCGCCCGCTGTTCACGAACGGCGCCCTGGCCATGGGCGTGGGTGAACTGCTGGGTGACAAAATGAAGACGGCGCCTGACCGGACGGTCTTTCTGGGGCTGCTGGCGCGTGTGATGAGCGCAGGCATCGCCGGCGCCGCCCTGGCGCCGCGCGGTCGCGAGCCGGCCGGTGCCTTCACGGCCGTTGCGACTGCCGTGCCCTTGGCCTACGCGACGCTTGCCGGCCGCAAGCGCGCCATGGCACGCATCGGTCAAACACGCAGTGGCCTGATTGAAGACGCGTTGATTGTTGCGGCTGGGGCCGCGGTTGTGGCGCTGGCCGTCCGGCAGAACCGCGCTGTGTGACCTCGTAGTGAGTCTTTAGCGCCGCGCTCCAAACACCTGCACCCAATAAATCCCCAAAGTGCTCTGCGTGTTCACCACAAACG
>CAMLDT010000140.1 GCA_946479075.1 uncultured Polaromonas sp.
ACGGGTGGAGGAGCTGGTATGAGCCTGCGCCTGCACCAGCTCGGCAAACGTTACGGCGACGTGCCCGTCTTCAGCAACGTGTCCCTTGATGTTGCCCCGGGCGAGTTCGTCGCCATCGTCGGCGAATCCGGCGTCGGCAAATCGACGCTGCTCAACTGCATGGCCGGGCTGGACAGCTGGGACAGCGGCACTGTCGAGCTCGACGGCGTCAAGCTCGGCGCCCTCAGTGACGACCAGCGCGCCCTGCTGCGCCGCGAAAAAGTCGGCTTTGTGTTCCAGGCCTTTCATGTGTTGCCGCACCTCGATGTGGCACAGAACGTCGCGCTGCCGCTGCTGCTGCTCGGCCAGCACGATGAGGCACGGGTAGCGGCCATGCTGACCGCCGTCGGCCTGGACGGCCTGGGCGCGCGCCTGCCTCAGCAGCTCTCGGGCGGGCAGTTGCAGCGTGTGGCGATTGCGCGCGCGCTGGTCCACCGCCCCGGCCTGCTGCTGGCCGACGAACCCACCGGCAACCTTGACCCGGCCACGGCGGCCAGGGTGATGGACGCACTCGTCGCGCAGACCCGTGAACACGGCGCCTCGCTGGTGCTGGTCACCCATTCGGAAACCGCCGCCGCACGCGCCGACCGCGTGCTGCACCTGAGCAGCGAAGGCATACGCGCATGACCTCTCCCTTTCTTGCCACACTGGAACTGCTGCCGGTCACGGCGCCGCGCCAGTTGTTCGTGCTGCTGCACGACGCCGGCGGCGCCGCAATGGACATGCTGGATCTGGCCAACCGGCTCGGTGACTCGTTTCCCGAAGCCGCCATGGTTTTACCCGAGGGTGTGGAGTCCATCCACCTCGGCAAAACCGAGCGACACTGGTTTCCGGCTTTCGAGCTGACCGACGCCAACCGTCCTGAACGGGTGGCCAGGGCGGTGGCGGCGCTTGCCGTTTTCCTGCGCGAGCAGCAAGCGCGTTTCGGCATCCTGCAATCCGACACCGCCGTCGCCGGCTTCGGCCAGGGCGCCACCCTGGCGTTGGCGCTCAGCGACGCGCACGACGGCCTGGCGGGCCGGGTGCTGGCGTTTTCAGGGGCCTATGCCGCCCTGCCCGACAAGGCACCCGCCCTGACCACCCTGCATCTGCTGCACGGCCAGCGCGACGCGGCCGTTCCGGCGCGGCTGACCCAGCTCGCCTACGAACACCTGATGCAGCTCGGCGCCGACGCCACCTGCGACATCGCCTCCGGTGTTGGCCACGAGTTGCACCCCGCATTGATGGACCAGGCGGTGCACCGCCTGCTGACCTGCGTGCCGCTGCGCTTCTGGCGCTCCGCCTGAGGCTGCGCGCCGCCGGACGCCACTGGCCATGCTCAGCCTGCTGAAAACCTTCTCCTGGCAGGAACTGCTGCATCACCGCTGGCGCAACGCCGCCGCGGTGGCCGCCGTGATGCTGGGGGTGGCGCTGGCATTTTCGGTGCAGCTGATCAATGCCTCGGCGCTCAGCGAGTTTTCGCAGGCGGTGCGTTCGGTCAACGGCCAGCCCGACCTGGAGCTGCGCGCGGTACGCGGAAGTTTTGACGAAGCCCTGTATGCACGGGTGGCGGGCCAGCCGCAGCTTGCCGCGGCCAGTCCGGTGCTGGAGCTCGGCACCTACGCGGTCGGCTCGGAGGGCCGGCGCGTGGCGCTGCGCGTGGTGGGTGTGGATGCGCTGGTGGTGGCCGGTCTGGCGCCGGCCCTGATGCCGCAGCCGGCTGCGGATGCCGGTCGCATGGCGCTCTTCACGCCCGGCACCGTCTTCCTCAATACGTCCGCGCGGCAAGCGCTGGCCGGCGATCAGTTGCGCCTGCAAACCGGCCTGCAGTTGCGCAACGTGCAGGTGGCGGGCAGCGTCGCGGCAGGAGGCGCGCCGCTGGCAGTGATGGACATCGGCGCAGCGCAGGAGCTGTTCGGCCGCATCGGCCAGCTCTCGCGCATCGACCTGCGGCTGCAGGCGGGCAGCGACCGCGCCGCGTTCATTGCCGCGTTGCAACTGCCCGCCAGCGTGACCGCCACCGAACCCGGCGACGACGCGCAGCGCGTCAGCAACCTCTCGCGCGCCTACCGTGTCAACCTCACCGTGCTGGCGCTGGTGGCGCTGTTCACCGGGGCCTTTCTGGTGTTTTCGGTGCTGTCGCTGAGCGTGGCCAAACGTGCGCAACAGTTTGCGCTGCTCGGCGTGCTGGGCCTGACCGGCCGGGAGCGCCTTCGCCTGGTGCTGTGGGAGTCGGCCGTGCTGGGCACCATGGGCAGCCTCGCCGGCATTGCCCTGGGCACTGCGCTGGCGGCGCTGGCGCTGCGCGTGCTGGGCGGTGATCTCGGGGGCGGTTATTTCTCGGGGGTGGCGCCCGCGCTGCAATGGGACACCGGTGCGGCGCTGATTTATGGCGGGCTCGGTGTGGCGGCAGCCGTGGTGGGTGGCTGGTGGCCGGCGCGTGCCGCGCAGAAGCTGCCGCCCGCGCAGACCCTCAAGGGCCTGGGCGCGCCACCTGCCGGCGGCACGCCGTGGCGCCTCAGCCTGCTGCTGATGGCTGCCGCCGGGCTGCTGGCGTTCACGCCGCCGGTTTTCGGCATCGCGCTGGGCGCCTATGTGTCGGTCGGCCTGCTGCTGGTCGGCGGCATCAGCGCGCTGCCCTGGCTGATCGCGCTGCTCTACGACCGCATCGCGCCGCTCGCGGCCCGGCGCCTGCTGCCCCTGCTGGCCGTGGAGCGCGCGCGCCGGGTGCGCGGCAGCGCGGCGGTGGCGGTCAGCGGCGTGGTCGCTTCGCTGAGCCTGGCGGTGGCGCTGACAGTGATGGTGGCCAGCTTTCGTGACTCGGTCACGCACTGGCTGGACGTGGTGCTGCCCGCTGACCTGTACGTGCGCAGCGCCAGCAACACGGCCGCCAGCGATACTGTGTATTTCCCGCCGGAGTTTGTGCAGGCGCTGGCGCAGCTGCCTGGCGTGGCACGCGCCGGAACGCTGCGCGTGACACCCTTGCTGCTGGATGCCGGCCAGCCCAGCGTCGCACTGATCGCGCGGGATCTGCAAGACGCGGCCGGCAGCTTGCCGCTGGTCGGCCAGGCCCTGCCGGTGCCTGCGGGCCAGATCGCCATTTATGTCAGCGAACCCATGGTGGACCTCTATGGCGCGCGACCGGGCACGGTGTTTGCCAAACTTTCAGAGCCTTTTCGGGCCCTGGCCCTTTCTGGGCAAGCGCCAGCAGCTATGAATTCAGGAGCAAGTGGCACGGCCCCTGTAGCGCCTTCGACCCTTCAACCGGCTGGGGGAAAGCCGGGCGGCCCCCCGTTTTTCGTGGCCGGTGTCTGGCGCGACTACGCGCGGCAGTTCGGTGCCATCGCCATGGACCAGCGCGACTTCGAACGCCTGACCGGCGACCGGCGCGTCAATGACATCGCGCTGTGGCTGGTGCCCGGCGCCGCCGAAGCGCCGCTGCAGGAAGCGGTGCGCGACCTGGCCCAGGCGCAGGCACAGGGCGCCGGCGAGTTGATCGAATTCGCCTCCAGCGGACAGATTCGCGCCACGTCCCTGCGCATCTTCGACCGCAGCTTTGCCGTGACCTACTGGCTGCAGGCCGTTGCGATTGCCATCGGCCTGTTCGGCGTGGCGGCGAGTTTCAGCGCTCAGGTGCTGGCACGCCGCAAGGAATTCGGCCTGCTGGCCCACCTGGGCCTGACGCGGCGGCAAATCCTCGCGCTGGTGGCCGGTGAAGGGGCGGCCTGGACGCTGGCCGGTGCGCTGGCCGGCCTCGGCCTGGGCCTGGCCGTGTCGCTGGTGCTGGTGCATGTGGTGAACCCACAAAGTTTTCACTGGACCATGGACCTGGCCCTGCCCTGGCAGCGGCTGCTCGCCGTGTGCGCCGCGGTCATGCTGGCCGGCACCGTCACCGCCTGGCTGGCCGGGCGCGCGGCAGCGGGCAAGGACGCCGTGCTGGCCGTCAAGGAAGACTGGTAACCCGGAAAAACGCTATGGCCGGCAGCCCGCTGATGCACGTTTTCGTTTGCTTACCAACTGCCCCGGGGCCGATGGTGAAAGTTTGTGAATTGTCATGACTTCGTCGCACCGCACGCGCATCATGAAGTTCTCATTCGAGGAGTACCCACCATGGCATCCGCTCAATACCGCATTGAAAGCAGAGGCCCCCTGCGCGGCAGCCTGCTGCCCCCGGCCTCGCTGAAACAGCTCTACACCGATCCGTCGCTGGCAGTCGCCGTGGCGGTAAAGAGCCTGACCGACCCCACGCGACAGGACATCCGCGTGGTGCACGTCCCCAGCGGGGAAGTTGTTTTTCAGACCTCGGCGATCAGCCATTGAGCGTGGCCATGCGGACGGCGGCGCGCACAGGCAGCCGCCCGCATAGCTCAATGTTCAACTCAATGGGTAATGACCACCAGCACGCTGCAGGGCGCGTTTTCGATCAGTGACTTGGACACCGAGCCGCGCCACCAGCGCGCGGCCCAGCCGTCCAGATGCCGGTGGCCAACGACGATCAGGTCCGCACCGATCTTGCTGGCGTATTTGGCAATCTCGTCAACGGTTTCCCCCAGCAGCACCTCACCAGTGGCCTGGTGGCCGGCCGCGGCAAGCTGGCTCAGGCCTTCATCAAGAATGCCCTTGTATTTTTCCTTCTCGGCCTCGGCCAGGCTGCGGTCGTAAACGCCGCCCTCGACGCCGATCAGGTCCATGTACAGCGGCGTCACCGCAATCAGCGTCAGCGAGGCCTGGCTCCACTGCGCCAGGTCGCGGCAGTCAAGCAGGGCTTTCTGCCCGGATTTGGAACCGTCATAAGCCAGCAATATTTTCTTGTACATGGTGTCGATCTCCTGGGTGGGCCTGCATGGTGGGCAGGGGCCGTGCGGTGAAAAGATGATTCAAAGGATAGACGCTCCATGGGCTGCTTGCAAGGCGCAATCACCCTTGCTCTTCAACTGAGAGAATGGGGCCATGCACAGCCTGCCGCCCTTTGTCCTTCGCCGCCGTGCACTGCTGGCGGGCAGCGCGGCCGGCCTGCTGGGCGCTGCGGGCAACACGCCGGCGCTGCCCGCCAAAACACTGCAGTTCCCGCGCGACTTGGGTGCACATCCGGACTTCAGGACCGAGTGGTGGTACATCACCGGGTTTGCCAGCAGCGGTGCGCGCCGCTTTGGTTTTCAGCTGACCTTTTTTCGCTCACGGGTGGACGGCACGCAGGCCATGGCGTCGAGGTTTGCGGCCAAGCAGCTGATCTTTGCGCACGCCGCCGTCACCGACGTGCAGGGCAACAAACTCTGGCACGACCAGCGCATTGCCCGCGAGGGGTTCGACATCGCCAGCGCCAGCACGCAGGAGATGGCGCTGAAGCTGCGCGACTGGTCGCTTCAAAGCAGTGGCAGGGTCCACACGGCCAGGCTGCCCGCCACCGACTTCGCGCTGGACCTGCAGTTCACCGAAACCCAGCCCGTGCTGCTGCAGGGCGACAAGGGCCTGTCGCGCAAGGGCCCCGATGCAAAGCAGGCGAGTTATTACTACAGCCTGCCACAGCTGGCAACGCGTGGCGCATTGACGGTGAAGGGGCAGACCTTCGAGGTGACCGGCAAAGCCTGGCTGGACCACGAGTGGAGCGAAGAAATCCTGCACCCGGACGCCGCAGGCTGGGACTGGATCGGCATGAACCTCGACGACGGCAGCGCCCTCACCGCCTTCCGCCTGCGCGACAAGGCGGGCAACACCTTATGGGACGGTGGTTCCTTCCGCCACCCGAAAGCCGACCTTTACACCTTCAGCCGCGGCGAAGTGATCTTCCAGCCGATACGCCGCTGGAAAAGCCCGCTCAGCCAGGCCAGCTACCCGGTGGAATGGGCAATCCGCACACCGGCCGACTTCTACACCGTGCGTGCCGTCATCGACAACCAGGAGCTCGACAGCCGCCAGTCCACTGGCGCCATCTACTGGGAAGGCCTGAGCGAGCTGATCGACAGCAAGGGCACGCTGGTCGGGCGCGGCTACCTGGAGATGACGGGTTACGCCTCGCCGCTGCGGCTGTAAAGGCGGAGTGACTCACTGGCGGAAGGCCCTGCGGCCCACACCGTCCGCCAAACCGCACAGATTCATGCATGTTTCAGGCCTCCAGCCCTTTCTGCGCGGGCGCTGGCAGCTATCAACTTCATAGCAAGTTAACGTCCCCCACGCGCTGAAAAGTCCTGGCCAATGCGCCGGGCCCACCCTCTCCAGCTCGCCTGTGCGGCGCGCAGCCAGCGCGTTTTTACGCTTCATTTACAGCCGGTTGATGCATCTCATCCCCGTTTTTATGCGCCGGTAGCCAAACTTCTGGTCATTCATTCAACGTGGGAGTTGTTCATGGACATGGTGTTTGTCGCCCTCGCCGCCGGGCTGTGGGGTCTATTGGTGTTGCTGGTCTGGGGCTTCCAGAAGCTTGAGCGGCCTGCAGGGGGCCGGCCATGATCAGCCTCGAAGTTCTCTATGGCTTTGGCGCCACCTGCGCCCTTGCGCTGCTGGCATACCTGGTCTATGCGCTGATCTGCGCCGAGGAGTTTTGATGAACAGTTCTGCCTGGGGCCTGCTGGCCCTTTTTCTCGGTGTGTTGCTGGTAGCCGCCTGGCCGCTGGGTATCTGGATCGCGCGTATCAGTTCCGGCCGTCTGCCGGGCTGGATGCTGCGCGTCGAAGCGGCTCTGTTCCGCCTCGCCGGCACCTCGGCCGACCAGTCCATGAAATGGCATCAGTACGCGCTGGCGCTGCTGGCCTTCAATGCGTTGGGTGTGCTGGCGGTGTATGCACTGCAGCGTTTCCAGGGGGTGCTGCCGCTGAACCCGGCCGGCATGGCGGCCGTGTCGCCCGACTCGGCATTCAACACCGCCATCAGTTTTGTCACCAACACCAACTGGCAAGGCTACGGCGGTGAAAGCGCCATGAGTTACCAGACCCAGATGCTGGCACTCGCGGTGCAGAACTTCCTGTCGGCCGCGACCGGCATCGCCGTGGTGTTTGCGCTGTTTCGCGGCTTTGCCGCGCGTTCGACCCGCGTGATCGGCAACTTCTGGGTGGACGTGACCCGCATCACGGCGTGGTTGCTGCTGCCGCTGTCGCTGGTGTTTGCCGTGTTTCTGGTGGGCCAGGGCGTGATCCAGAACTTTGACAGCTACAAGGACGTGACCACGCTGGAAACCACAAGTTATCAAATGCCCAAGCTTGGCCCCGACGGCCAGGCGCTGAAAGACGGCCAGGGCCAGCCGGTGATGGGCGATGTGAAGACCGCCACGCAGACGCTGGCCATGGGCCCGGTGGCGTCGCAGGAGGCTATCAAGATGATAGGCACCAACGGCGGCGGTTTCTTTAATGCCAATTCGGCCCACCCCTACGAAAACCCGACGGCGCTGAGCAACTTTTTCCAGATGCTGGCGATCTTCATCATCCCGGCGGCCCTGTGTTTTGCCTTCGGCCGCGAGGTCGGCGACCTGCGCCAGGGCTGGGCCGTGCTGGCGGCCATGACGGTGATGTTTGTGATTGCAGTGGCGGCCATCATTCCGGCTGAGCAGGCAGGCAACCCGCTGCTGGCGCCACTGGGGGTGGACCAGAGCCTCAGCGCGCTGCAATCAGGCGGCAACATGGAAGGCAAGGAAACCCGTTTCGGCATCAACACCTCCAGCCTGTTCGCAGTGATCACCACGGCGGCATCGTGCGGCGCGGTGATTTCCATGCACGACTCCTTCACGCCGCTGGGCGGCATGGTGCCCATGGTGATGATGCAGCTCGGTGAGGTGGTGTTCGGCGGTGTTGGCACCGGTCTGTACGGCATGCTGATTTTTGCCATCCTGGCGGTGTTCATCGCCGGGCTGATGATAGGCCGCACGCCGGAGTACCTGGGCAAGAAGATCGAGTCGCACGACATGAAGCTGACCTCGATTGCGATATTGGTCACGCCGATTCTGGTGCTGGCAGGCACGGCCATTGCCGTGGCGGCAGGCGCCGGCCAGGCCGGTGTGGCCAATCCGGGCGCCCATGGCTTCTCGGAAATCCTTTATGCGCTGAGCTCGGCGGCCAACAACAACGGCAGTGCCTTTGCCGGCCTGTCGGCGAACACACCGTTCTACAACACGCTGCTGGGTCTGGCCATGTGGCTGGGCCGCTTCGGCGTGATCGTGCCGGTGCTGGCGATTGCCGGCAGCCTGGCCGCCAAACAACGCCTGCCGGTGACCGCTGGAACCATGCCCACCCACGGCCCGCTGTTCGTTTTCCTGCTGATCGGCACGGTGCTGCTGGTGGGACTGCTCAATTACGTGCCGGCACTGGCATTGGGCCCGATGGTCGAGCATCTGATGTTGTGGCCTGGTCGTTGAACCGCTGACTAGCAAGGTAAACCCATGAAAACGAAAACTTCCCTGACGCTCTTCGATCCCGCGCTGCTCAAGCCGGCGATCCAGGCATCGTTCACCAAACTGAGCCCGCGCGTGCAATGGCGCAACCCGGTCATGTTTGTGGTCTACATCGGCAGCATAGGCACCACCCTGCTGGGCCTGCAAGCACTGCAGGCCGGGGGCGAAACGCAGGCCGGTTTCATCCTGGCCGTGGCGCTGTGGCTCTGGTTCACCGTGCTGTTCGCCAACTTTGCCGAAGCCCTGGCCGAAGGCCGCAGCAAGGCACAAGCGGCATCGCTGCGCGGTCTCAAGCAAAGCACCTGGGCCAAGAAGTTCAAGGAGCCAGCGGGCAACGTTTTCCATGGCACCACCTGGTTGCCGGAGCGCGCCGAGAGCCTGCGCAAGGGCGACGTGGTGCTGGTCGATGCGGGCGACATGATTCCGCTCGACGGTGAAGTCATTGAGGGTGTCGCCTCGGTCGATGAAAGCGCCATCACCGGTGAATCGGCCCCGGTGGTGCGCGAGTCGGGCGGCGACTTTTCGTCTGTGACCGGCGGCACACGCGTGTTGTCGGACTGGCTGGTGGTGCGCATCGGCGTGAACCCCGGCGAGTCCTTCCTGGACCGCATGATCAGCATGGTCGAAGGCGCCAAACGCCAGAAGACGCCGAACGAGGTGGCGCTGACCATTTTGCTGGTGGCGCTGACCATCGTGTTCCTGGTGGTGACGGTCACGCTGCTGCCTTTTTCCATCTTCAGCGTGGGCGCGGCGGGCGCCGGCACGGTGGTCAGCCTGACCGCCCTGATCGCCCTGCTGGTGTGCCTGATTCCCACCACGATTGGCGGCCTGCTGTCGGCCGTCGGTGTGGCCGGCATGAGCCGCATGATGCAGGCCA
>CAMLDT010000141.1 GCA_946479075.1 uncultured Polaromonas sp.
TGGCATACGCCACCAGGTCCTTGATGCTTTTGATCGGCGAGTCGGCGGGCACCACCAGGCCGAAGGTGTAGCCGGTCAGGCAGGCGATCCAGGTGAAGTCTTTCAGCGGGTCGTATTGCACTTTCTGCATGTGCGGGATGCGGAAAATGCCGTGCGGCAATTGCGTCAGTGTGTAGCCGTCGGGCTTGGCGTTCATCATTTCATTGGCGCCGAGCAGGCCGCCGGCACCCGGCTTGTTGTCCACGATGATGGTCTGGCCCAGCGTCTTGCCAGCGCTTTCAGCAATGGAGCGGATCACGGCGTCGGTCGAGCCGCCGGCAGGCCAGGGGCAGATGTAGCGGATCGGCCGTGCAGGAAAGGTCTGGGCGCTGGCCAGCGAGGGCAGGGCGATGCCGGCGGCGGCTGCGGCGGCGGTGGTGAGGAAGTCGCGGCGTTGGGTCATGGGGTCTCCGGAAGATGTTGCAGAACTCAACCCGCAAGCGTAGCCAGAGGCGCACAAGCTGTCATCAAGGTTTACGCGGGGCGCAAATTCTGCACGGTGGAACCTTTCGGTGGCCCTGATCGGTGCGGACTAAAATCGTTGTGCCTGCCCGTGCTTTTCTCCGACCGATTGACTACCCGTGACTGCCATTGCTTCCTCTGCTTCTGACCCCGGCTTTTCCACTTCCCCCGATCTCCCCGACGACGACAACCCTGTGCAGCAGCCGCGGCTGTGGTGCGGTGACGGCTGGAGCGCCCGCGTGATCAAGAACGAGGACGACGACGGCTGGGCCGTGGCGATGATTCGTGATGGCGAGCCCGAACCTGCGCTGGTCGGGCCGTGGACCATGGGCCGCGACAAGAAAAATCCCAAGCCGCTCGACAGCACCGCGTTCAGCACCCTGGTCAAGACCGCGTCCGAGTTTGTGCGCCGCCATGAGCAGCAACTGCATGCCACCTTGCACCAGAGCGTCGAGGTCGATTGCCGCGGCGCACGCATCACCGTCTCGCTGGACATTGAACCCGATGACGAGAACCCGTCGGCGCAATTGAGCGCGCACGACGAAGCCGGCGAACAGCTCGCCAGGGTGCGCGTGGCGCCGGCTTTCAGGCTGAACCGCGCCAGCGCCACGGCCTGGGCCGACAAGGGCTTCGCGAAACCTTGACGGGGTCACCACACAGCTCGCTCGCCTGCGGCATCGACTTCGGCACCTCCAATTCGACGGCGGCCTGCGCCCGCGCCAACGCACCCGGCCAGGTCCAGTTGCTGCCGCTGGAGGATGGCAAGCCCACCTTGCCTTCGGTGGTGTTTTTTCATGCGGAAGATGCGCACATCAGTTACGGCCGCGCCGCGCTGGCCGATTATTTGGCGGGCGAGGAGGGGCGGCTGATGCGTTCGCTCAAGAGCCTGCTGGGCACCGCGCTGATCGATGAGCAGACCGAGGTGGCCGGCCGGGCGGTGCCGTTTCGCGCCTTGCTGGCGCAGTTCATCGCCGAACTAAAACGCCGTGCGGAACAGGCGGCGGGCCGCAGCTTCACGCGCGCGGTGCTGGGCCGCCCGGTGTTTTTTGTCGATGACGATGCCGCGGCGGATCGCCGCGCGCAGGACACGCTGGCGGGTATTGCGCATGCGGTGGGCTTCACCGACATCGCCTTCCAGTACGAGCCCATCGCCGCCGCCTTCGACTACGAGTCGCAGGTCACGCGCGAGGAAAAAGTGCTGGTGGTCGATATCGGTGGCGGGACCTCGGACTTTGCGCTGGTGCGGCTGTCGCCCGACGGCGCGCAGAAGGTGGACCGCAAGGACGACATCCTGGCCAGCGGCGGCGTGCACATAGGCGGCACCGACTTCGACAAATACCTGAGCCTGGCCAGCGTGATGCCGACGCTGGGCCTGGGCAGTCTGCTGAAAAGCGGGTTGCTGATGCCTTCGGCGCCGTATTTCAACCTGGCCACCTGGCACACCATCAACTTCGCCTACACCCGCAAGGCGGCCGCGCAAATCACCGAACTGCGCCGAGAGGCGGCCGAGCCGGACAAGCTGGTCCGCTTGCAGGCGCTGGTGGACCAGCGTGCCGGCCACTGGCTGGCGATGCAGGTCGAGGCGGCCAAGATGGCGCTGTCGGATGCGGATCAGGCGCGCATGGACCTGGGCCGCATCACGCCCGGTGACAGGCTGGTGCTGGAGCGCGCCGATTTTGAAGCGGCCATCTCGGCGCTGGTGGACCAGATTGCCGCCAAGGTCAGGGGCCTGCTGCGCGAGGCGGGCGTGGCCGCAGAAGCGGTGGACACGGTGTTTTTCACGGGCGGCTCCAGCAGCGTGCCGCTGCTGCGTGCGCGGATTGCGGCTTTGTTGCCGCAGGCCCGCCGCGTCGAGGGCGATCTGTTCGGCAGCATCGGCAGCGGCCTGGCGCTCGACGCGCTGCGCAAGTTCGGCTGACGGCGAACGCGCCATTCTCCGCAGACCCAAGCGCCCCCGCCGGTGGTAACCCGCGGGGGCGTTTGCCTTGCACCACGAACCGGTAAGTCCGTTTGCCAGCAGCCAGTATGCGCGTCAGGCCGCAGAAAGTGCTTCCGTTTTTTCTGATGATTGCTGGCCATATCAGTAATAATGACTTCATAACTTGAAAAATGAAGGAAATATTGCTTCATGGATAAAACCGACCGAAAAATCCTGCAGGTTTTGCAGGCCAACGCCCGGGCCAGCCTGCAGGAGATCGGCCAGGCCGTGGGCCTGAGCCACACGCCGTGCTGGAGCCGCATCAAGAAGATGGAAGAGTCCGGCGTGATCGAGGGTTACACCGTGCGCATCAATGCCGCGGCGCTGGACCTGGCCGACACCGTGCTGGTGCAGGTCACGCTCGACAGCCACTCGGACAACACGCTGGAAAAATTCGGCGAGACGCTGGCGAAAATTCCGGAAGTGATCGAGGCCTACCTGGTCTCTGGTGACTACGACTATTTGCTGCGCATCGCCGTGAGCGGCACGCGCGACTACGAACGCCTGCTGCGTGAGCGCCTCTACAAGATCAAGGGCATACGCCACAGCAAGTCCAGCTTCGTGCTGCGCACCCTCAAAAAAGCCGACCTGCCGCTCATGCCCGCCTGAGACCGGCGCGCGTTCACTGAGGTTCGCGCAGGGCGCGCGTGCGCACCCAGGCCATGCGCGCTTCGGTCAGCGCCACGCCGAGTCCGGCCAGGCAGATCAGCGCGATGCCCAGGGCGGTGGTTTTGCCGGGCACCTGGTCAAACACCAGCCAGCCCAGGGTCGCGGCGCTGATGATCTGCATGTAGCTGAAGGGCGCCAGCAAGCTGGCCGGGCTTTTGCGGTAGGCCGCCGCCTGCAGCCAGTGGCCGAAGAAACCGGTGGCGCCGGTGGACACCAGCAGCACCCACCCCCAGAACGGCAGGTCAGGCGTGATCCAGAACCAGGGCAGCGCCAGGGTCAAGGCCGCCGTGCCAAACAGGCCACCGTAGTAGTTGGTGGTCAGCGGGTCGTCATGCGCGACACGGCGGGTGGAGATCTGAAACAGCGCAAAGGTGAAGGCGGTCAACAGGCCGAGGGCCACACCGACGGGGTCGAGCTGTGAGCCTGGCCGCACCACCACCAGCATGCCGGCAAAGCCAAGCAGCACACCCAGCCAGCGGTGCAGGCGATGCGCTTCCTTGAGCAGCCAGGGCGCCATCGCCATCACAAACAGCGGCGCCATGAAGTTGATGGCGGTCGCTTCGGCCAGCGGCAGGCGGGCCAGCACCGAAAAAAACAGCACGGTGGTGGCGATCATCAGGAAGCCGCGCACAAGCTGGCGGGGCAGCGACTGCGTCTTGAACATGGCCTTGCCGCGCTGCGGCAGCACGATGGCGGTCATGAGCACCGTGTGCACGGTGTAGCGCATCCATGAAACCATCAGCACCGGCACCCCCGCCAGCACCAGCCACTTGCCGGAGGCGTCCAGTGTGGAAAGCAGCCACAGGCCGGCGATGTGAAGGAGGATTCCGCTCTTGTTCATGGGGTGCTGGGTGCGCTGCCCTGTGGCAGCGGGAGCCCTGAGTTTATATGCAAAAAAGGGCTGTAGCCCTTGCCCGTCAAGCGCAACGAGCTATCAAATCAGGAGCGCGCGGGCGCACCGGGCACCGGACTTCCCGCTTGCGGAATGCGGGGGATCAGACGGTGAGGTCGGCGTCTTCGCTGGCCGCGAAACGCATTTCCGCGTGGTCGCTGCCGTGGGTCAGGGGCACCTGCTCGGCGGTGGCCAGGGCCTGCACGTCGTGCCAGCCGAGCTTGCGGTAGGCACGCGGATCCTCACCCGGCGCGGCGTCGGGCTCGCTGATGACGCGGAGGGTCACGCGGGTTTCGCCGTCCGACGTCTCGCTGGCGATCTCGATGCGGGCCGGTGCGGGTGCGGCATCGGTCAGGGCGATCAGCGCGGCGGTGAACACGCTGCGCAGCGCGAACACCGAGGTCGCGGCCTCCGATGCAGCGACGTTGTTGGCGACGGTAAACCCCCGAAACGCCAGGTCGGTGGCCAGCATGCCCACACATTCCTCAATCCCGGCGTGGATGTTGACGGCGCCGTTGTCCTTGGGCGCCACCCAGGTCAGCAGGTTCATGCTGGCACCGGCGGCCGAGCGCGCCAGCGTGGCGATGGACTTGCTGTTCTCGCGCAGCACCGCCAGATCAGGCTGCGCTGCCTGCAACCGGCGGTCCATGATGGCGGACACCATGCCGATGGGCTGCATGGTGCCGGCCAAGTGGTGGCGCAAGGTCGGGGCGATGCGCCTGAGCAGGGCGTAACGGGCGGATTCCTCCTGCAGTCCCTGGTGGCCGGCGTCCACAGCGGCTGTGGCGGGGGCTTGTTGTTCAGTCATAAATCCTCGGTCGGGCATCAAAAAAAAGGCTGCCGCCAGCAGCCTCACACATCAGTTGCTGCTGGCGCAGCCGGAAATCGCGCTGGTGATCCTATCATCCGGCCCCTGGAATTTCAGCCGTTTTCAAGGTGGCGTCAGGGGTGCGGCGGCAGGTCAGGGCGCGCATGGACTGCATGCAGTGTGCCGCCTGCCGGGGCCTGCGCTTGTCAGACAGGGGCGACAATTTCCTGCAACTGCCGTGTTCCGGCCGCGCTGTGCGGGGGCCATGAGAAAATGCGGCCCTTTCCACCAACCTGCGGAGCCCGGATGAACTTTGCATCTGACCTTGCCACGGTGACCCACGGCATACAGCTCGCGGTGGCGCCGGTGTTTTTGCTGACCGCTGTCTCCGGCATGATCGCCGCAGTCGCCGGCCGGCTGGCACGCATCATCGACCGCGCACGTTATCTGGAAAACCGCCTGGAGACCGGCGGGGTCGAGGAAAGCCGGGCCAACAAGATGTATGCCGAACTTGGTGAACTGCGGCACCGCGGCTGGCTGGTCAATGGCTGCCTGGCGCTGCTGACCTTTTGCGCGCTGCTGATCGGCTTGACCATCGTGCTGCTTTTTCTCGGCGAAACCGTCGACCTACCGATCCTGAAGATCGCCACCGTCAGTTTTCTGTCTGGTGTGGCCTGTTTTCTGCTGGCGCTTTTGTGTTTTCTGGCCGAGACCCTGCTGGCCACGCGCCTGCTCCAATTTGCCGAGTTGCCGGTGCAGCCGCCTGTGCTGCAGCTGCCTGTGGATATAGAGCCAAATGAGGCTCCAGCCCACGACAGCCGGGCGTAAGCAGCTATCAAAAACGGAGCGCCTTGCTGCTTCGTTTCCTTTTGACCTTTCAGGACTTTTCCCATGTTGCTCGATGCCGACGATTCCCAACTGGTGCTGGTGGACTACCAGGCCCGTTTGATGCCCGCGATTTTTGAAGGCGAACGGGTGGCCGCCAACGCGCTGCGGCTGGCGCGTATGGCCAGGCTGCTGGAAGTGCCGGTGTTCGGCACGGTTCAAAACCCCGACGGCCTGGGCCCGCTGGCGCCGGAGTTGCAGGCGGCCATCGACGCGGCCGGCGGCCGGACACTGGCCAAGATGCATTTCAACGCCGTGGCCGATGGCCTCGGCGACTGGCTGCGCCCGCCGGTGCGCAAGCCGCTTGCCGGTCCGCCTCGCGGCAATGCGCGCAGCCTGCCCAAACACCTGCAGCGCGCTGCGCCCGAGCAGGAAGAGGGCCGGGCCACCATCGTCATCGCCGGCTGCGAAGCCCATGTCTGCCTGATGCAGACTGCGCTGGGCCTGCTCGAAGAAGAGTTCGACGTCTGGGTCGTCACCGACGCCTGCAGCTCGCGCAGCGAACGCAACCGCGACGCCGCCTTCGACCGCCTGGCCGGCGCCGGCGCCGAACTGGTGACCACCGAGATGGTCGCGTTTGAATGGCTGGGCACGGCGGAGCATCCGGCGTTCAAGGATGTGCTGGCGCTTGTGAAACAGGCGTAAGCGAGCGCGCCGGCAACCTGTCCAGAATATGGAGTTCGCCCCGTTTCCCCGTTTATCTCGCTTGTTTGGCTCTTTATATCACCTGAGGTCGTCCATGAACCTGCCTTGCCTGACGCTGCTTGTCCTTCTTGCTTCATCCACCGTGGCGCTCGGGCAACCGGCTCCGTTCAATCGTCACACCGAGGAGCTTTCTCAAATCCTGGAAACGGACGCCGCAACGGTGATGGCAAGAGGCATGACCCACGACTTCGCGGCGCGGCTGTGCTAGCGTCTCGGTGGGCAAGTTGCTGCTGCGCTGGGGGCCGAGGCCAGCGAATGGAGAAAACGCAATGACGCTTTTTTCCGCGGTGCATCGGCGGCGCTCAACGAAATCGGTGATCGTCACCTTGCCGTGGGTGGGGAACAAGCCAAGCAGGGCTACCTTCAGGCTGTCCTCGTCACGACGACGAGATCTACCAACCAGCAGCTCATGCGGCAGCTCAATGGCGCAACGCTCGACAACAACATTGTCCCTCCCGAGGGCCCCTGCGTTGGGCTGACCCGCATGCTTCGTGATGGGGTCGGTGATTTCAGGAACACACCGGAGGTCACACGCGCTTTGGTTCCCTATATGCAGCGCAAGGGGATCCAGTAATCCAACTGGCCACCGCCTCCAGAAAGCCCCATCCATGACACTTTTCCCCCGCTGGTTGACCCTGTGCCTTCTGGCCGTCATCGCGAGCCTGGCCTCCGGCTGCGCTGTCAGCCAGACTGCCTGCGACCCGCGCTCGGCCGCGTCGCCGCAGGCCGACGGCCAATGCGGCTTTGTCAACATGCCGAACCCGGACGCCAAACCCAGCCAGACCACCTGGAAGATCTGGAGCCGGTTCTTTACGGCAAACAAAGAGGGCACGGTGCCGGTCGATCCGATTCCGGTGCGCAAGCTCGACAAGGCAGCGCTGGATGCGCTGGACCCAACGGCCAACCACATCATCCGGCTGGGCCATTCTTCGCATTTGCTCAAGCTGCGCGGCAAGTACTGGCTGATCGATCCGGTGTTCAGCGAACGGGCGTCGCCGGTGCAGTGGTTCGGGCCCAAACGGTTTCATCCCACGCCGCTGCCGCTGACCGAGTTGCCGCCGATTGAAGGGCTGATCCTCTCGCACGATCACTACGACCACCTCGACACCGCCACCATCGAATACCTGCTGGGCAAGGTGACGCGTTATTTCGTGCCGCTGGGCGTGGGCCAGCGGCTGCGCGACATGGGCGTGGCGCCGGAGCGCATCGAGGAGTTCGACTGGTGGCAAAAGGGCAAGTTCGGCGACATTGAACTCACCGCCGCGCCGTCGCAGCATTTTTCGGGACGCACACTGTCGGACCGCAACAGCACGCTGTGGGCATCGTGGATGATCCAGAGCGGGACCGAGCGCATTTATTACAGCGGCGACTCCGGCTACTTCCCGGGCTTCAAACAGATCGGCGAACGCCTGGGTGGTTTCGACATTGCCCTCATGGAAAACGGCGCCTACGACGATTACTGGCCCTCGGTCCACATGACCCCCGAAGAAACCGTGAAGGCTTTCCAGGACCTGCGCGGCAAGCTGCTGTATTTGGTGCACAACAGCACCTTCGACCTCGCCTTCCACACCTGGCGCGACCCACTGGACAGGGTGGCGGCGCTGGCGGAAAAGCAGGGCCTGCCGCTGGCGACGCCGGAGATTGGGGAGGTGCTGACTTTGGGCAAGCCGCGAACGAATGTGTTGTGGTGGAAGGCGCTGCGCTAGCGACAGGCGCCTGCGGGGCGGGGCGCAACATGCTGGATCGCCTGCAGCCCTTGTGCTGAAATAAGGCCCTTGTTTTTTCGGGGAGCCGCCATGTGCCGCAACATCAAGACCCTGTTCAATTTCGAGCCGCCCGCTACCGAGCTGGAAATCCGCGACGCCTCACTGCAGTTTGTGCGCAAGCTCAGCGGCTTCAGTGTGCCGTCCAAGGCCAATGAAGCCGCTTTTGATCTGGCGGTGGAGGAGGTCGCCGCCACGGCGCGGCGCCTGATCGCCTCGCTGGTGACGCATGCCGAACCGCGCAATCGCGAAGTTGAAGCCGAGAAGGCGCGGCTGCGGTCGGCAACAAGATTTGGATCGGGCGGGGCCGCCTGAACAGCGGCACCATGCGCCCGTTCACCTTCGGCGGCCGTCAGTGCGCGCTGGACTTCGAAAACAGGTTGATGACCAGCACGCCGGCGATGATCAGCCCCATGCCGGCCAACGCGGGGGCGTCGAGCTTCTGGCCGAACAAAAACCAGCCGATGATCGAGATCAGCACAATGCCGACGCCTGACCAGATGGCGTAAGCAATGCCCGTGGGCATCGTCTGCAGTGTGAGTGACAGAAAATAAAAGGACACGCCGTAGCCAGCCAGGGTGGCGATGCTGGGAAGCAGTCGCGTGAAGCTGGCGGAGGCCTTCAGCGAACTGGTGGCAAGCACCTCCGCAACGATGGCGACGGCCAGGAACAGGTAGGATTTATTCATGCCCCGGACTCTAGGCTGCATGGCGCGCACCGTCCAGCATCGGCCCGTTTGCCCCCGCGCTGCAGCGGGGTCAAACGCTCGACGCTTTGGTTGAACAGTGCGCACACCGCCTGTCAGCCTGAGGCAAGTGAGGTGCCGATACTCAAGGTTTCGGCTTGACGAACCAACAACAAAGGAGACACCCATGTTCAAGGCCCTGCAACTCAACAAATCCGATGCCGGCTTTTCGGCGTCAGTGGTTGACATCGATGAATCGCAACTGCCGGACGGTGATGTGCTGGCGCAGGTCGAATATTCCACGCTGAATTACAAGGACGGCCTCGCGATCACGAACAAGGGGCCGGTGGTGCGCAGCTGGCCCA
>CAMLDT010000142.1 GCA_946479075.1 uncultured Polaromonas sp.
CTTCCTGATGTTGGTGGCCTGCAGCACCACTTCACCGGCGGCCGGTTTGCCGCGATGCGGCAGGGCGGTTGCGCCTTGCCAGTCAACCTTGCGCGCGGCCTTGGGGATCTTGCGGTCCACAAAAGCCCAGATGCCATTGGGTGCGTACTTCAGCACCAGCACCAGCAGCACCCCGAACACAATCACTTCATAACTGCCGCTGGTACCAATCAGCGCCGGCAGCAGCACCTGCAACTGGTCGGCCAGCAGCTTGGTCACCAGCGCGCCGGTGATGGCACCCCAGACATAACCGGCGCCGCCGAGAACCGCCATGAAAAGATATTCGATGCCGATGTGCACGCTGAACGGCGACGGGTTGACCGAGCGCTGGAAGTGCGCATACAGCCAGCCCGAGAGGCTGGCCAGCAGCGCTGCGATCACGAAGATGCCGATCTTGAAACGCAGGGTGTCGATACCCATGGATTCGGCCATCTGCGAGCCGGTCTTGAGCGAACGGATGGCGCGGCCGACGCGCGAGTCCAGCAGGTGCAGCATGGCGAGGGAAGCCAGCAGCACCAGCGCCCAGGTGATCAGGAAGAAGACCCGCCCATGGCCGATGTCCCAGCCGAAAACCGCCAGGCCGGGCAGGCCCAGAATGCCGTCGTATTTGCCCAGCGCTTCCAGGTTGCCCATGGTGTAGTAGAGCGACAGACCCCAGGCCAGCGTCGCCAGCGGCAGGTAGTGGCCCGACATGCGCAAGGTGATCCAGCCCAGCACCACGGCGCATGCGGCCGTCAGGCCGAGGCCGACGAACAGCGCCACCCATGGCGAGAAGCCGGCACTGACGGTGAGGTAGGCCGTGGTGTAGGCGCCGATGCCGACAAATGCCGCCTGGCCGAACGAGGTCAGCCCGCCGATCCCGGTCAGCAGCACGAGGCCCAGCACCGCCAGGCTGGAGATGCCGATGTAATTGAGCTGCGTGATCCAGAACTCGGGCACGGGCAGCACGGCAATCAGCCCGATGGCCGCGACCAGCAGCAGCCATCCGATTTTTCTCAGTGGCATGTCAGTGGTCCTCGTCCGAAGGGCCCGCCCGCAGCGAGCGCCAGAAAAGCACGGGAAGGATCAGTGTGAAAACGATCACTTCCTTGAAAGCGCTGGCCCAGAAGGAGCCAAAGGCCTCGATGACGCCGACCATCAGCGCGCCCAGGGCTGCGCCGGGATAACTGGCCAGACCACCGATCACGGCGGCGACAAAACCCTTGAGGCCGATCAAAAAGCCCGAGTCGTAGAACACGGTGGTTGTCGGGCCGATCAAAAGGCCCGACAGCGCGCCGATCAGCGCCGCCATCGCCAGCGTGAGCTGGCCGGCCGACTGCGACGAGATGCCCATCAGCCTGGCGCCCAGGCGGTTCACCGCTGTGGCGCGCAGGGCCTTGCCGTAGAGGGTGCGCTCGAAAAACAGCCACAGCATGACAATCAGCGCGATGGACGCCAGGCCGATGATCACCGCCTGACCGGACAGGTTGACCGCGCCCAGGCTGAAACGGACATCCCAGAAGGGCGGGTTGCGAAAGCCTTCGGCACCGAAGAACAGCAGGCCCAGGCCGGTCAGCGCGAAATGCACACCGACCGACACGATCAGCAGCACCAGGGGCGTGGCGTCGGCCAGCGACTGGTAGGCGAGGCGGTACACCAGGGGACCGAAGCAGGTCACGATGCTGACCGACAGCAGCGCCTGCACCAGCAGGGAAAACTGCTGGGGCGCGGCCCAGAGCGTGACCAGCGACACCAGCGCGGGCGCCACCAGCACCTTCAGGCCGGACAGCACCGCCTTGCCCGGCAGCTTGTAGCGCTTCCAGGTGTGCCAGGCCTCGGCCAGTGCAGCCAGTCCGGCCAGCATCAGCAGCAGCCAGATGGTTCCGGGCACTTTGCCGGTTTGCAGGATCGCCAGGGTCAACGCACCGTAGGTGACGAATTCGCCCTGGGGAATAAAAATGATCCGAGTGACGGCAAAAACCAGCACCGTGGCCAGCCCCAGCAGCGCATAAATGGCGCCATTGGTCAGTCCGTCAACCAGCAGGATGCTGGCAATTGAAAAATCCATAAAAACCTTCAGGGAACGCGGGAGGCGCGGCGGCCCGGGCAGGCGGCGCACTGCCGCTCCGCCCGGTCACGCGCGAAATGACGGCTTATTTCGGCTGGAGCTTCCAGTCGCCATTGACGATCTGCATGATCACGCCGGTGTCGTCGGTGTAACCCGCATGGTTGGTAGCGGTGTAGTTGACCGTGCCATGGAAAAGCGCGATCGGGCCGGCGTTTTCAAGGGCAGCCTTGAGTGCACCGCGGAATTCCTTGGTGCCGGGCTTGGCCGTCTTGAGGGCCACCGGAATGATCTTCTGCAACACCACCGAAGCGTCATAGGCATGGCCGGCAAACGGGTTGCGGCTGTTGGCGCCATAGATCTTTTCCCAGGCGGTCACGTGGGCCATGGCCACCTGTTTGCTCGGGTGGTTGGCGGGCAGTTGCTCGGCCACCACACCGGGGCCGGCGACAACATACGCGCCTTCCACATCCTTGCCGCCGACGCGCATCAGGTCACGCGAGGCCGCGCCGTGCGTCTGGTAGATCTTGCCCTTGTAGCCGCGCTCGATCAGCGCCTTGTGCGGCATGGCGGCACCGCTGCCGGAGGCGACGATCAGGATGGCGTCGGGGTTGCCGGCCGTCACTTTCAGGGCCTGTCCGGTAACGCTGGTGTCGGTGCGGGCAAAACGTTCTTCCGACACGAACTTGATGTTGGTGCCGGCCATCTTGACCTTCATGTCGCGCAGGAAGAGCTCACCATAGGCATCGGCATAACCCAGAAAGCCCACCGTCTTGACGCCGGTTTTTTTCATGTGTTCAACGATGGCGTGGGACATCACCAGCGTGGACTGCGGCATGTTGTAGGACCAGGGCGCCTTGCCGGTGGACACGTCGATGGGCGCAAAGGTCAGGTGGATGGTGCCGCTTTCTGCAGCCACGGCGGCCACCGAGTTGGCCGGCGGGGTGGCGGCCGAGCCCATCAGGATATCGACCTTGTCTTCGGTCACGAAGCGGCGTGCGTTTTTTGTGGCGTTGGTGGGGTCGGTTGCGTCGTCAAGGATGATGACATTGAGTTTTTCGCCGCCAATGCTGGTGGGCCAGAGCGCGATGGCGTTCTTGATCGGGATGCCCAACGCCGAGGTCGGCCCGGTCAGGGGCAGGCTCACGCCAATGTTGATGTCTGCCATGGCGGCGCTTGCGGCCGAGCCGGCCAGCGCAATGGCTAGAAGGGATTTGGTGAAGGTCATGCTGGGTCTCCTGTTAAAAAACTGACACAAAAATAGCGGCCGTTGCCGTGGTCGGAAAGGGTTCTGTCAGCGCGGCGCCATGCGCAATGCGCCATCGAGCCGGATCACCTCGCCGTTGAGGTGGCTGTTGGTCACGATATGGCAAGCGAGCTGGGCAAACTCCTCGGGTTTTCCCAGGCGCGACGGAAAAGGAATCGAGGCGGCCAGCGATTGCTGGACCGGTTCGGGCAACTGCTTCATCAGCGGCGTGGCAAACAGGCCAGGCGCCACGGTGCAGACGCGGATGCCGTGCTGGGCCAGATCGCGCGCCATCGGCAGGGTCATGCCGACCAGGCCACCCTTGGACGCGCTGTAGGCCTGCTGCCCGACCTGGCCGTCAAAGGCCGCGACCGAGGCGGTGAACATCATCACGCCGCGCTCGCCGTCTTCCAGTGGCTGCAGTTTCACGCAGGCGGCGGCGAACAGGCGGCTGATGTTGTAGCTGCCGATCAGGTTGACGTTGATGACCCGGGCGAAATCTTCCAGGGGCGCGGGCGAGCCATCCTTTTGCACGATGCGTTTGGCACTGCCCATGCCGGCAATGTTCATCAGGATGCGCGCCGGGCCGTGGGCCGCTTCGGCCTGAGCCAGCGCGGCCACCACGCTGTCGGTGTTGGTGATGTCGCAGGCGCAGGCGATGGCCCGGTCTGCGCCGATGTCGGCAGCGACCTGCTGCGCCAGCGCGAGGTTGAGGTCCAGCAGGGCAACCCTGGCCCCAAGCCGGGCCAGCTCACGTGCCGTCGCTTCACCCAGCCCCGAAGCGCCGCCGGTCACGATGGCGGCATGTCCCTGGATGTTCATGCTTTTGCTTTCGGGAGGATGGTGAAGGGCAGGCTGCCGTCATGCAGCGACTGGACCAGCGCGTCGCGGTGCTTGAGCACGGCGCGCTGGTTGATGGAGCCCTTGTCCGTCACTTCGCCCTTGTCGATGGACGGCGGCTCGCTCATCAGGTGGGCGCGGGCGATGCGGCTGGCGCTGCCGGTGGCGGTGGCGGCCAGCTCATTGAGCAGGGTCTGAAAACGGGCCTGGACCGGCGCGCTTTCCACGACGTCCTTGAGCGTTGCCTCCGGTCCGAGCCCGCTGAGGGCGCGGCAGGCCGCCGTCGGGAAAATCAGCGCCCCGACTTCCTTAAGGTTGATGCCGGTGAGCACCACGTCCTGCACATAGGGCGCGCCGGCGGCAATGATCCTGGCGCGCAGCGGCCCGACGCTGACAAAGGTGCCGGTGCCGAGCTTGAAGTCCTCGGCAATGCGGCCGTCGAACTTCAGGCCCTTGTGGATGTTGGCCGGATCGATCCAGGCGACGGCATCGCCGGTGCAAAAGAAACCTTCCTCATCCAGCGACTCTTGCGTGGCTTCGGGCGCGCGCCAGTAACCGGGCGTGATGTTGGGTCCCCGGTAGCGCACCTCGATCTTGCCGTCCATGGGCACCAGCTTGAGTTCCAGGCCCGGAGCCGGCACGCCCAGGTCGCCGGCACGGACATCGGGGCTGGTCACAAAAATGCCGAACGGCCCGGACTCGGTCATGCCCAGGCCCGTGCCCATCACAATGCGCTCGCCGACCTCGGCTTCCTGCGTCTGGTGCAGGCTGTCCCAGACCGGCTGGGCCAGCGCCGCACCGGCGTAGAAAAACATGCGCACGCGCGACAGCAGGTTCTTGCGCAGCACGGCGTCGGTTTTCATCGCGTTGGCGATGGCCTCGAAGCCGGTTGGTACGTTGAAATAGACCGTGGGTGCGATGTCGCGCAGGTTGCGCAGGGTCTCGCCCATCAGCGCAGGCGTCGGCTTGCCGTCATCGATGTAAAGCGTGCCGCCGTTGTAAATCGTCATGCCGACGTTGTGGTTGCCGCCGAAGGTGTGGTTCCAGGGCAGCCAGTCGATCAGCACCAGCGGTTCGTCGGCCAGCACCGGCATCGACTGGCGCATCTGCTGCTGGTTGGCGCACCACATGCGCTGGGTGTTGATCACCGCCTTGGGCAACTTGGTCGAGCCTGAGGTGAACAGGAACTTGACGATGGTGTCCGGGCCGGTGGCCTGCATCGCCGCATCCACGGCGGGCGTGGCCGCAGTTGACAAAAGCTGGTCAAAAGTGGTCACAGCCCTTGCTGGTCGGGCGTGATCAGCTATCGAATGAATAGCAACTTCAACATCATCCGCAACCGTGGCGGCGATGGCCTTGCCGTAGCGGCCTGCGTCGCTGGCAAACACCAGGCCGGGTGACAGCGTGGCCAGCACATGGCGCAGTTTGTCGTAATCCTGGCTGACGGTGGAGTAGGCCGGTGAGACCGGGCAGTAGGGCACGCCGGCATACATGCAGCCCAGCGCCAGCAGTGCGTGCTCCAGGTCGTTTTCGCTGAGGATGGCGACCGGACGCTCGGCATTCAGCCCGCGGTCCAGCAAGGCTTGTCCGATGTTGCGGGCGCTGGCCAGCGCCTCGGCGTAACTGATGTGGCGCCAGTCGCCCGAACTGCCGTCGGCATTTTTGATACGCCGCGCCATGAAGGTGCGCTCGGGCGCGACCTGTGCCCAGTGCATCAAGCGGTCGGTCATGCGTGCTGCATAACTGTCCAGCGGCTGGTCGGCCTTCAGGTACTGGATGCCCTGCCCGCCGTCGCGCAGCTCGACACGGGTGACGCCAAACACCATGGGCCGGTAGGTCGGCGCCGGGCCGGGACGGGAAAGTGTGCGGGTCTCGCTCAGGGTGGTCGTTGACATGGCGCTCAGTCCTTGCTGACCTTGTTGGCCTTGCCTTCAAGAAAGGCCTTGACCCGTGCCTTGGCTTCAGGCGCGTTCTGGACAATGGCGGCCATCAGCGATTCGGTGAAGAAACCCTGGTCGGCTGGCTGCTCGGCGATGCGGGGCAGGGCGTGCATCAGCGCGTAGTTGGTCAGCGGCGCGTTTTGTGCCACGCGTGTTGCCAGCTCCAGCGCTTTGGTGAAAGCCTGGCCCTCGGGAACCAGGTACTGGGCAAACCCGGCACGCTCGCCGTCTTCGGCGTTGTAAACGCGGCCGGTCAGCATCATGTCTGTCATGCGCGCCACGCCAATCAGTTTGGGGATGCGCACCGAACCGCCGCCGCCGACAAAAATGCCGCGTGAGCCTTCGGGCAGGGCGTAGAACGCCGAGGCATCGGCCACACGGATGTGACAGGCACTTGCCAGCTCCAGTCCGCCGCCGACCACCGCACCGTGCAGGGCGGCAATCACGGGGACAGGTCCGTGTTGCACATGTTCCAGGGCGGCGTGCCACATGCGGGAGTGATGCATGCCCTGGCCTGCATCGCGTTCCTGCAGCTCGCCGAGGTCCAGGCCGGCACAGAAATGCGCGCCCTCGCCGTGAATCACGGCGGCGCGGACGCTGGTGGGCAGGGACTCGAACATGCGGCGCAGCGCCAGAATCAGGCCGTCGTTGAGCGCATTGCGTTTGGCGGGCCGGGCAAGACGGACGACGGCGATTTCCTGCTGATCGCCGCGGAGTTCAAGCTGGAGGTCGGGAGAAGGTATTTGTGCGTTCATGAGAGGTTTGCAAGTTGGCTCGATTATTGTTATAAACAATAACCAATTCAACAGACTTTGCAGCCTCATTCATCGGTGTTAACCCGCATGCGCGTCTGGACCCACAACGACAGGAGACCCCATGGATTACAAGAACCTCATCGCCATCGACGTTCACACCCACGCAGAGGTGAGTTGCTGGAACCCGTTCGACAACTACGGCGAGGAGTACGACCGCGCCGCCGACAAATACTTCAAGAACAGCCGCCGGCCGACCATTGAAGAAACCATCGCTTATTACCGCGAACGCAAGATCGGGCTGATCATGTTCACGGTGGACAGCGAATCCAAGCTCGGGCGCCGCCGCATCCCGAACGAAGAGATCGCCGAAGCCGCACAAAAAAACAGCGACATGATGATGGCCTTTGCCAGCATTGATCCGCACAAGGGAAAAATGGGCGCGCGCGAGGCCGAGCGGCTCATCAAGGAATATGGCGTCAAGGGGTTCAAGTTCCACCCCACGGTGCAGGGCTACCACCCTTACGACAAGATGGCCTGGCCCATTTATGAGGTCATCAACGCCCACAAGATGCCGGCAATTTTCCACACCGGGCACAGCGGTATCGGCAGCGGCATGCGCTGCGGCGGCGGCTTGCGGCTGGAGTACTCCAACCCCATGCACCTTGATGACGTGGCCATCGATTTCCCTGACATGCAGATCGTCATGGCGCACCCGAGTTTCCCGTGGCAGGACGAGGCGCTGAGCGTGGCCACACACAAGCCCAACGTCTGGATTGACTTGTCGGGCTGGAGCCCCAAGTACTTTCCGAAGCAGCTGGTGCAGTACGCCAACACCCTGCTCAAGGACCGCGTGTTATTCGGCAGCGATTACCCGCTGATCACGCCCGAGCGCTGGATGAAGGATTTCGAAGACGCCGGCTTCAAGCCCGAGGTCATGCCCGGCATCCTCAAGGGCAATGCGATGCGCCTGCTCGGGCTGGGCCAGGAAGCCGCCTGACCATCGCCGTTGCTGCGCTTGCGCTCAGGGCGGCGGAGAGACCGCCACGCCCCGGCGCGATGCCTCCATGATGGCGGCAATCAGCCGCTGGACCCGCAGCGCAGAGCGTCCCGAGACGGCGGGCTCCACGTGGTTTCGGACCGCGGCCACAAAGTCGCCAATCACCGCGCGGTGAAAAGCATGGTCAAAAGCCATGATGTTTGCGCCCGAACCGGTGGCCTGTTTAGCCCCGGACTGAATTTTCTGGCCGTCCGCCAGCTCTGCGTTCAGCTCACCGGCCTCCAGCGTGGCGCTGCCTTTTTCAAAGTTTAGCGCGATGCGCTCCGGAAAACCAGGACAGGCGGCGGTCGTCGCGTCGATGTTGCCAATGGCGCCGTTCGGGTAGTGCAGCACGGCGGCGACCGTGTCCTCACATTCCATGCGGTGGGCGAGGCTGGTGCTGGCCATCGCCATCACTTTGTCGGGCATGCCGGTCAGGCTGAGCATCAGGTCCAGGGTGTGAATGGCCTGCGTCATCAGCACGCCGCCGCCGTCGCGCGCCAGGGTGCCGCGGCCGGGCTCGTCATAATAACTTTGCGGGCGCCACCAGCGAATGCTGGCGGACGCACTGAGCAACTGCCCCAGCGTGCCTTCATTGATCAGCCGCGCCATTGCCAGCGAGGCCTCGCGCATGCGGTGCTGCAACATCACGGCCAGCTTCACGCCGCTTTGTTCACAGACATCCACCAGCGCCTGCGCTTTCTCCAGGCTGATTTCGAGCGGTTTTTCGACCAGCACATGTTTTCCGGCGCGCGCAAGCTGCTGCACGATCTCCAGATGGGTGTTGGGCGGCGTCAGCACCAGCACCGCGCGAATCCTGGCATCCTCAAGAATGTCTTCGAGCCGCGTGCTGGTGACGGTGCCTGCGGGAAGATTCAGCGCCGCAAGCTTGCCGGCACTGCGTGCCACCACCCGGGCCAGCTCGACCTCGCTGGCCAGATCTTGCAGGCTTTGCAAATGCGGCGCCGATGCTTGTCCGGCGCCAACAACTGCCACCCGGATTCGTTCGGGGGCCGGCTTACTCAAGCTTGATGCCTGCGGCCTTGATGACCTGGGCCCACTTGTCCACTTCGGCCTTCTGGAAAGCCGCCACCTGTTCGGGGCTCATGCTGGAAGGCTGCATTCCCAGGCTCTTGAGACGGTCCTGCATCTCGGCCGTTTGAAGGATCTTCATGATTTCAGCGTGCAGGCGGTCCACGATGGGCCGGGGCACGCCAGCGGGCACAAAAATGCCTTGCCAGGACACCACTTCAAACCCCGGAACGCCGGACTC
>CAMLDT010000143.1 GCA_946479075.1 uncultured Polaromonas sp.
CCCGCCGAAATCGAGGCCATGATGAAGTTTGCCGCCGACAAGTTCGGCCAGGTGGACATTCTCGTGAACAACGCCGGCATCCAGCATGTGGCAAAGATCGAAAACTTTCCGGTCGAGCGTTGGGACGCTGTCATCGCCATCAACCTGAGCAGTGCTTTTCATGCCACGCGCCTGGCCTTGCCGGCCATGCAAGCCGCCGACAAGGGCAAGGGCTGGGGACGCATCATTAACGTGGCCTCTGTGCACGGCCTGGTCGGATCCGCAGAAAAGTCGGCCTATGTCGCTGCCAAACACGGCATCGTTGGCCTGACCAAGGTCACGGCGCTGGAAAACGCCACCACCGGAGTGACCTGCAATGCGATTTGTCCGGGCTGGGTGCTCACCCCGCTGGTTCAAAAACAGGTTGATGCCAAAGCCGTGGCCGGCAAAATCTCCAACGATGAAGCGACGCGCCAGTTGCTCGGCGAAAAAGAACCCTCCATGCAATTCACCACGCCCGAAGAACTCGGGGCGCTGGCCGTCTTTTTCTGCTCACCTGCCGGCAACAATGTGCGCGGTGTCGCCTGGAACATGGATGGAGGTTGGGCGGCCCAGTAGTCCCCACCAGTTGCAGCGCAACGCGAGGCCGACAATGAGACAGAAAAGAGCAGATTTTTGCGGTTTCCGGCGGTCCGTCTTGTCCTACACAGGTGACAGGGCAGCTCCCACACGAAGCCCTTGGTTGAAACCCTAAATTGGTGCTTGTACATAGCGCGCCATGCCTCGTTTTGGGGCACTTTTCATTCACCAAGGAAACATCGTGAACGCATCCAGACCTCTCATTTCCAGCCTCGCACTGGCTGTTGCCGTGCTCGGCGCCGCTTCCGCCGTTCAGGCGCAAACCTCGGGCAATTCCACCAGCAGCAGCAGTGCGTCCTCGTCCTGGTACGCGCCCAACAGCAGCTACATCGGCTTCAATGCCGGCCAGTCCAGCTACCGCCAGGGCTGCGGCACCGGCGCCTTTAATTGCGGCGACAAGGACGATGCCTACAGCATCTACGGTGGCAGCATGTTGAACAACAATTTCGGACTGGAACTCGGTTACATCGACATGGGCGACATCGGCCGCGGCGGTGGCACCACCAAAGCCCAGGGCATCAACCTCAGCCTGGTCGGCAAACTGCCCCTGAGCCAGTCGTTCAGCCTGTTCGGAAAGGTGGGCACGACCTACGGCCGTACCAGCGTGTCATCTGTGCCCGGTTCCGGTGTGACGGCCGGTGACGAAGACGGTTTCGGCCTGTCGGTGGGCGCCGGCGTGAGCTACGACTTCTCGGAACGCTGGTCAGCGGTATTGCAATGGGACCGTCATGACTTCAAATTTGCGGGAGTCGGACGCGAAAACATCAATGCCACCACGCTGGGTTTGAAATACCGCTTCTGAATCCCGCCTCAGACAACGGCCGGATACAACCCGGCATAAAAAAAGCCCCAAGTCGCAAGGACTTGGGGCTTGTGTTCTGGTGGGCGGTGCAAGTTTCGAACTTGCGACCCCTGCAGTGTGAATGCAGTGCTCTACCCCTGAGCTAACCGCCCTGTCGGTCAGCCTCAGATTATAGCGGTTTTATCCTGCGTTCTCGGGGACACGCCAGATGGTTTTTCCCTTGCTGGCTTTGTCGATGTCCGTCAGCAGGGCGTCGTGGGCAGCGATTTCCTGTGCATTGGCCAACAGCAATGGCAAATCGAAGCCGCTCAGGTCGATCAGTTCGACGCGCCCGCCGTCTGCACTCGCGCCCCCCACATCCATCACCAGCGCGTTTTGTCCGCGAGTCAGGTTGATGTAGACGTCCGCGAGCAGCTCGGCATCAAGCAAGGCGCCGTGCAGGGTACGGCCTGAATTGTCAACCTCCAGGCGATCACAAAGCGCATCGAGCGAATTGCGCTTTCCCGGAAACAGCTCCTTGGCCATCATCAGGCTGTCGGTGACTTTGGCGATGCTCTCGGTGATGGGGCCGCGGCCCATCAGCTCAAGCTCCCTGTTCAGGAAGCCGATATCGAAAGGCGCGTTGTGGATGATGACCTCTGCACCTTCCAGGTAAGCCAGCAGCTCGTCAGCAATCGCGGCGAACTTGGGCTTGTCCCGCAGGAATTCGTTGCTGATGCCGTGGACCTTCAGCGCATCTTCATGGCTGTCCCGCTCGGGGTTCAGGTAGAAATGTTTGTTGTTGCCGGTCAGCTTGCGCCCCACCAGCTCGACACAACCGATTTCAATGATGCGGTCGCCGTTTTCTGCGGACAGGCCGGTGGTTTCAGTGTCCAGAACAATTTGACGCATGGTGACAATGATAGCTGCGCGATTCGGCCCATGTTTTTCGGCCGGGCCGCCTCAAGGAAAAACTACTCCCTCGGAGGGGAGCGCAGCACACGCAGTGGCAAGCGTGGGGGTCAGTGGTTCTCTTTGGCGTGGTTGATGGAGTACTTCGGGATCTCGACAGTCACGTCGCTCTGGGCCAGCAAGGCCTGGCAGCTGAGCCGGGACTGGGGTTCGAGTCCCCAGGCGCGGTCAAGCAGGTCTTCCTCGGTTTCGTCGGGCTCGTTGAGTGAGCCGAACCCTTGACGCACGATCACGTGACAGGTGGTGCAGGCTGCGCTCATGTCGCAGGCGTGCTCAATGTTGATCCGGTTGTCGAGCAGGGCCTCGCAGATCGAGGTTCCGGCCGGGGCCGAGACCTCGGCGCCCTGTGGGCAATACTCGGGATGGGGCAATATCTTGATGATGGGCATGGTGGTTCGGTTCTCAGACCGTGGCGATGTTCTTGCCGGCCAGTGCCTGCCGGATGCCGCGGTTCATGCGCTGTGCGGCGAAGTTTTCGGTCCCGGCAGCAAGGGCCTTCACGGCAGACTCAATCCCGGCGGCGTCGCCGTGCTGCCGTGTCTGTGCCAGCTCTGCCATCAGCCGGTCGATCTCTTTCTTTTCCGCCTCGGCCAGCAAGTCCCCATCGGCGGCCAGTGCGCTCTGTGTGGCCAGCAGCATGCGGTCAGCATCGACCTGCGCCTCGGCCAGCGCACGCGACTGCATGTCCTGCTGGGCAGTCGCAAAGCTCTCCTGCAGCATGCGGGCAATGTCCCCGTCGGACAGGCCGTAAGACGGCTTCACATCGATGCGCGCCTCCACCCCGCTGCCCTGCTCTTTGGCATTGACGCTGAGCAGGCCGTCGGCGTCAACGGTGAAGGTCACGCGGATGCGCGCCGCACCGGCCGCCATGGGCGGGATGCCGCGCAGCTCGAAGCGCGCCAGGCTGCGGCAGTCGGCCACCAGGTCGCGTTCACCCTGCACCACATGCAGGGCCAACGCAGTCTGGCCGTCCTGGTAGGTCGTGAAATCCTGCGCCATGGCCGTCGGGATGGTCTGGTTGCGCGGCACGATGCGTTCGACCAGACCGCCCATGGTCTCGATACCCAGCGACAGCGGAATCACATCGAGCAGCAGAAGTTCATTGCCGACGGCGTTGCCGGCCAGCTGATGCGCGGAAATCGCGGCGCCCAAAGCCACCACCTCATCGGGGTTCAGGTTGATCAGTGGCTCACGGCCAAAAAAACTTCCCACCGCGCGCCGCACCTGCGGCATGCGGGTGGAGCCCCCGACCATGACCACGCCCTGGACGTCCTCCTTGCCAAGCTCCGCATCGCGCAAGGCTTTGCGAACGGCCGCCAGGGTGCGCTGGGTCAGCGAAGCGGTGGCCGCTTCAAAGTCCGCCGCTTTCAAGTCAAATTGCACGTTGGCCCTTGCTAGCCGTGCGGAGAATGCTACGGAATCAGTAGCAGACAGGGCCTCCTTGCAGGCCCGTGCAGTCTGCAGCAGGGCCGCCTTGTCACCGGCCGTCAGCGTCTCTGCAGCAAGACCGGCCCTGGCCAGCACCCAGTCGACCAGCGCCCGGTCGTAGTCGTCGCCACCGAGCGCAGAGTCGCCGCCCGTGGAGACCACCTCGAACACGCCCTGACTCAAGCGCAGGATGGAAATGTCAAACGTGCCGCCACCCAGGTCATAAATCGCGTAGACGCCTTCGCTGGCATTGTCCAGGCCGTAGGCAATCGCAGCCGCCGTCGGTTCATTGATCAGGCGCAACACATTGATGCCAGCCAGCTGCGCGGCGTCCTTGGTGGCCTGGCGCTGCGCGTCGTCAAAATACGCCGGCACGGTGATCACCGCGCCGAACACGTCGTCATCAAACGTGTCTTCAGCACGGTAGCGAAGCGTCGCCAGAATTTCGGCGCTGACCTCTACCGGGCTTTTTTCACCGGCCACCGTCTGCACCGCGACCATGCCCGGCTTGTCGATCAGCTCATAAGGCAACTGGGTCCGGCTGCCGATGTCGTTGATGCCCCGGCCCATCAGACGCTTGACCGAGGCAATGGTGTTTTTCGGATCTTCCACCTGTGCGGCCAGCGCGTCATAACCGATCTGCCGGGTCGCCGCGCCGGAACTGTCGAGTCCGTAACGCACCACGCTGGGCAGGATCACGCGCCCATTGGCATCAGGCAGGCACTCGGCCACGCCGTTGCGCACGCTGGCCACCAGCGAATGGGTGGTGCCCAGGTCAATGCCGACGGCGATGCGCCGCTGGTGCGGATCGGGCGTCTGACCGGGTTCGGAAATTTGCAGTAAGGCCATGGTTATAAAAGTCGCAACTCGGGTCTGATGAAAGCCTATTGTCCCAGTGCGTCGATGCGGGCATCGACCTCGCTGGCAAAACGCTCAATGAACATAAGGCCTCTCACCTGCCCGGCCGCCGCCTTGAAGTTTTTCTCCACATCCAGAAGTTGCTCTATTTTTGATAGCTGCTCACCCTTGCTGGTCGTGGCCTGGAGCGCGATTTCGTTCATATCCGCGACACTTTGTGCCTCATCCAGCGCTTCACGCCACTGCATTTGCTGCATCAAAAAATCAGCCGGCATGGCGGTGTTGCTCTCGGCTTCGATGGGCGTGCCATGCAGTTCACACAGGTACATGGCCCGTTTGAGCGGACTTTTCAGGCGCCGATAGGCTTCGTTGATACGCACCGACCACTGCATGGCCAGCCGCTGCGCGGCAGCACCCTGGGCCGCGAACTTGTCGGGGTGCGCTTCGCGCTGCAACTCTTTCCAGCGCGCATCGAGCTTGGCACTGTCCTGCGCAAACTGCACAGGCACATCGAAAAGTTCGAAATCGTTGGATTGGAGGCTTGGCACAAGAAGCATTTTTCGGGATGGGAAGCGTAGCGAGCGGGCGTCAGCGAGGTGCGGCCAGCGCGGAGACACCGGAACGTACTGTGGGTACGTGAGGATGGCGAGCACTGCCCGCGCCTCGATCACGCCCGCGCAGTAGCTTCACACCCGAAAAGATTCGCCGCACCCGCAGCGGTCACGCTCATTCGGATTGATGAACTTGAAGCCCTCATTGAGCCCCTCACGCACAAAGTCGAGCTGGGTGCCGTCGATATAAGCCATGCTTTTCGGATCCACCAGCACCTTGACACCGTTGTCCTCGAACACCACGTCTTCGGGCGCGATTTCATCGGCGTATTCGATCTTGTAGGCCAGGCCGGAGCAACCGGTGGTTCTCACGCCCAGTCGCACGCCCACGCCTTTGCCGCGCTTGCTCATGTAGCGGGTGACGTGCCGTGCTGCGGCGTCGGTGAGGGTAACGGACATGGTGCGCGAGTCGCTTGAAAGATTAGTGGGCGTGCTTGAGTTTGTAGTCGTTGACGGCGGCCTTGATCGCGTCTTCGGCCAGGATGGAACAGTGGATTTTCACGGGCGGCAAGGCCAGCTCTTCGGCAATCGCGCTGTTCTTGATGCCGGCCGCTTCGTCCAGGGTCTTGCCCTTGACCCATTCGGTCACCAGCGAACTCGACGCAATCGCCGAGCCGCAACCGTAGGTCTTGAAACGTGCATCCTCGATCACCCCGGTCAACGGGTTGACCTTGATCTGCAACTTCATCACGTCACCACAGGCCGGCGCGCCGACCATGCCCGTGCCAACCGTCTCGTCGCCTTTTTCAAACGAGCCGACGTTGCGGGGGTTTTCATAGTGGTCTACCACTTTGTCGCTGTATGCCATTTTGTTTACCTCTTTAAGCCTTTGCCGCCGCGTTCAGTGGGCGGCCCATTGAATAGTGGACAAATCCACGCCATCCTTGAACATTTCCCAGAGCGGCGACAGGTCGCGCAGCTTGGCCACGTTTTCCTTGATGGTCGCCACGGCGTAATCGATTTCTTCCTCGGTGCTCCAGCGGCCAATCGTCATGCGCAGGCTGCTGTGGGCGAGCTCATCGCTGCGGCCCAGGGCACGCAGCACATAGCTGGGCTCCAGACTGGCCGAGGTGCAGGCGGAGCCGCTGGACACCGCCAGGCCCTTGATGCCCATGATCAGCGATTCGCCCTCGACAAAATTGAAACTGATGTTGAGGTTGTGCGGCACGCGTTTCTCGGCGTGCCCATTGAGGAACACCTCTTCCACGTCCTTCAGGCCGGCCAGCATGCGCTCGTGCAGGGCACGGATGCGCTTGTTTTCTTCATGCATCTCGGCTTTGGCAATGCGGTAGGCCTCGCCCATGCCCACGATCTGGTGCGTCGGCAGCGTCCCGGAGCGCATGCCACGCTCATGACCGCCACCGTGCATCTGCGCTTCCAGGCGCACGCGCGGCTTGCGCCGCACATACAGCGCACCAATGCCCTTGGGGCCATAGGTCTTGTGCGAGGTCAGGCTCATCAGATCCACGGGCAAGGTGGCCAGGTCGATGTCAACCCGGCCGGTCGCCTGCGCGGCGTCCACGTGGAAAATCACACCTTTTTCGCGGCACAGGGCGCCGATGGTCGCAATGTCCTGGATGACGCCGATCTCGTTGTTGACGAACATCACGCTCACGAGAATCGTGTCCGGGCGGATCGCCGCTTTCAGCACCTCGATGTCCAGCAGGCCGTCGGGCTGCACGTCGAGGTAAGTTACTTCAAAACCCTGGCGCTCCAACTCGCGGCAGGTGTCGAGTACGGCCTTGTGCTCGGTCTTGACGGTGATGAGGTGCTTGCCTTTGGATTTGTAAAAATGCGCCGCACCCTTGATCGCCAGGTTGTTGGATTCGGTGGCACCGCTGGTCCAGACAATCTCACGGGGGTCAGCGCCAATCAGCGCAGCCACCTGCTCACGTGCCTTTTCAACAGCGGCTTCTGCTTCCCAACCCCAGGCATGGCTGCGCGAGGCAGGGTTGCCAAAGTGTTCGCGCAACCAGGGAATCATGGCGTCCACCACCCGCGGATCGCAGGGATTCGTGGCGCTGTAGTCCATGTAAATGGGGAAGTGAGGCGTTTCCATTGGCTAGCTTTTTAATTCATGGCTGGCGTGCAGCATCAAAAAAGGTCGGCAGTCTGCCACCGGTGTTTCACCGGCAGCGACCGGCCGGATCAGGACTTGGAGAAAGCGTTGCCGAGGGCAAACACCGAATTCGGTGCATTCACCCGCATCGGCTTGGCCACCGGCGCCGTGAAAATCGCTTTTTTCACCATCGGGGTGTTCTCCACCACCACGCCCTTGGCCAGTTGGTCGTCCACCAGCTTCTGCAGGGTCACGGAGTCGAGAAACTCCACCATGCGGCTGTTCAGCGAGGCCCACAGCTCGTGCGTCATGCAGCGGCCGCCGTCACCCAGGCAATTTTCCTTGCCGCCACATTGTGTGGAGTCGATGGGTTCGTCCACCGAGACGATGATGTCGGCCACGGTGATCTCGGCCGCCTTGCGGCCCAGCGTGTAACCGCCGCCAGGGCCACGGGTGGACTCCACCAGTTCATGGCGGCGCAGCTTGCCAAACAGTTGTTCGAGGTAAGACAGGGAAATCTGCTGACGCTGGCTGATCGCCGCCAGGGTGACGGGACCGTTGTTCTGGCGCAGGGCCAGATCGATCATGGCTGTGACCGCAAAGCGGCCTTTGGTCGTGAGGCGCATTTTCAAGCTCCTTAAAAAGTTGGCTTGACTGTCATTTGGCTCACCTTGCAAGGCTCGTGACCCACAAGGAACTCTTCTCCACCCACCCCGGCCGAATGGCCTTTCCGGCCCGGGCTTCATTGTTGTTGACTGTTTTTATCAAGTATACCACAGACCCCATTCGCCGCTGTGGCCTGGCGCACTCGGCAAACCAGGCCGACAAGCGCGAAACCGGCCTGCCCCGCTGGTTGGAGTCCATGCGCGCCGGGCAGTTCCCGAGAATGGTGAAAGGTTATTCAGCCTGCGCCGGAGCCGGCCGCGGGAAACGGAATGACGTTGTCGGTCCCGGGCGCGCCAAAGGCCTGCGCCTTGAGGGCATGCAGCTGGTCGCGAACCCTGGCTGCTTTTTCGAATTCCAGGTTTTTGGCGTGTTCGACCATCTGCTTTTCCAGGCGCTTGATCTCGCGGGCAATGTCTTTTTCGCTCATGTCCTCGACCAGCGCTTTCTGCAACTCCAGCTTTTCCGCCTCTTTGCCGGATTTCTCGCTGTAGACCCCGTCGATCAGGTCCTTGATGCGCTTGACGATGCTCTTGGGCGTGATGCCGTGCTCCAGGTTGAAGGCGATCTGCTTGTTGCGGCGCCGCTCGGTCTCGTCCATGGCCTTTTTCATCGAATCGGTGATCCGGTCGGCATACAAAATGGCCCGGCCGTTCAGGTTGCGGGCGGCCCGGCCTATGGTCTGGATCAGGCTGCGTTCAGCACGCAAAAAGCCTTCCTTGTCGGCATCCAGAATCGCCACCAGGCTGACCTCGGGAATGTCCAGCCCTTCGCGCAACAGGTTGATGCCGACCAGCACATCGAACGCGCCCAAGCGCAAGTCGCGCAGGATTTCGACACGTTCCACCGTATCCACATCACTGTGCAGATAACGCACCTTGACGCCGTTGTCGGTCAGGTAATCGGTCAGCTGCTCGGCCATGCGTTTGGTCAGCGTGGTGATCAGCACGCGTTCGTTTTTGTCCACGCGGATGCGGATTTCCTGCAGCACGTCGTCCACCTGGTGGGTGGCCGGCCGCACTTCCACCTCGGGGTCCACCAGGCCGGTGGGCCGCACCACCTGCTCCACCACCTTGCCGGCATGCTGCTGCTCGTAGGCTGCGGGCGTGGCCGAGACAAAAATTGCCTGGCGCATCTTGGACTCGAACTCCTCGAACTTGAGCGGCCGATTGTCCAGCGCGCT
>CAMLDT010000144.1 GCA_946479075.1 uncultured Polaromonas sp.
ACCACGTCGATGTTGTGTTTCTCGGCCTTCTTGAGCTTGGGCAGCTCGTCGAACTCATAGGCCGTGCCATCGACGCGGAAGCGCACATACCCCTGGGCCTGCATCTCGGCAAACAGCTCGACAAATTCGCCCTTGCGCTCGCGCGCCACCGGCGCCAGCACCATCAGTTTGGTGTCTTCGGGCAGCGCCAGCACATGGTCGACCATCTCGCTGACACTTTGCGCCTGCAGCGGCAGGTCGTGGTCCGGGCAATAGGGCGTGCCGGCGCGTGCAAACAGCAGGCGCAGGTAATCGTGAATTTCGGTGACCGTGCCGACGGTGGAGCGCGGGTTGTGCGAGGTGGCCTTCTGCTCGATGGAAATCGCCGGCGACAGGCCTTCGATCATGTCCACATCGGGCTTGTCCATCAGCTGCAAAAACTGGCGCGCGTAAGTGGAGAGGCTTTCCACGTAGCGGCGCTGGCCTTCGGCATAGAGCGTGTCAAAAGCCAGCGACGACTTGCCCGAGCCGCTCAGGCCGGTGATCACCACCAGCTGGTTGCGCGGGATGTCGAGGTCGATGTTCTTGAGGTTGTGCGTGCGCGCGCCGCGAATGCTGATGCGCTGCGCAGCCAGGCTGTGCGCGAGGTATTTGCCGTCGTTGGGAGAATTCACGTGTTGGGGCGCCGCAAAACCCTCCATCATAGACGCGTACGGCTTTTCTGGCAGCCTGGCCGCTGTTGGCACCGGCGTGCGGCCTGTTCAAAGACAATAGGTACACCCACAAGATCCCGGGGCCGTTTCCGGCCCGCCCTCTCAACCAGCCTGATGCCCCCGACCGTGCCTGCCGTTCCTCCTGCTCCGCCTTCCTCCGCCATGACCGCCACCGAGCGTCGCGCCAGCGCCTCTCTGGCTTCGATTTTTGCGCTGCGCATGCTGGGCCTGTTCCTGGTGCTGCCGGTGTTTGCGCTGGAGGCGGCGCGTTACCCCGGCGGCGGTGATCCGGCGCGCATTGGCCTGGCCATGGGCATTTACGGCCTGACGCAGGGACTGTTGCAAATTCCCTTCGGGCTGGCCTCGGACCGGCTGGGCCGCAAGAAGGTGATCGTGGCCGGGCTGCTGCTGTTCGCGCTGGGCAGTTTTGTCGCGGCCTGGGCGCCCGACCTGAACTGGCTGACCGCCGGCCGGGCCTTGCAGGGGGCGGGCGCCATTTCAGCGGCCGTCACCGCCTTGCTGGCCGATACCACGCGTGACGAGGTGCGCACCAAAGCCATGGCGCTGGTCGGGGCCAGCATCGGCCTGATGTTTGCGTTGTCGCTGGTGCTGGCGCCGCTGCTGGCAGCACACATCGGCCTGGCGGGCCTGTTTGGACTGACCGGCACGCTGGCGCTGGCCGGCATCGCCGTGGTGGTCTGGTGGGTGCCGCCCGAGCCGGTGCACCCCGTCCATCGGCCGCGCGGCAGCCTGGCCGAAGTGCTCAGGCAACCGGCCCTGCTGCGCCTTGATCTGGGCGTGTTTGTGCTGCACGCCGTGCAACTGGCCATGTGGGTCGCCACCCCGGCCCTGCTGGTGCAGGCGGGGCTCGCCAAGGACAGCCACTGGCAAATTTACCTGCCGGCGGTGCTGGCGTCCTTTCTGGTCATGGGCTTTTCGCTGTTTCCGCTGGAACGGCGCGGCTACCTGCGCGCCGTTTTCCTCAGCGCGGTCGGCCTGATTGCCCTGGTGCAATTCGGCCTGATGGCCACGGCGCAGCAAGGCACGCCAACGCTGGGCGGCCTGGGCGTGCTGCTGTTCCTGTTCTTCTGCGGGTTCAACATCCTGGAAGCCAGCCAGCCCAGCCTGGTATCGCGCCTGGCGCCGGCCCGCTCGCGCGGTGCGGCTTTGGGGGTTTACAACACGCTGCAGTCGCTGGGCCTGTTTGCCGGGGGTGCCCTGGGTGGCTGGCTGGCCAGGGAAGCCGGCCCCCAGACGCTGTTTGCAGCCTGCGGCGGGTTGATGCTGCTGTGGCTGGTGGTGGCCTGGCCAATGTATGCCCCGGGCAAACCGGCGGCGGTGGCGCCGGCCTGAGCCGGCGCCGCGTCAGTGCCCGGTCGGCCGGTCCGGCGCGGTGGCGGGCTCGGCCGGCCCGGCGGACACCGCAGGTGCCGGCGGCAGCTGGCTGATCATGTAATCCGACAGCGTCGCATAGAGCGGGCGGCTGATCATGCGCGACACCAGGCTGGCCAGCATGGCCGCCATCATCAGGCTGAGCACCATGGCCCGGCCGTCCACCATCTCCATGACGATGATGAAAGCCGTCAGCGGCGCCTGGGTGACGGCCGCCAGAAAACCCGCCATGCCCATGGCGATCAGGGCGGCGCCGATGTCCGGGCTGGTCAGGGCCGCAATGTTGTGGCCGACGCCCGCGCCAATCGACAGGGCCGGCGCAAAAATGCCCCCGGGAACGCCACACCAGGCGGCCAGCCAGGTGGCCACAAACTTGAGCAGCACAAACAGCGAAGGCACGGAACCTTCGCCAGCCAGCATCTGCTTGACGGCGTGTGAACCCGCACCAAAAGTGGCGCCGTCGCTGACCAGGCCGATCACCGCAATCACCAGGCCGCCAGCCGCCGCAAAACGCACCGGGTAACGGCTGCGCCACAGGTTGAACCGTTCCGGCGAACCGGTCAACGAAGCCGCAAGCAGGCGCGCAAACAGGCCGCCGAGCACGCCGCAGCTCAAGGCCACGGCGAGGCCGGGCAACAGCGACGCCCAGCCCAGCACCGGCACACGGATCACGCCGAAATAGGTCACATTGCCGAAGGCCGACACCCCCATCAGGCCGGCCAGCACGATGGCCGTGATGATCAGGCCGCTGTTGCGCGACTCCAGCTTGCGGGACAGCTCCTCGATGGCAAACACCACCCCGGCGAGCGGTGCGTTGAAGGCAGCGGCAATGCCGGCCGCACCGCCGGCCACCAGCAGGGCATGGTTGCTCATGCTCGAATCCGGCCGCAGCCAGCGGCGTGCGTGTTGCATGACACCCGCCGCCACCTGCACCGAGGGGCCTTCGCGGCCTATGGACAGGCCGGCCAGCAAGCCGGCCGAGGACAGGCCGATTTTCCCCAGGGTGAGGCGCAAGGACACAAAGCGGCGCCGTTCATGCGCCGGCAGCGCCGGATCCAGCGCGGCCATCACCTGTGGAATGCCCGAGCCGCCGGCCCCGGGAAAATACCGCCGCGTGAGCCAGACGATGGCAGCGGTCAGCGCCGGCGTCCAGACCAGCAGCAGCCAGCGGTTGTACGCATGCACCTGCTCGAACAGGCCGAAAGCCCATTCGCTGAGCAAGGTGAAGACCACGACGAACAGGCCCGCGGCCACCGCATAAACCAGCACGACGCCGCGGTCGAACCACAGCCGCCCGTTCGACAATTCAGCTTGCAGATTTTCAAGAAAGTTCGGTTCGCGGTGGTTCATGGCGACGAATCATTGTGACACGGGCGGCGTGCCGGTGCCGCATGGCGGGCCGCCGTTGCGTCTCCCGGAATGCGGCACAATTGTGCATGCGGCGCCTTGAGGCGCCTTTCGAATCCTCCCGATTCCATCACATCAAGACAAGAGGCGGCATCCATGGCATCAGTCAACAAAGTCATCCTCGTCGGCAACCTGGGCCGCGACCCTGAAGTGCGCTACATGCCCAGCGGCGACGCGGTCGCCAACATCGCCCTGGCCACCAGCAGCAAATACAAGAACAAGGCCGGTGAAATGGTCGAAGAGACCGAATGGCACCGCATCAGCTTTTTCGGCCGCCAGGCCGAGATCGTCGGTGAATACCTCAAGAAAGGCCGTTCGGTGTACATCGAGGGCCGCCTGAAAACCCGCAAGTACACCGACAAAGACGGCGTCGAGAAATACGCCACCGACATCATTGCCAGCGAGATGCAGATGCTGGGCAGCCGCGAAGGCATGGGCGGCCCCGGCGGCAACGACGGCGGCGATGAGGGCGGTGAGCGCCAGTACACACGTCCACCCGCCGCGCCGCGCGCGCCGGCCGCTGCGCCGCGCCCGCCCGCCCCGCCCAAGGCCGCCAGCGGCTTTGACGACATGGACGACGACATTCCGTTCTAAAACCTGCGGTTTCCCGCTCTTCTGCCCGGCGTCTGCCCGGTTTGCGCTCTGCGCAGGCCGGGCAGACGTGTTTTCAGGCCACGGTTTTGTCACCTGCGGCCGTGAAGCGGTGTAGGCCGGTGCCGCGCGCCGACGCGGGGCCGGCCGGGCGCCCGCTTTGTTGGCTAGGATCGAGCCTGTCCTTCGCACCATCCATGATTTCAAGAGGCCCCCGATGCGCCCGCATGTTCCCTCCACCGTCCCCGGCCTCCCCCGTGCTTCCCGGCGCCACCCCGCCACATGGCTGGGCCTGGCCCTGCTGGCAGCGGCCAGTTGCTTCATGCCGCCGGCCCATGCCAACACCGACCCGCTCAGCGATTTGCTGAGCACGCCCGGCAGCGCCGGCCTCGGCTTTGTGGTGCGTTCCGAACAGTCGCCCTATGTGGGCGGTGGCATCCGTTATGACCTGCTGCCGCTGTACCTGTATGAAGGCACGCGCGTGTTCCTGCACGGCAGCCGTGCCGGCCTCAAGCTGCTGGACGCGGGCGACCAGCGCATCGACCTGTTCCTGGACCAGCGTTTTGAAGGGTATGCCGATGACCGCCCGCCCCCGAGCCTGGCCGGCATGGCTGAACGCGGCTCCGGGCTGGATGCCGGCGTGTCCTGGCGCTATCGCCAGCCCTGGGGCACGCTGCAGGCCGAACTGCTGCACGACGCCAGCGGTTTTTCGAAGGGCACCGAGACGCGGCTTTCCTACAGCTACGACTGGCGTTCGGGCCGGCTGGCGCTGCGGCCCAGCCTGACGGTGGCGGCGCGCAGTGCCCGCCTGAACAATTACTACTACGGCGTGCGGCCGGACGAGGCCACCGCGACGCGGCCCGCGTACCAGCCCGGCAGCGGCATCAACACCACGCTGGGCCTGTACGCCACCTATGAATTGAGTGAAGGCTGGCGCCTGCTGGGCGGCGTGACGCGCACTTTCCTGGACGACAAGGTCAAGGCCAGCCCCATCATCGGCAAGTCCGCGCAAACCGGGGTGTTCCTGGGGGCGGCCTATGACTTCGGCACCTACAAGGGGCACTGGGCGCAGGAAAGCTCGCCGACCCACGTCAAATTGCTGTACGGCAAATCGACCGAGGACGGCTGCCACCTGGCGAAAATCATCACGCTGCGCTGCGCCTCCACGGCCAAGGTCAACTCCACACGCGTTGCGGGTGTGCAGATCGGCAAGCCCTTCATCGAGCAGCTCAACGGCTGGCCGGTGGACATCGTCGGTTATATCGGCCTGCTGGAGCATGACGACCGCGGGCTGGCGCCCAACGGCCTGCAGATCGACGCTTTCATGAAGGCCTACTACTACGGTTTTCCGTGGAGCGAGCGGGTCAAGACGCGACTGGGCCTGGGGGTGGGCGTGTCACTGGCCCAGCGTGTGCCCTACGTCGAAACCAGCAGCCAGGCGGCGCGCGGCCGCTCCACCTCGCGGCTGCTCAACTACCTCGATCCCAGCATCGACGTCAGCCTGGGTGACCTGATCGGCCGCCGTTCGCTCAAGGACACCTACCTCGGCTTCGGCGTGTCGCACCGTTCCGGCATCTTCGGCTCGTCGCGCCTGCTGGGCAATGTCAACGGCGGATCCAACTACATCTACAGCTACGTCGAAACCGTGCTGTAGGCGGGCGCGGCCCGTGAATAGCTATTAAAAAGATAGCTGCCTGCCCTTGTCTGACAAGGGCCAGCGCCCGATTTGATTCATTATTTTTCGCGCGCCCGGCGTTTTGCCCCATAAACACGGGATGGCGCACCGCACCCAAAAGCCGGACAGTCAGGCCGCCTGTTGCCGGGGGCCGCGCGGTCGCGCTGCGCCCCGGCGTCCACTTATCATCGGCTGCTGTGCGGCCACTGCCCGAGACCTCCCATGCCTGTATGGCGCGTATTGATTGTTGAAGACGACCTCGCCACGCGCGAATTTTTCGCGGACAGCGTGTCGCGCTGCGACGCGCTGCAACTGCTTGCGAGCGTGGGCAGTTGCGACGAAGCCCGCGCCCTGATCAGCGACCACACGCTGGCCATCGATATCCTGCTGACCGACCTGGCCCTGCCGGACGGCAGCGGACTGGACCTGATCCGGCTGGCCGGACGCCTGCGGCCGGCCTGCGAGGCGCTGGTGATCTCGATGTTCGGCGACGAGGACAGCGTGCTGTCCAGCGTCGAGGCCGGGGCGCTGGGCTATATCCAGAAAGACTTCACGCCCGACAACATCGCCCACACCATCCTCGAAATGAAGGCCGGCGCCTCACCGATCTCGCCGATGATCGCGCGCCGTGTGCTGGCCAAGTACCGTGCCCTGCAGGCCGGGGAGCGCGAGGCCGCAACGGCCGGGCCGGTGCTGTCCCCCGCAGGCGACACGCGCAGCACGGGGCGCTCGCTGCTGTCGGCGCGTGAGCAGGACGTGCTGGAGCTGATTGCACGCGGCTTTTCCTACGCCGAAATTTCCCGGCTCAAGGCGGTCAGCGTCCACACCGTGCAGTCGCACATCAAGAACCTGTACACCAAGCTGGCGGTTCACTCGCGCAGCGAAGCCGTCTACGAGGCCACGCGGCTGGGCTTGCTGCAGCCGCCGACGGCGTCTCCGTCCTGAGCCGCTGCCTGCCCATGATCCGCCGCGGTCTCCGCCTGCTCCTGTGCTGCGGCTTGCTGCTTGGCGGCCTGGCGCAGGCTGCCGTGCTCGAACTGCGTCAAGGGACGGCGACGCTGGCCGTGCAGGGCGGGAGCAGCACCCAGCCCCTGGCCCTGCCTTATCACTGGGACCGCCTGCACAAGGGCCTGCCCGGCGACATGACGGTCGAGCTGCCATTCACGCTGCCGGCAATGACCGAGGAGCCGTACGGGGTGTATTTCCCGCGCATCGGCAACACCGCACAGATCTGGCTCAACAACACCCTGCTGGCGCGCTTTGGCGACACGGCGCGGCCGAACAGCGCGGACTATGCCAAGGGGCCGCAGTACGTGGCGATCCCCGCGCGCCTGCTGGAAACAAACAACGTGCTGCGCATCCGCCTGCACGCCGACGGGGGCCGCCGCGGCGGCCTGGCGACCGTCTGGGTGGGGCCCGAAGACGAGGTGCGGGCGCTGTACGCGGAGGCCTTCCGCTGGCGCGTGGTGGCGTCGATGGGCGTGACCATCTTCAGCCTGCTGGTGGGCGTGCTGGCCTTGATGCTGTGGGTCACGCAGACCGATCCGGCCCAGTTGCTCACCCGCCGGCGCGACCCGGTCTATCTGATGGCCGGCCTGGCGGAGATCTGCTGGGCGCTGCGGGTCGGTGATGTGGCCATCGAACAGCCGCCGCTGGCCTGGCCGCTGTGGGGCGTGATCATGACGGCCTCGTTTGCCGGCTGGATGTGCTGCATTGCGCTCTTTTGCCACCACGTGGCGGGCTGGCACCGACACCGCTCGATGCCGTGGATGACGGCAGGCCTGACCGCCCTGTTTGCCAGTGCCATCGTGGCCGCCACGCTCACCTTCCGGCTGCAGCAGCCGCTGTTCCTGACGCTCTGGCTGGGCTGCGCCAACCTGCTTTTTGTGACTTACGCCGGGGTTTACCTGTGGGGCGCCCTGCGCAAGCCGGACACGGCACGCCTGCTGGTGGCGCTGGCCGGTGTGGTCAATGTGCTGATGGGGGTGCGCGACTGGATCGCCATCCGCATCAGCGGGGGCTACGGCGACAACACCTGGATCCGCTACAGCTCGCTGCTGTTCGGACTGGCGCTGGCCTACATCGTGATCACGCGCTTTCGTGAAGTCAGCGCGCAGGCGCGCGACCTGATGGCCAACCTGTCGGCGCGCATCGCCCAGAAGGAGCAGGAGCTGGGGCAAACCTACCTGAAGGTCGAGCAGCTGGCGCGCGAGCAGGAGCGGGTCGGTGAGCGCACCCGCATCCTGCGCGACATGCACGATGGCGTGGGCGCGCACCTGAGCGCTGCGATCCGCCAGCTGCAGTCGGGCAAGGCCAGCACCGAGGACGTGCTGCAGACCCTGCGCTACACCCTGGACCAGCTCAAGCTGTCGATCGACGCCATGCATTTGCAGCCCGGCGACATCGCCTCACTGCTGGCCAACCTGCGCTACCGGCTGGAGCCGCGTTTTGCCGCCTCGGACATCGAACTGCAGTGGGTGGTCGGGGCGCTGGAGCCGGTCGCGGGCGTGGACGCCAACGCCATGCGCCAGCTCCAGTTCATGGTGTTCGAGGCGCTGTCCAACGTGCTGCAGCACTCCCAGGCCACCACGCTGGCGATTGAAGCCGACATGGCCGGCACCGGCGTCTGCCTGCGTGTGGTGGACAACGGCCGCGGTTTTGATGTTTCCGCGCCGCCACGCAAAGGCCTGCTGGCCATGCGCGAACGTGCCGCCGCCATCGGTGTGCAGGTGTTGATCAGCAGCGCGCCGGGCCGCACCGTGGTGGAAATCCGCATCGCCCCGGGCACCAGCACAGACGCTACTTAATTGATAGCTGCTCACCCTTGCCTGGCAAGGGCTGGAGCCCGATTTGGCTTGCAATCTGTCAGGCGGGCCGCTCAGGACAGGTTTGGCACATTGCTCGACGCAATCACGCCGCCGCCCAGACAGACATCGCCCTGGTAAAGCACGGCGGACTGACCGGGCGTGACCGCCCACTGGGCTTGCTCAAAACGCAGTCCGGCGTGGCTGGCGGTCGGGCTGAGCAGCTCACAGGCGGCGTCCGCCTGCCGGTAACGCGTCTTGGCCGCCATGGCCTCGGCATCGGGCGGCGTGCCGGCCACCCAGCTGCAGTCCTGCACCTGCAGTTCGGTGGACAGCAGCCAGGGGTGGTCGTGGCCCTGCACCACCCACAAGGTGTTGCTGTCCATGTCCTTGCGCGCGACAAACCACGGTTCGTGTTCTCCGGCGCCGCGCTGGCCCTGCGCCTGCAGCGCCTTGAGCTCGGCGCCGCGCGCCTTCACGCCACCGATGCCCAGGCCCTG
>CAMLDT010000145.1 GCA_946479075.1 uncultured Polaromonas sp.
ACGCGCACTTGCGACCGACCCGCAGGTGCTGCTGCTCGACGAACCGGCCGCCGGTTTGTCGAGCGAAGACAAGGAGACGCTGGGCCGATTGCTGCGCAGCATTGCCGACAGTGGCATCGGCGTGGTGGTGGTCGAACATGACATGTCGCTGGTGATGAAGGTCTCCGACCGCATCGTGGTGATGGCCGACGGCCAGTTACTGGCCATCGGTGCGCCGGCCGAGATCCGCGACAACGCGGCGGTCAAACAGGCCTATCTGGGCACGGCCGCCGGTCCGGATGCGGCACCGCCGCCGGCACGCAGTGCGCCAGAAGGCGAACGCGCACCCGAACTGCTGGGTGTGGGCGAGTTGACCGCAGCGTACGGCGCCGAGCCCGTGCTCAAGCAGGTCAGCCTGCAGGTGCGGCGCGGCGAACTGGTGGCGCTCCTGGGCGCCAACGGCGCCGGCAAATCGACCCTGATGCGCACCCTCGCCGGCCTGCATCAACCGCTGAGCGGCGGCATGCATTTGCAGGGCACTGACCTCACGGGCAAGGGCGCCGAACAGATGGTCGGGCGCGGCCTGGTGCTGGTGCCTGAAGGCCGCCAGGTGTTTCCGGAGCTCAGCGTGCGCGACAACATCCGCCTGGGCGCTTTCCTGAAACCCGAAGGCATCGATGCGCGTCTGGAGGAGATGCTGGTTCGTTTCCCGCGCCTGCGCGAGCGCTTGCACCAGCGTGCCGGATTGCTCTCGGGCGGCGAGCAGCAGATGCTGGCCGTGGCGCGCGGCCTGATGAGCCAGCCGGTGCTGCTGCTGCTCGACGAACCGTCGCTGGGCCTGGCGCCCAAGGTGATCGAGGAGTTGTTTGCGGCGCTGGACAAGCTGCGCAACGAAGGCCTGACCGTGCTGCTGGTCGACCAGATGGCAGCGCTGGCCTTGTCGCTGGCGGACCGGGCTTATGTGCTGGCGTCGGGGCGGGTGGTGGCCGAGGGGACTGCGCAGTCGCTACTGGCCGATGGGTCGCTGGCGCAGGCTTATTTGGGTGGGGGCTGAGTTGCTTCAGGAGCTAAGTCAGCTCTAATCTGTCGAATGCCGGAAAAATCCCGATGCAGGCTGCCCGTATGAGCTCAGGATTCGGGCTCGTTACCGGGGTCTTCTTCGTATTCATAGATGATCCCGCATTTCAAACATCGATCAGTTCCGTAGTTCTCGTTGTACTGAAGTCCGCAGCTGCATCCGCATTGTGGGCAAAACTCTGAGTCATCCACATCGCCCCATTTCCATGAGCCGTAGTATTCGGGCACTCCGTCCTTGTCACGGGAGATGATCTCGAAGGTATTTTTTTCTGTAGAGATATACGCGGAAATTCCGTGTGACCGCAGCTCGTTAAGTACGTCTTCTGGCGGCAGGAGAAACCATTCGAGGTGAATATTTTGATCGATGTATCTCTCGTGAAGCTTGCGCTCTAGCTGTTTGTCATCATCGCTCTCAATCCAGCCCATTAGTTTCAACTCGTATGGACTACCCGTTTTTAGGGCTCTTAACCGAATCTGTATATCTTTGCTGCGCCCAATTTTTACGCGCAACGAGCCGTGATCATCGTTTTCGTTCTCAGCAATGAAATAAACAGGCATCTTGAAGTTTCCTGTGGGCGCGAGTCATGCATATAGGCATTGGGACCCTACAAGTTAAACAAACCCCGCGTCTGAATCCGCTCCACATGCGCCAGCAGCGAACGTTTGGCCACCGGCCAGATGCGCGGGTCCACGTCGTTGTAGGCGAGTTTCACCCAGTCGTCCATCGAGCCTTCAGGCTGGGCCTGCATCACGCCCAGAATTTTGGCCTCGCGTTTCAGGCGGTGTGCCTTGAGGTGCGCAATAGCGGTTTTTGCTTCGCCGATCACATAACCGTGCGCCGGCGCGATGAAGTCGATGCCGTGTTCGTCGCAGGCGGCGCTCAGCGCGTCCAGTGATTCCAGGTAGGCGTGCATGTTGCCATCGGGCGGGTCCACCACCGTGGTGCTGCCGTTGAGGATGTGGTCGCCGCTGAACAGGATGCCGTCCTCGACCAGCACCAGGCACAGGTGGTTGGCAGCATGGCCCGGGGTGTGGATCACCTTCAGGGTATGGGTCGTTTCGGGCTCCAGCCCTTGACTGGTAAGGGAAAGCAGCTCCCGATTTGATAGCGAGCGGTCAGGCGTGAACTGACTGGCAGCACGTGCGGTGGGCGCCGACGGCAGCCCCAGGATGGGGGGTGGCACGCTGCACATCGCCTGCAGTGGCTTGGCGCCGGGCGAATGATCGGCGTGCGAGTGGGTGCAGACAATCATGCGGATGCCGCCACCGGCGGCGCGCCACAGCCGTTCCAGATGATCCATGTCAGCCGGTCCCGGGTCGATTGCGATGTAGCCGGTGTTCGGGTCGCCGACCAGGTAGCTGTTGGTGCCGGGGCCGGTCATCACGCCGGGGTTGGGCGCGGTCAGGCGCATGACATTTTTCAGCAACGCCACCGGCTGTGCGGTCTGCCAGTCCAGCGTGTGCACCATCTGGCCGTCGGGGCTGGTCAGCGCGAGTTCGCCGTACGGCGCTTCATGCTCCATGTAGCGCGCTTCGGCGCCTTCGAGAAAGCCGGCGCGCGGGCAGGAGGTCCACAGCGGCTGTTCGGTCGCGCAGGCCTGCAGCACGGCATCGACCGTTGCAAAGGGCTTGAGCCTTTGCAGCGTGCGGATGGTCGGAAAGATGATGAAGAAGCCACCGGCCTCATGCCGTGCCAGCGCGTCAGCCGGCCGCACCCAGCAGGGTTCGAACTGCTCGGCTTCATCGGCGACAGGCTCCTGGCCATCCGGCATTCGCGCCACCAGAAAGGGCACATCGAATCGGCGCGACAAATCGCGGTCGGTGATCCAGTGCGCCAGCACAAACACATGGTCACCAGCCAGGGTCAGGCCGCGCTCGCGGCATTGCGCCGCAAACGGAGCCTTGCGATCCAAAGCTGCAATGTCGGCAGTCGTCGCGTAGCTGCCATCCGCATGACGGGCCAGCAGCACGCCGAGTTCTTCAAAACTTTCGCGGATGGCCGCAATCGCTTGCGTCAGGTGCAGATCGCTTTGCGTGGCGCGCCGCGTGGACTGCGCATGCGCCGCACTGTCGGCCGCATCGATGCCGCCGCCGGGAAACACATAGGCGCCTGGGGCGAAGCTGGCTGTCATCGAGCGGCGTGTCATCAGCACCTCGATGCCTTGCGGGCCATCGCGCAGCAGCAATACGGTGGCGGCGGGACGGGTGGGCGCGGGTTCGCGCTGCGGGTACAGGAGTTGGGAAGGTCGGACCATGGCCTGATTTTGCGCGAAACGCGTGATGCGCGTTCGAATCGATAGCATGCTAAGTGTTAACCGCTATGGTTTTCAGCAGGCGGGTTACCGATACTGGACTTCACTTTATTTGCAGGACAGCTTCACCATGAAACACTGGATTTCCCGAACCGCCCTGGCCGTTACGGCCGCCACACTGTGCGCCACCTCCATGAGTGTGCTTGCTCAAACGTGGCCCACCAAGCAGCCGATCAAGTTTGTCGCGGTGTTCCCGCCCGGCGGATCGGTCGATCAGGTGGCCCGCATTCTGGCGGTGCCGCTCGCGCAGCAGCTGGGACAAAACATCATTGTTGAAAACAAGGGCGGCGCCTCCGGCTCCATCGGCACGGCCGCCGTGGCCGCAGCGCCAGCCGACGGCTACACCTTTGCCTTTGTGTTCGACACCCACGGCGTGAACCCCAGCCTGATTCCGGGCTTGCCATTCGATACCCGCAAGGACCTGACGCCCGTGACGCTGATCGGCACCTCGGCCATGGTGCTGGCGACCTTTTCCGGTTCGGAATACAAAACCTTCGCCGACGTGGTGGCAGCCGCCAAGGCCAAGAAAAATGTCAACTATGGCAGCATCGGCTCAGGCAGCCTGGGCCACCTGGCGATGGCCCTGCTCAGCAAAAGCGGCAACATCGAGTGGCAGCACATTCCTTACAAGGGCGGTGGCCCGCTGATGACCGACGCCGTCGCCGGCCATGTGGCACTGTCGATCGGCTCTGTCTTCGTGACCAAGCCGCACATCGACAACGGTCGCCTGCGTCCGCTGGCCGTGACCACCAGCAAACGTTCCCCCGAGTTGCCCAATGTGCCCACGGTGGCCGAAAGCGGTTTTGCCGGTTTCGACGCCCCGGCCTGGTGGGCCATCCTCGCCCCGGCCAAAACACCGCCCGAGGTGATCAAGCGCATGAACGAAGAAGTGAACAAGGCGCTGAAAAACCCCGAGATCGCCAAAAAGCTCAGCGCCCAGGGCATCGAAATTGTCGGCGGTTCGTCCGACTCGGCGCGTGTCTTCATCGACAAGCAGATCGATACCTGGGCCAAGGTGGTGAAAGACAACGGGATCAAGGCGGATTGATTGACCGAAGCGACTGCGGTCGCTTGTTGGGGATCCAAATAACCTTGCAATTGTTCCAGATCATGGAATAATTGCAGGGATGTTTGAACGCCAGATTCATCAGGTTCTGCAGCATTATCTGCAGGAATTTCCCGCGGTGGCCATTCTCGGTCCACGTCAGGCCGGCAAGACCACGCTTGCGCATCAAATCGCAGGAAGTCCGGCCGTCACCGCTGGCGGGCCGCCTGCGCTTTACCTCGATCTTGAGGCGCCCGCCGACATCGCCCAACTCAGCGATCCGTCGGCATTTTTTGCGGCGCACGCGGATCGGCTGGTGGTGCTGGACGAGGTGCAGCGCCTGCCCGGCTTGTTTGCCGTGTTGCGAGGCGTGATTGACCAGCGCCGCCGGGCCGGCGCGCGCGGCGCCCAGTTCCTGCTGCTGGGCTCGGCCAGCATGGACTTGCTGGCGCAGTCGTCAGAAAGCCTGGCCGGCCGGCTGGCCTATGTCGAACTCGGGCCTTTTGTTGTGACCGAGCTTCCCGCGCCCGAAGCAGCCGTCCCCGGCGCGCTGTGGTTGCGCGGCGGCTTTCCGGATTCCTACCTGGCGCGCAGTGACGCTGCCAGTCTGCGCTGGCGGCAGCAGTTCATCACGACCTACCTGGAGCGCGACATACCGCAGCTCGGTCCCCGCATTCCGGCGCAAACCCTGCGCCGCCTCTGGACCATGCTGGCTTACGAACAGGCGCAAATGCTCAATGCCGCGCGCCTGGCGGCATCACTGGGCGTGAGCGGCCAGACCATTGCACGTTACCTGGATCTGCTGTGCGACCTGCTGCTGGTCCGGCGGCTTGAACCCTGGGCGCGGCAGTCCAGCAAACGTCTCGTCAAGGCGCCCAAGGTGTTCGTGCGTGACAGTGGCGTGGTGCATGCGCTTCTGGGCCTGGGCAGCCAGGCTGAGTTGCTGGCGCATCCTGTCGTGGGCGGCAGCTGGGAAGGCTGGATCATTGAAAACCTCCTGGCCTGTGTGCCACCCCAAACCCAGGCCAGCTACTACCGCACGGCCGTCGGTGCCGAGATAGACCTGCTGCTGGAACTGCCCGGCAACAAGGTCTGGGCCGTGGAAATCAAGCGCTCCAGCGCTCCTACGGTGAGCAGGGGTTTCCACCTGGCATGCGATGACGTGGCAGCCACGCGCCGCATCGTGGTCAGCAGTGCCAATGCCACATTTCCCATGTCAGGGGGCATTGAGCATTTGCCGCTGTTGGTATTGATGCAGGAGTTGCTGGCTTTGCGTCAGGTGGACAGTTTGTCATGACGGGCTGGGTGTTGCCGGCAAGCTCAAGCCGTGACATCTGTTGGCACGTCAGACTCGGCGCGCGTGTTCATCGACAAGCAGATCGATACTTGGGCCAAGGTGGTGAAGGACAATGGGATCCAGGCGGATTGAATTCTTGATATATAAAAGAAAGGGGTTCACACCTAAGCCGCTCTATCTGACCGCAGGAGAGTTTTATCCGCAGTTTTTGCGGGAGAAACGAGAGTTGAGCCTTACACATAACCGAGGGGCGGAAATATGCCACGTATCGCTGAAGACATTCACGTCGTTGAGAAAGATGAGAGAAAGCAGGTTCTCAGGTGCGTAAGCCGTGATCGGCGCGAGTGGGAAACAGGATACTGGGTCATTGGTCCAAATACTGCTGAATCGATTGTTGGTGGAATGGTCTACGTGCATCGCGGCCAGAATCTACCCTCTCACAAGGGCGGCACGATCATTGACATTTACCACGAGGCAGGTACCGACAAGAAGCGGAAAGTCATTAGATTTTTGGCATCACCCCTGGGTGAGGGTAAAGTTACCGCGAAACAAGGTTGGGGCAATGAACGAAAAGTGATCTGGCGCCATGTCCCAGCACAAAAGGTCACAACGAAGAACGACGATGATGAGTCTGCGTTTCCCGAGGGTGTGAAGAAGTTCAAGCTTCACCACGCGAGAGAGCGTGACTCAGCGCTCACTCGCAGGGCCAAACGGTTGCGCTTATTGAAGACTGGCAAGCTCGAGTGCGAGGTATGCCGGTTCGACTTTGCGCACAGGTTCGGAGCTCATGGTGAAGGTTTCATTGAGGCGCACCACAAGATCCCCGTTTCAAAACTCGATGGCAAGACGAAGACCAGAGTTTCCGACCTCGCGCTCGTTTGTTCTAACTGCCATCGGATGCTTCACCGAGGAAAGCCGCTTCCTACTGTTGCTACGTTGGCGGTGATTCGACGTAGCGCCTAATCCTTCAAGCGGACCGCCTCCGGTGGCGCTGATTTGAATCCCTAGACTTTTCAAATATGACGACTGTCGCCTGCTGGTTCAATAGGGAGTCTTCGCACACGTCAATTTGGGTCTGTGGAGACAGCAGAGTATCAGCATCTAACTCAACGACACTGATCGAATCCAGCCCCAAGATTTTTGCATTGCCGATTCGTTGCTTTGCGGCAGGCCGTGACGGCTTCTTCAATCTGCCGATTTTTAACGGGACTATCGGCGTTGCATACGCCGGCAATTCGCTTGTTGGACTAACACTTAACTCGGCGTTGGCCACTTGCCTTGCTCATCTGATCTCCCTCGGCGGCCCACCTGTGTTCGACGACATCGCAAAATTCGCCCTCGAAATGTTGCATATGTACGTTAAGGAGCTTGGCGTTACTGCGGGAGACCGAGCACTATGCGAGGTCGCAATAGTCGGCTATTGCCCGTCGGAAAAACAGCAAAAGATTTATCATCTTTCGCCTGTCAATGAGCCGGGCGAACTCAAATACCGATTGACAGTTCATGGTGAAAACCAAGTAGATGATTTTTTCTTGCTCTTGGGGACTGACAAAGAGCGCATAGCAAGGAACATTGACGAGTTTCGCCAACAGCGAAGTAAGGACATCTCTTGGTGGAGAGCTCCAAAGACCGTGATTTCCGCTGAAGTAAAAGATCCAGGGAATCCCACAATAGGTGGATACCTTCAATTAGGCATTGGCAATGTGATGGGCTTTCAAGTCTATTCAGTTTGCCAGCCCTACGGCGTAGGGGCCGCTGCCTACCTGAGCTATCTGGGTCTCAATGTATCGTCGAACTTTGGGCAGATCGGTTTGTGCAAAATTGGAATGCCCGGAATGATATGAATATGGAGACGCGGTGGATCGCCGATGGGATATAGATATAGCTGGTGGTTGAATGGGATACCAAGGTGGTCACGGCCTCAAAGTGCGCCTTGCTAGGGTCACTGCAGCCTCTGCAGCAACTCCAGCGTTGGATACCCGTCCGCCGCCAATCCCACACTCTGCTGGTACCGACGAATTGCTTTGCGCGTCGCCGGACCCACCACGCCGTCCGGCGTTCCGCTGTCGAAGCCGCGGGTGTTGAGCGCGGTCTGCAGCGCCAGCAACTGGCTGCGTGACAGGGGCTGCAGATCGCGCGGCCAGGCGGCCTGCAGAGAGGGACCACCGGCCAGGGCTTGTGACAGCAGGCCAACCGCAAGTGCGTAGCTGGTGGAATTGTTGTAACGCAAGATGGTGCGGAAATTCGGGCCGACGAGAAAAGCCGGACCGCGCGCGCTGGCGGGCAGCAGGATGGCGGCGTCGGCGATGGCCGGCAGCGCTGAGCCGTCCACCGAGCGCACGCCGATGTCAGCCCACGCCGAGGCTGGGCGCCGCTGTTCGCCGTCGGCGAGCGCGTAGTCGAAGCCCTGCGGCAAATACACTTCCTGTCCCCAGGGTTGGCCGGCCTGCCAGCCTGAGCGTGCGAGGAAGTTGGCGGTCGAGGCCATCACGTCGGGCAGGCTGCCCCAGATGTCGCGCCGGCCGTCGCCGTCGGCATCCACCGCATAGGCCAAAAAGTTGGTGGGCAGGAATTGCGTCTGGCCCATGGCGCCGGCCCAGGAGCCGATCATTTGCGCGCGCGGGATGTCCCCGTTCTGCAGAATTTTCAGCGCGGCGAGCAACTGGCTGCGCGCCCAGGCTTCACGCCGGCCTTCGAAGCCCAGCGTGGCCAGCGCGTCAATCGTCGGGATGTCGCCGGTGAAACTGCCGTAGTTGCTCTCCATGCCCCAGATCGCCGCCAGAATTTCGGCTGGCACACCGTAACGTGCAGCAGCGGCATCCGCCGCGGGCCGCGCCTGCAGCAAGCGATCCTGGCCGCGCACCACGCGCTGCGCCGACACCGCCCTGTCGAGGTAGTCCCAGACGGCGCGGGTGAACTCGGGCTGTGCGCCGTCCTGTTCTGTGACGCGCGGGATGAAACGGATGTCATGGAAGGCCAGACGCAGCGTTTCATCGCTGATGCCCGCGGCGCGTGCCGTCGTGCTGAAGTCAGCCACCCAGCGGGCAAAGCGCTGGTTTTGATCCAGTTCGCCCGAAGCCGCCGGCGGCGGGGCGCTCACTGCGGGCGTGGGTGTGGACGGCGCAGGGTCGGCTGCCGGTGCCGTGGCACAAGCCGTCAGGGCGGCGGACAGCAGCAGCGCCGGAACACAGGGCAAGCCCGCGCTTAGGGTAGAACGGAAGCGTGTCTGCATGGATTTCATTCTGGTCCTGGTGACTGCGCGGGTGCAGCCAGACATCAACACATGTGCCCAGCCTTGCGCGCGTGATCAGTCATGTTCTTCGGGCGACACGCC
>CAMLDT010000146.1 GCA_946479075.1 uncultured Polaromonas sp.
GGGTGCGCCCAGCGTGGACTGGCTCATCGTCGGTGAAGCGCCGGGGGAAAACGAGGACATCGCCGGCGAGCCTTTTGTCGGCCAGGCCGGCAAGCTGCTCGACAACATGCTGCTGGCGATGCGCCTGCAGCGCGGCAACGACGACGCGGTGCGGCCCGGCGTGGCGAAAAACGTGTTCATCACCAATGTGCTCAAGTGCCGCCCGCCGGCCAATCGCAACCCCGATCCCTCAGAAGTGGCGCAGTGCGAGCCCTACCTGAAACGCCAGGTGGAGCTGCTGCAGCCGAAGGTGATCCTCGCGCTGGGCAAGTTCGCGGCGCAGTCGCTGCTGCAGGACAGCGTCCCCGAGCTGCAGAAAATCCCGCTCGGCAAGCTGCGCGGCCAGGTGCACAGCTACCTCGGCGTGCCGGTGGTGGTCAGTTACCACCCGGCCTATCTGCTGCGCAGCCTGGGCGACAAGGCCAAGGCCTGGGATGATTTGTGTCTGGCCATGAGCGTGGCCCCCACGGTCGTCCGCTCGGCATAACTTCCTGCTGTTCCTCCCTGCTGTTCCACAGCAGCCTCGCCGCTGTCAGGTTGTTTTTTTGTCGACCCGTCCCGGCACCAGCACCGAGCCAATCGCCACCACCATCAGCACGACGGCGGTCCAGTCCTGCCAGTGCAGCACTTCGCCCAGGCCCAGCGCGCCGGAAAACACGCCGAGGATGGGAATCATCATCACGCTCAGTGACGAGGCCACCGGCGGCAGGCTGCGCGCCAGGAAATACCAGGCGGCGTGCGCAAAACCGAAGATCAGCACCGCGTTGTAAGCGATGGCCCACCAGGTTGTGGCGCTCGGCGCTTTCCACTGCGGCATTTCAAACAGCAGGCTGAGCCCGCTCAGCACCACCGCCGTCATGGCCGTCATCCAGAAGGAGATCGTCAGCGTGGCGACGGGCATGGTGGTGTTGCGCAGCTTGTGGGTGCCCAGCGCCCACGTCGCCGCGCCCACCAGCGCGCACAACACGGCCAGCGGTGCGCCGCTGAGGTTGGTCAGCTCGTGCCACAGCAGCAGCGACACGCCGACCGCGGCCGCACCCACGCCGGCCCAGCTGCGCGCTGTCAGCTTGTTGCCGAAAAACCAGGCGCCCAGCAGCGCCGAAAAAATCGGCATGGTGTAGCCCAGAATGGCAGCGCGGCCGCTGCTCAGGTGTTTGAGCGCCACGATGATCAGTGCGTGCCAGACAAACATGTTGGTAAAGGCCAGCCAGAACAGCTCGCGGAACTTGTCGCGCGGCACAAAAAAAGGCACCTTCAGCGCCACCATCGCCAGACCCAGCACCGGCAGCCCCAGCCAGATCGACAGCGCGCGAAAGGTCAGGGGCGGAAAATCGGCAATGCCCAGTTTCATGACCGGCCAGTTCAGGCCCCAGGACAGTGTCAGCAGGACCAGGATGATGAGTTGACGTCGGGAGAGTTGCATGCGGGGGGGGAGAGAAGAAGAGGAGGAGGGAAGGAACGGTGAAGGGTGGCGCTATTGTCCGGGCAACGGCGAAATGTTGCAGCGCTCCGGCGCACCTTCGGCAGGATCAAGGCAAGCGGAGCTCCCACGGGGGCAGGGAGCTGCACGCAGTGAGCGAAGGTGGGGGCCTTAAAATGCCGCATGACTTTCCTTGAGATGCTGGGCGCGGCAGAGCGCACGAACCAATCGATGCTCTGCGTGGGCCTGGACCCGGACCCGCTGAAGTTTCCCGGCCGCTACAAGGGCGACGCCAACAAGATCTACGACTTTTGCGCCGCCATTGTGGATGCCACGGCCGATCTGTCGATTGCCTTCAAGCCGCAGATCGCCTACTTTGCCGCGCACCGCGCCGAAGGCCAGCTTGAACGCCTGATGGAACACATGCGCCGCGTGGCGCCGCAGGTGCCCATCATTCTCGACGCCAAGCGCGGCGACATCGGCAGCACCGCCGAGCAATATGCCGTTGAGGCCTTCGAGCGTTATGGCGCCGATGCGGTCACGCTGTCGCCCTTCATGGGCTTCGATTCGGTCGCGCCTTATCTCAGGCATGAGGGCAAGGGCGCCTTCCTGCTGTGCCGCACGTCCAACCCCGGCGGCGATGATTTGCAGAGCCAGCGTTTTGCCTCGGTCGAAGGCCAGCCCCTGCTGTACGAACACGTGGCGCGGCTGGCACAAGGGCCGTGGAACCTCAACGGCCAGCTGGGCCTGGTGGTCGGCGCGACCTACCCGGCCGAGATCGAGCGCGTGCGCACCGTGGCGCCAACCCTGCCGCTGCTGATTCCGGGCGTGGGTGCGCAGGGCGGCGACGCCGTGGCCACCGTCAAGGCCGGCTGGCGGCCTGGCGCGCCCATCATCGTCAACTCCTCGCGCGCCATCATTTATGCGTCTTCCGGCGATGACTTTGCCGAGGCGGCGCGGCGCGAAGCCATCAGGACGCGGGACCTGCTTCAGGCGGCGCGGAGCTGAAGCCGGGACAGCCAGAGCGGAACTCCCGATGCAGCTCAAATGGCTGGAAGATCTGGTGGCGCTGGCGCAGACACGCAATTTCAGCCGCGCCGCAGAGCTGCGCAATGTCACCCACCCGGCCTTTGGCCGGCGTATCAAGGCGCTGGAAACCTGGGCCGGCACCCCGCTGATCGAGCGGGGCAGCAGCCCGGTGACCCTGACCGCCGCCGGAACCAGCCTGCTCGACAACGCCCAGCAGATGATGCGCAAGCTGGGGCATGCGCGCGAAGAATTGCTGGGGGTGGTCGGGCGCCAGGAGGGTGTGGTGCGGTTGGCCACTGGCCGCACCCTGGCACGCACCATGGTGGCCGACTGGCTGGTCAAGCTGCAGCCGGTGCTGGCGCAGGCCGGCGGCGAACTGCGCATCCTGACGCGGGCCCTGTCCGAGACCGCCCAGCTGCTGGAGCGCGGGGAGGCCGACTTCATGCTGACTTACCACCACCCCTTGCTGGCGGTGCAACTCAATGCGCGGCAATACAGCCACCTGACCCTGGGGCAGGACCGGCTGGTCCCGGTGACGCGGATCAACGCGCATGGCCAGGGCAAACACCGGTTCGCGCCGGGCCACCCCACGGCGTATCTGTCCTATGCCGGGACGCTGGCGCTGGGCCACCTGGTGGAAGACCACCTGGCCAACCACCCGGACGCGCCGGACCTGCGCCGAGTGGTGGAGTGTGACTCGGCCGATGCCCTGTTTGAATATGCACTCAAGGGCCTGGGCGTGGCCTGGCTGCCGTGGTCCATGGTGACCGGCGCCGTGAAAGCCGGGCAGCTCGCCTGCCTGGGCGGCAAGCAGCTGGAAATAGGCTTTGAAGCACGCATGTACCGCCCCAAGCGCCGGCTGCCTGCGCTGGCCGAAAACCTCTGGCGCAGGCTGGAAGCCGGTTGAAAAGAGCGGCTGAAAAGAGCGGCTGAACAGGCTGACTGAAAAAGCACAAGTTTGTGCTTCATGGGCACAAGACATGGCAAGGTCCTCCCGACAATGGGCTGACTTTTACACCCGAGGATTTGCCATGATCACTTCCAAGTTCCTGCGTTGCGCGGCCGTTGTGGCCCCGCTCATGCTGCTGGCGCCGGTTTCCGCGACGGCCCAGACCGACAGCTACCCGAACAAACCGGTCACCATCGTGGTCGCTTACCCGCCCGGCGGCAGCACCGACCTGACCGGCCGCACCCTGGGGCAGGAGCTGTCCAAACGGCTCGGTGTGCCGGTGGTGATCGAAAACGTCGGCGGCGCCGGCGGCGCCATCGGCGCCCAGAAGGTGGCCAATGCCATGCCCGATGGTTACACCCTGCTGGCAGGCGCCAACAATGAAATTGCCATCACGCGGCTGGTTTCCCCCGCGGTCAAATACCAGCTCAAGGACTTCACGCCCATCGGGCTGATCGCCTCGCAGCCCATGGTGCTGGTGGCGTCGCAGAAGTCCGGCGTCAAGAATGTGGACCAGTTCCTGAGCCTGGTCAGGAAGAACCCCGGGCGCTTCAGCTACGGCAGCTCCGGCGTCGGCACGGCCCTGCATCTGGCCGGCGAGATGGTCAAGGAAAAGGACGGCCTCTTCATGACCCACATTCCCTATCGCGGTGTGGCGCCGCTGACCAACGACCTGCTGGGCAACAACATCGACTTCGGCGTGTTTGTGCTGTCCAGCGGCCTGCCGCACATCCGCAGCGGCAAAGTGATTGCGCTGGGCGTGACGGAAGCCAAGCGTTCCGAGGTCGCACCCGATATTCCGGCCCTGGCAGAGCACCCCAAGCTCAAGGGCGTGGACATCGGCGTGTGGTTTGCACTGATGGCGCCGGCCCGGCTGCCGGAGCCGATCCGGCTGCGCCTGAAAAAAGCCTTTGATGAAGCCATGCAGTCGCCCGAGCTGCGCAAGAAGCTGGAAGACAGCGGCTCCACCGTGGCCGAGTCCAATGTCGATCTGGTCCGCTTTCTCGGTTCAGAGACAGCCAAGTACAAAAAAATCATCGACCACGCCAAGATCACGAATGATTGAAGGGGCCGCATTTGAACTTCCGGTGCCGGATCTTTCGGCCTGGCGCGCCGGCAATACCGGCGTGGAAGGGGTCTGGCGTTTTGACGCCGGCCAGCCCGGCCCCTCGGTGCTGATCAGTGCGCTGGTGCACGGCAACGAGTTGTGCGGCGCGTGGGCCGTCAAGGGTTTGCTTGAAGCCGGTTTGCGGCCCCGGCGCGGCCAGCTGACACTGGCCTTGTGCAACCTGGCGGCCTTTGACCGCTTTGATCCGGCCCGCCATGACGACTCGCGGTTTGTCGATGAAGACCTGAACCGCCAATGGACCGTCGAGCGCATGGAGCGCGGCGACACGCTGGAGCGCCGCCGAGCCGCCGAGCTGCGGCCCTTTGTCGAGCAAGCCGACTGCTTGCTGGACCTGCATTCCATGCATGAACGCGGCGCGCCGCTGTTGCTGGCTGGCATGCAACCGCGCAACCTGGCCCTCGCCAAACGCCTGCGTGCACCGGCCCATGTGGTGGTGGATGCCGGCCACCAGGACGGGGTGCGCATGCGCGACTTCGGCCGCTTTGGTGAGCCGGATCCGCAGGGTGGGGCTGGCGCGCCCGCGGCAGGGTGTGCGCTGCTGCTGGAGTGCGGTTTCCACGGCGACCTGATCAGCCGGGTGGTGGCGCAGGACATGTGTACGCGCTTCCTGGCGGCTGCGGATGTGGTGGACAGCGAGGCACTGCCAGGCCTGCTGCCGGGCTGGCGCCAGCCTGACGCCGCGCAGCAGTGGGTGCTGGAAGTCACCGGCCCGGTGGTGGCGCGCAGCGACCGATTCCGGTTCACCACCGCCTTCCAGGGGCTGGAGTTGATAGAACATACAGGCACCGTGATTGGCTGGAACGACGCGGAGCCGGTGATCACACCTTACGACGACTGCGTGCTGGTGATGCCTTCGGTGCGCCAGGCCCGGGCTGGCGTCACGGTGGTCCGGTTTGCACGGCGCCGGCCGCTCTGAAGCGCCGCCCGCTGTGGAGCGCTGACGCTGGCGGCGCATGGGCCGCCAAGCTGCCAAAATCGGCGGCATGCAGTTTTTCAAGGACCTCAAACTCTCCGCCTTCACCGCCGGCTTTGTGGCTGTGCTGGTGGGCTTCACCAGCTCGGTGGCGATTGTGTTCCAGGCGGCGCAGGCCTTTGGCGCCACGCCGGCGCAGATCAGCTCGTGGATGTGGGCGCTCGGTCTCGGCATGGGCCTGTGTTCGGCGATCCCGTCGCTGTGGCTGAAGCAGCCGGTGATGGTCGCCTGGTCCACGCCGGGTGCGGCGGTGCTGGCGACGGCCGGACTGGCGGGCGGCTTTTCGATGGGCGAGGCCGTCGCAGCCTTCATGGCCTGCGCCGCGCTGATCACCCTGTTCGGCGTGACCGGCTGGTTTGAAAGGCTTATGAACCGCATCCCGATGGCGATTGCCGCCGCATTGCTTGCCGGCGTGCTGGCGCGTTTCGGCCTGCAGGCCTTTGCGGCCGCGCAGACGGCGCTGCCGCTGGTGTTGCTGATGCTGGCCATTTACCTGCTCGGCAAGCGGTTTTTGCCGCGTTATGCGGTGGTGCTGACCCTGGCCGGCGCCATCGTGTTTGTGGCCCTGCGCGGCGACATGGCCTGGTCGGCCATGACCTTCTCGCTGGCGCTGCCGGTGTTTGTGGCGCCGCAGTTCACGCTGCCGGCCATGGTCAGCCTGGCCCTGCCGCTGTTTGTGGTGACCATGGCTTCGCAGAACCTGCCGGGTGTGGCTGCGATACGCGCCGCCGGTTATGGCCCGGATGCGCCGGATGGCGGCATCCCGGTGTCGAAAATCATCACGCTGAGCGGCCTGGCGACGCTGGTGCTGGCGCCCTTCGGTGCCTTTGCACTGAACCTCAGCGCGATCACCGCCGCCATCTGCATGGGTCCCGAAGCCCATGAAGACCCGCGCAAGCGCTACACCGCAGCGGTGTGCTGCGGCGCGATTTATGTGCTGATCGGCGTCTTCGGTGCGGCGGTCACTGGCCTGCTCACCGCTTTTCCGAAAGAGCTGGTGGTGGCGATTGCCGGGCTGGCACTGCTGGGCACGATGGGCAGCGGTCTGGCGCAGGCGGTGCGTGAAGAGTCGCACCGCGAGGCGGCGCTTATCACGTTTCTCGTGACGCTGTCGGGCGTGACGATTGCCGGGGTCGGCTCCGCGTTCTGGGGCGTGGTGGCCGGCGCGCTGGCGCTATTTGTACAACAATACCGTCAGCCTTCCATTACCGACTGAGCCGTTCATGCACCTTCTTTTTGTCGCCGATCCCCTCGCTTCCTTCAAGATCTACAAGGACACCACTTTTGCGATGATGCGCGAAGCGCAGCGGCGCGGCCACACACTGGCCAGCTGCGAACCCAAAGACATGCGCTGGCAGACCGGCGAGAAGGTCACGGCCACGGTCCAGCGCATCACGCTGACCGGCGACCCCACCGACTGGTACAGCGCCGAGCCGGCGAAGCGCGAGCAGCTCTGTGACTTCGATGCCATCGTGATGCGCAAGGACCCGCCCTTCGACAGCGAGTTTTTTTACAGCACCCATTTGCTGGAGCAAGCCGAGCGTGAAGGCGCGCGGGTCTTCAACAAGCCGCGCGCGTTGCGTGATCACCCGGAAAAACTCGCCATCCTCGAATTCGCGCAGTTCAGCGGCCCGACGCTGGTGACACGCAGCGCGGCCGATATCAAGCGCTTTCACGCCGAACACAAGGATATCATCCTCAAGCCGCTGGACGGCATGGGCGGCATGGGCATCTTCCGCGTGAAGGAAGACGGCCTGAACCTGGGCAGCATCACCGAAACGCTGAACCGCGATGGCGCGCAAAGCGTGATGGTGCAAAAGTTTCTGCCCGAGATCAGCCAGGGCGACAAACGGGTGCTGGTGATAGGCGGCAAGCCGGTGCCTTTCAGCCTGGCGCGCATTCCGCAGGGCAGCGAGGTGCGCGGCAACCTGGCTGCCGGCGGCTTGGGCGTGGCGCAGCCGCTGTCGGCGCGCGACCGCGAGATCGGCGAGGCGCTGGGCCCGGTGCTGGCCTCGCGCGGCCTGTTGCTGGCCGGCGTGGACGTGATCGGCGACTACGTGACCGAAATCAATGTCACCAGCCCGACCTGCTTTCAGGAAATTTTCGAGCAGACCGGCTTTGACGTGGCGGCGATGTTTGTCGATGCGCTGGAGGCGGCGCTTCGGTAAACCTCAGAGCAAGCATCAAATCGGGCTCCAGCCCTTGTCTGGCGGGCGCTGGCAGCTCCTGAATTAATAGCAATCAGGCGCGCAGCGCGCCACCCTCGAACACCCGCAACTCTCCCGGCGCAAAGGCCTGCCAGGCCTCATTGGTGGTCAGCGGTGCGGTCACCACCACGGCCACGCGGTCGCCGGGCGCGGCCTGTTCGGCAAAGTTGACGCTGAGGTCTTCATCGCTGAGCGTGGCGTGGGAGAAAGGGTGTTTGCGCTCCACGTGGTAGAGGCTGGTGGAGGCGTGCGCCCACAGCGCCAGCCCGTTGCTCAGCAGGAAGTTGAAGGTGCCGTGCGGCGCAATTTGCGCCGCCAGCTCGCGCAGCGTCAGCGTCAGTTCGGCGATGTCGGGCACACCGGCATGCGACTTGGCCAGCTCCTGCATGATCCAGCAAAAGGCGCGTTCGCTGTCGGTGTTGCCGACCGGCCGGAAGCTGCCGTGCAGGCGCGGGTTGAAATCTTTCAGGTCGCCATTGTGGGCAAACACCCAGTAGCGCCCCCACAACTCGCGCACAAAAGGGTGGCAGTTTTCCAGCGCCACCCGGCCCTGGGTGGCCTTGCGGATGTGGGCGATCACGTTGCGGCTTTTGATCGGGTAGCGGCGTATCAGCTCGGCCACTGGCGAGGCGCTGGCCGACTGGTGATCGACAAAATGGCGCAGGCCGCGGTCGCTTTCGCTGCAGTCGCCGCCTTCAAAAAATGCAATGCCCCAGCCGTCGCTGTGGTGGTCGGTGTTTCCGCCACGCTGCGCGAAGCCGGTGAAGCTGAAGGTCACGTCGGTCGGCGTGTTGCAGTTCATGCCCAGAAGCTGGCACATGGTTTCAGCTTTCTGTCGCAGAAGGGGGACTGGCCGGGGGGCGCAGCCTCCAGGCGGCCAGCATGGCGAGCACACACAGCGCCGCCAGCATCAAAAAAGCCTCGTTGAAGGCCGCCAGCCGCGCCGGGCTGCTGGCGGTTTGCGCCAGCGAATCGCCATGCGCCGACAGCCGCCACTCCAGCACGATGCCGCACAGGCTGACACCGATGGCGCCGCCCAGCATGCGCACAAAATTGATTGCGCTGGAGCCCTGCGAAATCAGGTCCGGCCCCAGGGCCCGCAGCGAGCCGAGGTTCAGCGAGGGCAGGATGAAGCCCAGGCCGATGCGGCCCAGGATGGCCCAGAGCACCAGCACCCAGATGGCACTGGCCAGGGTGACGGTCAGCATCAGCGCAAACGACAGTGCCAGCAGGGCCAGCCCGATGCTGACCAGCA
>CAMLDT010000147.1 GCA_946479075.1 uncultured Polaromonas sp.
ATCAAACCAGCCCCGGCCCGGTGTTTTGACCTGGCAAGCTCGATGTTTCTTGATCAAATCGACATCCAGCCCTTGCCGGGCGGGCGCGAGCAGCTCCTTGTTTGATAGCAAGCCAGCTCAGCCCAGCACCGCCACCCCCTTGACCTGCGCATAGACCGCGCTGCCCGGCTGAAGCTGCAGCGCCGCCGCCGACTTGCGCGTGATGCGCGCCAGCAGGGTGCTGCCGCCGGCGTCCAGGCTGACCATGGTTTGCCCCGGGCTGTCGTCGGCCAGACCCGTCACGGTAGCGGCCATCACGTTGAGCACGCTGCTGCCGGCCTGCCGCTGCAGGCTCAGGCTGACGTCACGCGCCTGGATGCGCACCCGCACGCGCTGGCCGGGCTGCAGGGTCTGGCTGGGCAGGCTGATCTGGCCGCCCGCAAATGCCAGGTGGGCGAGCTGCCAGGCGGGTTCCAGGTGCGTCACCGCCGCCTCGATGACGGCGGCCGCCGCGTCGCCGTGCGCCAGCGGCAGGTCGAGCCGGGTCATCAGCTCCCGCGTGGGGCCGGCGGCGGTGATGCGGCCGGCCTCCAGCAGCAGCAGGTGGTCGGCCAGGCGCGCCACCTCGTCGGGTGCATGGCTCACATACAGAACGGGAATGTCCAGCTCGTTGTGCAGCGTTTCCAGGTACGGCAGCACCTCGGCCCTGCGCTGGAGATCCAGCGAGGCCAGCGGCTCGTCCATCAGCAGCAGGCGCGGGCTGGTGGCCAGCGCCCGGGCAATCGCCACGCGCTGGCGTTCGCCGCCAGACAGCGTTTCGGGCCGCCGGCCCATCAGCGGCGTGATGCCCAGCAGCTCCACCGCCTGCTCCAGCGAAACGCGGCGCTGCGCCGCAGGAACCCGGCTGCGGCCGTAGTCGAGGTTGCGCCGCACGTCCAGGTGCTCGAACAGGCTGGCTTCCTGGAACACAAAACCCAGCGGCCGCCGGTGCACCGGCAGAAAGATGCCGGCGTCATCGTCCTGCCAGACCTCGCCATGGACCGTCAATCGGCCGGCCTGCGCGCGTGTCAGCCCGGCAATGCAGCGCAGCAAGCTGGTCTTGCCGGACCCGGACACGCCAAAAAAGGCAGTCACGCCACGTCCGGGCAGCTCGAAGGCCACATCGAGCAGGAAGTCACCCATCTGATGGCGAAACTTTCCCGAAATCACGCCCGCGCTGCCGCTCATGTGCCCTGCTTTCGGCGCCGCGCCGTGCCCGGCTGCAAGGCATACAGCGCCAGCAACACCGCAAAAGAAAACACCAGCAGACCGCCGGCCAGCCAATGCGCCTGCGCATATTCGAGCGCCTCGACGTGGTCGTAGATCTGCACCGACAGCACACGCGTCTGGCCCGGGATGTTGCCGCCCAGCATCAGCACGATGCCGAACTCGCCTACGGTGTGCGCAAAACCCATGACGGCCGCAGTCAGGTAAGCCGGCCGCGCCAGCGGCAGCACCACCGTCAAAAAAGTGTCCAGCGGCGAGGCGCGCAAGGTGGCAGCGACCTCCAGCGGGCGCTCACCAATCGCTTCAAAGGCGTTTTGCAAAGGCTGCACCACAAAAGGCAGCGAATAAAACACCGAGCCCACCACCAGTCCGGCAAAGCTGAAGGGCAGCAGACCCCAGCCCATGGCTTGCGTCAGCTGACCAAGCGGCCCCTGCGGCCCCATCAGCACCAGCAAATAGAAACCCAGCACCACGGGCGGCAGCACCAGCGGCAAGGCGACCAGCGCGCCGACCGGCCCCTTAAGCCAGGAACGCGTGCGCGCCAGCCACCAGGCCAGCGGCGTGCCGGCCAGCAGCAACACCACGGTGGTCGTCGCGGCCAGTTTGGCCGTCAGCGCAATGGCCTGGTAACCGGCCGCGTCAAGCATGGGGATGGGTCAGCCGATTCAAGGCTGGTAGCCGAAAGAGCGGATCACCGCCTGGGCCTTGCCGGTTTTCAGGAAGGCCAGCAGCGCGATGGCTGCAGCGTTGTCCTTGCCCTTGTTCAGCAACACGGCGTCCTGCCGGATCGCGCTGTGCAACGTTTCGGGAACGATCCAGGCCGAACCGGATTTGATCGTTCCCTTGTCATACACCTGCGACAGCGCCACAAAGCCGAGCTCCGCATTGCCGGTGGAGACAAAGCTGAAAACCTGGCCAATGCTCTCGCCGGTGACGAGTTTGGGCTCCAGCGCCGCCATGAGGCCCAGCCGCGTCAGGGTTTCCACGGCGGCCGCGCCATACGGGGCAAGTTTGGGCGCGGCAATCGCGAGCTTGCTGAAGCCGCCCTTTCTCAGGACATCGCCCTGCCCGTCCACCAGGCCCGGCTGCGCCGACCACAGCGCCAGCTTGCCCGTGGCATAGGTGAAGCGGCTGCCGCTGACGGCCGCACCTTCCTGTTCCAGCTTTTTCGGCGTCTCGTCATCGGCCGCCAGAAAAACCTCGAAAGGCGCGCCGTTGCTGATCTGTGCGTAAAACTTGCCTGTGGCGCCGAAGGACAGGACCGCCTTGTGACCGGTGTCCTTTTCAAAATCCGCGGCGATGAGTTTCATGGGCGCGGTGAAGTTGGCGGCGACGGCGACCTGCACATCACCCGCAAAAGCCGGCGTGGCCAGGCACAGCAACAGACATGCGGGCAGAAAAGACAGCGGTTTGAAAGTCATGAACGCTCCGGGAGTTGGCGGTGATTTTCGCTATTCTATTTTAGAATAACGCATCCTGCCGCCGCCCGCATCACAATCAGCGCATGAAAAAAATCGCACCCACTGCGCTGTCTTTCGGCAGTGCCCTCGGCCACGAGCCCGCTGACAAACGCATCGAGATCCTGCGGCTCATCGGCGAAAGTGGCTCCATCTCACAGGCAGCCCGGGAAGCCGGTGTCAGCTACAAGGCGGCCTGGCAGGCCATCGACACGCTGACCAACCTGTCCGGCGGTGTGCTGGTGGAGCGGGCCGTCGGCGGCGCAGGCGGCGGCGGCGCCCTGCTCACCGATGCGGGACGGCAACTGCTGGCGGTCGCCGAACGCCTGGCGGCGTCGCGACAGCAGGTGCTGGCCGACGCTGCCGGGGACAAGCCTGCGGCGGCGTCTCCGGTGGGCCTGCGCACCAGCATGCGCAACCAGTTTCCCTGCAGCGTCCACAAGCTGGAAACCAAAGGCCAGACCGTGCGCGTGTTCCTGCGCCTGCCGCGTGAAGACGCCCTGCTGGTCGCACGCATCACCAAAGCCAGCGCCGAATTGCTGGGGCTGAAAAAAGGCCTCGGCGTGCTGGCGCTGTGCAAAGCCACGGCGGTGCTGGTCAGCCCGGGCGGTGCCGGGGCGCTGGCCGGCCAGCAGCTGAGCGGCCGGGCCGTGCGCATCAGCCGCGGCGCCACCGGGGACGAAGTCTCCATGCTGCTGGACGCCGGGCTGCAACTGGTGGGTTTTGCCGCGCCGGGCAGCCGCATCCCCGCCAAATCGCCGGTCAGTGCGCGGATAGATGAGTCGGCGGTGGTCATCGCCCTGCCCGCCTGAACCCGGCAGGCGGCAGGCAGACGCCAGAATCGCTCTGTTTTTGATAGCTGCTTGCGCTTGTGCATCAAGGGCTGGCGGCCGATTTGACCGTCCATCCCGGCAAGCGGCAGCGCCTTGGCTTGGCTCGACTCAATCATTGACAGGCGTCGATAGTCAAATCACATGAATTGAATAAATTCAATTAATTGGATTAATTAACCATCTGCCTTTACGCTATCCCCTGTCGATACATTAATTCGTCACCTTCTCTCCGACTTTTGCAACCCCTAGAGGAACCATCACCATGTCCCTGATCAACACCCAAGTCCCCGCGTTCAAGACCACGGCCTTTCACAACGGCAAGTTCATCGACGTCTCCGATGAGTCCATGAAGGGCAAATGGTCGGTCCTGATCTTCATGCCGGCCGCTTTCACCTTCAACTGCCCGACCGAAGTCGAAGATGCCGCCGACAACTACGCCGAATTCCAGAAAGCCGGCGCCGAGGTCTACATCGTCACCACCGACACCCATTTCTCGCACAAGGTCTGGCACCAGACTTCTCCCGCCGTCGGCAAGGCCAAGTTCCCGCTGGTCGGCGACCCGACCCACGTGCTGACCAAGGCGTTTGACGTGTTTATCCCCGAAGAAGGCCTGGCACTGCGCGGCACCTTCGTGGTCAACCCCGACGGCATCATCAAGACGGCCGAAGTGCATTCCAACGAGATCGCCCGCGACGTGAAGGAAACCCTGCGCAAGCTCAAAGCCGCCCAGTACACCGCCGCGCACCCCAACGAGGTCTGCCCGGCCAAGTGGAACGATGGCGCCAAGACGATTGCCCCGTCCATCGACCTCGTCGGCAAGATCTGAGGAAGCGCTAAACAAGTCCTTTGCGGCGCGCGATCAGCCAGACTCGGGCGGTCTGCGGCGTTGAATTTCTTGCCAATAGTCAACTATTGGCTGCGAAATCCGCCTTGCATCCCATCCCGATCCGGCTGCCGCACATCCGCAAGAACTTATTCACCGCTTCCCTGCCCCGTCCCAGCCCGGGCGCTTCACACACTCCGGTGTGTGACCCGGGCTTTTTTGTTCCCTTTTTGCCCCGTTTTGACACGCTACAGCCCCCGAAAGTGAGTCCGCCATGCTCGACGACGCCACCAAAGCCCAACTGAAAACCTACCTCGAACGCGCCACGCAGCCCATCGAGATCGTCGCCTCGCTCGACGACAGCGAGGCTTCGGGCGAAGTGCATTCGCTGCTCAAAGACGTCGCTGAGGCTTCGCCACTGGTCAAGCTGACGGAAAGCCGCGACGACCCGCACCGCAAACCTTCGTTCTCGATCAACCGCCCTGGCGAAAACCACGGCCCGCGTTTTGCCGGCCTGCCCATGGGCCACGAGTTCACCTCGCTGATCCTCGCCCTGTTGCAGATCGGCGGCTACCCGCCCAAGGTCGAAGACGCGGTGCTGGAGCAGATCCGCGCGCTCGACGGCGACTTCGAGTTCGAGATTTATGTCTCGCTGACCTGCCACAACTGCCCGGACGTGGTCCAGGCGCTGAACCTGATGGCGGTGCAGAACCCGCGCATCCGCACCACCATGATCGAGGGCGGCACCTTCCAGGAAGAAGTCAAGGAGCGCCAGGTGATGGCCGTGCCCACGGTCTTTCTGAACGGCACCGAGTTCGGCCAGGGCCGCATGAGCCTGGAAGAAATCCTCGCCAAGATCGACACCAGCGGGGTCGAGCGTGAAGCCAAAAAAATCAGCGCCAAGGATCCGTTCGATGTGTTGATCGTCGGCGGCGGCCCGGCCGGTGCGGCTGCGGCGGTGTACGCCGCACGCAAGGGCATACGCACCGGCGTGGCCTCCGAGCGTTTTGGCGGCCAGGTGCTGGACACCCTGGGCATCGAGAACTTCATCTCGATCAAGGAAACCGAAGGGCCGAAGTTTGCCCATGCGCTGGAAGAACACGTGCGCAACTACGAGGTGGACATCATGAATCTGCAGCGCGCCAAAGCCCTGATCCCCAACACCGGCGCGGGCAAGGACATGATCGAGGTCCAGCTGGAAAGCGGCGCCTCGCTCAGGAGCAAGTCCATCATCATCTCCACCGGTGCGCGCTGGCGCAACATCAACGTCCCCGGTGAACACGAGTTCAAGAACAAGGGCGTGGCCTACTGCCCGCATTGCGACGGACCGCTGTTCAAGGGCAAACGCGTGGCAGTCATCGGCGGCGGCAACTCCGGCGTGGAAGCGGCGATTGACCTGGCCGGCATCGTCGGCCACGTCACGCTGATCGAGTTCGACACCGCGCTGCGGGCCGATGCCGTGCTGCAGAACAAGCTGAAAAGCCTGTCCAACGTCGAGGTGTTCACCAATGCGCAGACCACCGAGATCACCGGCGACCAGAAAGTCACCGGCCTGGTCTACAAGGACCGCGCGAGCGGCGAGCTGAAAACCGTGCCGCTCGAAGGTGTGTTCATCCAGATCGGCCTGGTGCCCAACACCGACTGGCTCAAGGGTGTGGTCGAGCTGTCCAAACACGGCGAAATCATCGTGGACGCGCGCGGCCAGACCTCGGTGCCCGGCGTCTTCGCCGCCGGTGATGCGACCACCGTGCCCTTCAAGCAGATCATCATCGCGGCCGGTGACGGTGCGAAGGCGGCCCTCGGTGCGTTTGACTATCTGATTCGCAGTCCGGCGACCGTGCACTGAGGTCACAGGCCCTTCCTTCCAAAGCCCGCCCCTGGCGGGCTTTTTTGTGGCGACCGCACAGCCGGCGCAATGCGAACAGTTATCACACTCACACGCAGGCAGACCGCGTGTGTGGGGACATGCTTGAGTTGGCACCGCGCGCGGGCGACAATGCCTGACCGATAACGCAACCATCAAGGGAAATGCCATGAAAGGCGACGCACAAGTCATCAGCCACCTGCAGGCCCAGCTCAAGAACGAGCTGACCGCCATCAACCAGTACTTCCTGCACTACCGCATGTACAAGCACTGGGGCCTGGACAAGCTGGCGAAGAAGGAATACGAGGAATCCATCGGCGAGATGAAACACGCCGACAAGCTGATGGACCGCATTTTCATGCTCGACGGCCTGCCCAACCTGCAGGACCTGGGCAAGCTGATGATCGGCGAGGACGTGCCGGAGGCGCTGAAGTGTGACCTGCAGGCCGAAACCGGCGCGCAGGCGACCATCAAGGCCGGCATGGCGCGCTGTGAGGAAGTCCGCGACTACGTCTCGCGCGATTTGCTGCAGGGCATTCTGGACGACACCGAGGAACACATCGACTTCCTGGAAACCCAGATCGAGCTGATCGGCAAGGTCGGCATCCAGAACTACCTGCAAAGCCAGATGGGCGAGATGAGCTGATCCGCCCCACCCCTTTTGCAGCGCACGGCCCGCCTCTGGCGGGCTTTTTTGTGGGTGAGCCCGGCGGACGCCATCGCCCGCTCCTGTTTTCAGGCGGAAATTTGCATCTTAAACGCGAATGGTTCTCATTTGTCGGTTAAGATACAGTCTCTCGCCAGCCGACGCGCCCTGCAGCGTGGAGCCAGCCAGCAATTTGCCTGAGCCTGTGTTTCACGATGTCTGCCCCCACCTATTTTTTTGAGCGAAATATGCCTCCAGCCCACGGCTGGCGGGCGCAAGCAGCTACCAAAGTTGTAGCAACCCGGCTGGCAAGCCTGGCTGGCAAACCGCGCGGACACGCCGCCACAGCGGACCGGGGCCGCGATGAATAGCCGGAAAATCAAGGCTTGGGCCTGGGTGCACAAGTGGTCCAGCCTGGTCTGCACCGTGTTCATGCTGCTGCTGTGCCTCACCGGCCTGCCGCTGATTTTTCACCACGAGATCGGCCACCTGCTGGGCACCGAGGTCGAGGCGCCGGACATGCCCGCGGGCACCCCACGCGCCAGCCTGGACCGCGTGATCGCCACGGCGCAGGCGCTGCACCCCGGGCGTGTGGTGCAGTTCGTCTCGCAGGCCGAAGACGACGACCGGCTCTGGTTTGTCACGCTGACGCCGACGCCGGCGCCGACCGAGGACTTCAAGTCGGTCGCCGTCGATGCGCGAGACGCCACCGTGCTGGCCCAGCCGAAGTTCGACGAAGGTTTCATGTACGTGATGTTCAAGCTGCACGTGGACCTGTTCGCCGGGCTGCCGGGCAAGCTGTTTCTCGGCTTCATGGGTTTGCTGCTGCTGGTGGCCATCGTCTCGGGCGTGGTGCTGTACGCGCCCTTCATGCGCAAGCTCGATTTCGGCACGGTGCGGCGCGAACGCCGGCCGCGCCTGAAATGGCTGGACCTGCACAACCTGCTGGGCATCGTGACGCTGGTCTGGGCCTTCACGGTGGGCGCCACCGGCATGATCAACACCTGGGCCGACCTGATCATCAAGTACTGGCAGCACGACCAGCTCAGCACCCTGCTGGCGCCCTACCAGGGCCAGCCGGCCGTGCCGCCGGCCGAACGCGGCCCGCTGCAGCAGGCGCTGGAAGCGGCACTGACCCGCGCGCCGGGCATGAAAACCGCCTTCATCGCCTTTCCCGGCACCGCGTTTTCGAGTCCGCACCACAACACGGTGTTCCTGCGCGGTGACACGCCGCTCACCGCGCGCCTGCTGCAGCCGGTGCTGGTCGATGCCCGCACCGGCGCTGTCACCGCCAGCCCCGCATTGCCCTGGTACCTCACGGCGCTGCTGGTGTCGCAGCCCCTGCACTTTGGCGACTACGGCGGCCTGCCGATGCAGATTCTCTGGGCGTTGCTGGACATCGCCACCATCATCGTGCTGGGCAGCGGCCTGTATTTGTGGCTCAAACGCCCGCAGCCGCAAAGCCTGGCGCCAGAAGCCGGCGTTGCCCTGCCGGAGGCTGCGCGATGAATTCACGCTTCTGGCAGCTCTGGGGCTGGCCCCTCGCGTTCGGCCTGCTCAGCACCACCGGCTTGCTCAGCGCCCTGTTTTCTGACGGCGGCTGGGGCGATGCCTGGTCCTGGCTGGCGCTGGGGCTGCCGGTGCTGGCCATGGCCTGGTTCAGCTGGCGCCCGGCCCGGCCAGGCGGACGCTGAGCCAGCACCAATTTTCAAATGCACCTCTCAAGGAATCTGATGTCTGCACACGCGCCGAATTTCAAGGAAAACAAGCCTCCAGCCCCCGCCAGTCAAGCGCATGCAGCTATGAATTCAATAGCGGCTGCCAACCTCAAACCGGTCGCGCTGGCTGCGCTGCTGCTGGCCTGCGGCAGCCACTCGCCGCTGTGGGCCCAGCCCAGTTCCCCGGCACCGGCCGCGGCGCTGCCCCTGATCACGGTCACCGACAGCGCCGCCGCTTCCAGTGCCTACACCGTGCCCGCCGTCAGCATCGGCAAGACCGGGCAGTCGCTGAAGGACACCCCGCAATCCATCAGCGTCATCACGCGCCAGCGCATGGACGACCAGAACATCACCAAGGTCGAG
>CAMLDT010000148.1 GCA_946479075.1 uncultured Polaromonas sp.
CACCTGCCGCCCGGCGACTGGCCGCTGGGCCGCGCCATCGCGCAACTGCAGGGCATTTATGTGCTGGCCGAAAACACCCAGGGCCTGGTGATTGTGGACATGCATGCAGCGCACGAACGCATCGTCTACGAACGCCTGAAAAACCAGATGGATGCGGCCGCCAGCATTGCCAGCCAGCCGCTGCTGATTCCTGCCACCTTCGCCGCCACGCCGCAGGAAGTGGCTACCGCCGAGTCCAGCGAGCAGACATTGAAAGCGCTGGGCCTGGAGATCACGCCGTTTTCACCACGCACGCTGGCGGTTCGCGCGGTGCCGACCAGCCTGGCCCAGGGTGATGCGGTCGAACTGGCACGCAGCGTGTTGGCCGAGCTGGCTCAGCACGAGGCCAGCACCGTGATTCAGCGCGCGCAAAACGAGCTGCTCTCGACCATGGCCTGCCACGGCGCGGTGCGCGCCAACCGCAAGCTCACCATCGACGAGATGAACGCCCTGCTGCGCCAGATGGAAGCCACCGAGCGCTCCGACCAGTGCAACCACGGCCGCCCGACCTGGCGACAGGTCACGATTCGCGAACTAGACGGCCTGTTTTTGCGCGGGCGCTAACGAGCGGCCTCAGCGGCAATGTGCGCCGCGAAGGACCGGACAAAAGCCTTGATGCCCGTCATCTCCGACATTTCGGCGTATGCGCCAGTTTTCACGCCGCTGCGCGGCGTGGCGATCACTGACGCATTCGTATAAAGCTGTTCCAGGACCAGGCGCTGGCACAAGATGTCGTAACGCTGCAGGTAGGACGCGCCTTCAAACTCCGGAAAAATCGGGAAGTGCGTGGATTTGTCCTTCACCGCGATGCGGGAACGTGGGGCGTCTTCCACCACCATCAACCACCCGACGAAGGGCCTGGGCTGCTCGCCGAATGCTTTTTCACGGTAAGCCGTCCATATGTCATGGGCCGTGCCCAGGGCCTCTTCGGTGCGATTGTTGAAGTTATTGCCGAACGACGGACCCACCTGGCTTTTGAGCTCAATGGCCGCGACCAGGTGCCCCTTGTGAATCACCACCAGATCCCATTGCTTGGTCGGGCGAAAGTACCCTGGCAAGGTGACCAGGGCCCTCGTCCGATGAATGTCCGCGTGCCCCAAACCGTTGGCTTTGACGAGGTCAAGGATCAAGGCAACGAAACCATCCAGATTTTTTCCATTCGTGACTCCCGCTCGCTCGCCCTGGTCGATGCGCCCCGCTTCCAGCTGCTTCCTGATGGCTTTCTCGCGGTTGCCCCAGAAAGCCTTGATCGCATCTTTTGTTTTCTTCTCGTAGTTCGCCAGATCAAGTGCCATGAACATTCCATCCTGTTATTTTTTCGCCAGCATGTCCTGCTCTTGCGGGGTCAATGCATAGAGCTCGGCGACCGCCTCATCACAGGCCGGCAAATCAAGATTGACCGCCGCTTGCACAAGCCTCTCGCGCAAGGGCTGCGCTACGCTGTCCCAAGGCGGAATGCGCACGCGGCGGAGGTACTGAGCCTGAAAGCGTAAAAATCCGCCCCTCATTTTGGTCGAATAGGTCGCAATAAAAAGCCTGGTCAAACGGGAGAGCAATACCGCTTGCAAGGCGCGCAAATCCCAGGTATCCGACACCACAAAATAAAGGTTGTGATGCGGATAGAGCACGCCCGGCTCAAACACCACCTGCGCCTCGCCCTTGATATCCGGAATCAGCAGCTTGGGACGTTTGGCCAGTGAGGGGGTGATTCGATCAATCGTGCGGTACCAGTTGGCCGGAGACTTCTGTGCAACATAACGCCCCGCGATGTCCGGTTTGCGGGCTTCCAGATAACGCTTTAAGCGCGGGTAATCTGCCAGATCGACCAGCGGCCCTTCATCTGTAAAAGGGTTGATGACGCCGTAACCCTTCCAGTCAACCCGGCCCGTCACCAAGTCCCGCGTCATCGCCAGGGGAATCTTGCGGTCGTCTTCAACGTCAAGCTTGTCCATCAATCCGATGTACACCTTGTCCGCCCCCGTTGCCACACCGATGCCCACTTTGCAAGCACACGCTTCGAGCGACGGAAATGCCAACTCGATGCGGCGAACCAGATCAATCTGCTCCGAGGTATGCAACACCCACGGCTCTTCCTTACACACAACATTGTGGAGTTCGCGAACGTCCGGCGACGGTGCGGAAGAATTCAATGCTTGCGCGAGCGTCTTGAGCGCTTCCGCCTCGATCCTCGGTTGGGCAGCGACACGGGTCGGGCCGGGGGCTTCGTTGACGATCAGTGTTATCGCCGGATAGGCCACCACATCCGCGTGGAAGGCCGGTGTATCCACCATGTCGATATAGGCTTTGAGGTGGAAGCCTTCGGACACCATGGCTCTCAACGGACCGCCATAGCGGTTCTTCATCCAGCGGTCCGCGCAAATGAGACCGAGTTTTCCGCCTTTGGCCAGCAAGCGGAGTGATCTCTCAATGAACGGAATGTAGAGGTCGGCTCTATCGTAGAGGGTGAGAAAACGGCGGCGGTATTCCTGAAGAAGTGCTGCCGGGATCAATTCCTGGCGGACATAAGGAGGGTTCCCGACAACGAAATCAAAACGACTCGGCAGTTGCGCAAGCAGAAAATCCCCATGAATCAGCCAGGTATCTGCCAGCGCCACGCCATCCCGAGAAGAAAACCCGGCCTCGTCAAGCATTCGCAGCAGTTTTTCACGCACCTGATCAAAACTGGCTCGGTGTAGTTCAACCGCGCGAATACTGGGCGCAATATCAGGCGGTGTTTTGCCGGCGGCAATGGCCTGCTCGCGCGCCAGCAGCAGTCGCTCAACAACCGGCAGCAGAAAATCTCCTGCCCCAAACGAGGGCTCCAGCAAGCTTGTGTCGCAAAGCCGCGCCGAGGCGTCATAACCCGCCAGGTCAAGAATGAAATCAACCACCTCGCGCCGCGTGAAAATGGCGCCTCGTTCGTCCGCCCCTGATGAATAAGCCAGGCCATGGACGGCATCAGTGATCTGGCAAAACCCCGGCAAAGCGGGTTGAAGCAGACCGAGACTTGAAGGGAAAGCAGGTTGCATAAGCGTTAATTGTGATTATCTCCCCTTGCCTGAAAGGGCCGGGGCGCGGCGCGCACGCGGATTCGTTTCAGGGTCTTTTCGCGGATTTGCACAACTTCACCCGCGCGACACGCGCAGCAGGCACGAAACCTGCAGACTCTGGCTATTCCGAACTTTTTCGCTTTCCGTCGCTCAGTCACAAGCATGAAACGCTGGACCCTCTTCGCTTCCCTCGTCCTGGCGCTCGCTTTTGCCGTCCTTGCCGGCTGCAGCACCCTCGACGAAAAACAGCGCGCCTGGATCTTCCAGCCGAGCGACCGCACCTGGAGCGGCGGACTTGCCGCGGCTGAAGGCATGGACGATGTCTGGATCACCCTGCCCGCCGGCTCCGGCGGCGAAGAACCGGCCAAATTACACGGGCTCTGGCTACCTGCCGAACAGCCCCAGGCACCGGTGCTGCTTTACCTGCACGGCGCACGTTTTAACGTGACGGGCTCGGCACCGCGCATGCGCCGCATGCAGGAGCTGGGATTTTCGGTACTGGGCGTGGACTACCGTGGCTTCGGCAAAAGCACGCCGGCCCTGCCTTCTGAACAAACCGCCTATGAAGACGCGCGTGCGGCCTGGGACTGGCTGGCCAAAAAATACCCGGACCGCCCGCGTTATGTCTTCGGCCATTCGCTGGGCGGACCGATTGCGATTGACCTGGCGAGCCAGGTACAGGACGAGAGCGGCACCATCGTCGAGAGCACCTTCACCTCGATTGCCGACGTGATCAGCACGTCGAAATGGGGTTGGGTGCCGGTGTCGCTGCTGATCACCCAGCGGTTCGAGGCCGCGCGCAAGGTCGGCAAGATTGGTTCGCCGCTGCTGGTGGTGCATGGCGGTGAAGACCGGCTGATCCTGCCGGACCTCGGCCGCAAGCTCTACGAAGCGGCCGCTGAACCCAAGCGTTTTGTGCTGGTCGAAGGCGGCTCGCACCACAACACCAATGCGGTCGGCCAGGCGCAGTACCGGCAGGCGCTGGCGGAGCTGTTCAGCCTGAACAAGCTTGCAGCCTCCGCAACGCCCTGATACCGGGCTTGCCGTCGCCAGAGCTTCCGCCAGGCAGCGGGTTCGGGCTCAGGACGCCTGCGGCAGATAACTGGGCCTTGCCGCCGTCATCCCGTTCTTGACCTGCAGCGTGACCTCATCGGCCAGCACCTCGTCAGCGCCCGCTTCGAGACCGTCAAGCGCGCGCCTGACGATTTCCTCGGCGCTGGACTTCGGGACATCGAATCCGCGCGTCAAATCGGTATCAACGTAGGCCATGTGCAGTCCCAGCACCCGGGTTTTCTGCGCCGCCAGTTCGCTGCGCAAGGCATTGGTGAGCGACCAGGCCGCGGACTTGCTGGCCGAGTAGGCCGCCAGCTCGCCGCCGTTCACCCATGAAGCGACCGACAGGACGTTGATCAAGGCGCCGCCGCCGTTGGCCTTGAGGACAGGCGCAAAGGCCTTGCTCATGTTCAGCACCCCAAAAAAATTGGTCTCGAAGATGCGCCGCGCAACGGCTTCGCTGTCCTGCGCCAGAAAGCCGCCGGGTTGGGCAATACCCGCGTTGTTGATCACCAGCGTCACATCCGCCGCCTGGCGTGCTGCTGCGGCGACCTGCTCAGGGTTGGTCACGTCCAGCTGCAAAGCCTGAACACCGGCCAGGGTGACGGTCGCAGGGTCGCGCGCAGCAGCGTAGACCTTGCGGGCACCACGGGCGAGCAATGAACGGGCAAAGGCCAGGCCGATTCCCCGGTTGGCACCGGTAACGAGGACGACGGCATTTTCGATTTTCATGAAGACTCCAGAAAAGATGAAAGGGGTGGAAGGGATGGAACGAATGGAAGGATGGGAAGGGAAACCGGACTCACTTGACCTTGACGACGACCTTGCCTTTTGCACGGCCCGCTTCAACATAGGCCAGCGCCGAACCGGTTTCAGCAAACGGGAACACCCGGTCCACCACCGGACGGACAACTCCCGCATCGAAGAGATGGGTGATCTCGCGCAACTGGCTGCCGTTGGCCTTCATGAAAAGGAATGAAAAGTCGACCCCGAGACGTTTTGCCTTGCGGCGGACACCCGCACTCAGCAGCCGCAGGACCAGCCTGACGAAACCGGGGGCCTTGATCTCCCTGCCGAAGGCGGGATCAGGCGGCCCGGAGATGGAGATGAGTTTTCCGCCCGGCTTGAGCACACGCAGGGACTTCAGCAGTGTCTTGTTGTCCTGGCTGTTCAGGACCACGTCATAGTCACGCAGCACCGCTTCGAAGTCCTGCGTCTTGTAGTCGATGACGATGTCCGCACCCAGATCCTTGACGAGCGCAGCATTCCCTGTGCTTGTCGTCGTGGCCACGGTGGCGCCCAGGTGTTTGGCCAGCTGGATGGCAAAGCTGCCCACGCCACCGGAGCCTGCCTGGATGAAGACCTTCTGCCCTTTTTTCAGCCCGGCCTTCTGCACCAGCGCCTGCCACGCCGTCAAGGCGACCAGGGGGATGGAAGCGGCTTCTTCCATCGTCAGGGCCGCGGGCTTGAGCGCCAGGGAAGATTCCCTGACGGGAACGAATTCCGCGAACGTGCCGATCCGGAAATCATCCACCCGCGCATAAACCGCGTCACCTGGTTTGAACTGGTGCACGTTTCGCCCGACCTTGACCACCTCGCCTGCCACGTCGTGGCCCAGGACAAGGGGCAACTTGTAGGGCAGGATGCGCTTGAACTCTCCGCTGCGGATCTTGGCGTCCAGCAGGTTGACGCCGGCGGCATGCACCTGGACCAGGACCTCGTCGTCGCGCAGCTCCGGCATGGGCACCTCCGCCAGGCGCGATGCGTCCTGCTCTCCATAACGTTCAACGATGAATGCTTGCATGGTTATTTCCCTTGTCAAAAAATCGCGGCCTGGCATACCAACGCCCGGATAAATTCCTCATTTGGAATGATGTTCGTCATATTAATGAGCAAAAAAAGCTCAGTCGGCAGATGCGGGCTGAGGCGAGGCCAAGCGCTTCAAACTTGCGCTGCACAGGGCGTCGGACAACACGGCGTCATCGACGGCGCGGGCCAGGATCAGCGTGCCAACCAGGGTGGCCACTGACACCAGTGCACGCTCATGCGCAGCGGGTTGCCCCCAGTCCGGACTCTGCCGGGCGACGAGGTCAACCATCTCCTTGATGCGGCGCGTGGCAGCACGACGCACCTCGGGGGATTGCCGGGGCATTTCGGAACCCAAAGCTGAAATCGGGCAACCCATCTCGATGCTCTCCAGATGCGCTTTGGAGAGGTAGGCCTGCATCAGCGCCTGGAATGCCTGATCTGGTGGGGCCGCGGCGGCGACACGCGCTGCAAGCGCGTTGGCTTCGGCACCGGCACGGTCCGCCGCCTCTGCCAGCATCGCTTCGCGGGACGCAAAGTGGGCGTAAAACGCGCCATGGGTCAGCCCGGCCTCCTTCATGATGTCGGCAACGCCGGTGCCGCCGTAGCCACTGCGGCGAATGGCCCGCGCGGCCACGGACACGATGCGCTCGTGGGAAGCCTCCTTGGCTGCTGTTCTGGCATTCATTTTGTTTTTTCGCATGATGCATATCATACATTTTTCCACGATGGCATGCATCGCGCAGTTTTTGGCCATGCCGCGGCGGCTCATGGAAAAAGGTCACGTTTCCACAGGCATGAGCGGCGCATCTGCAGCATGTTTTCGCGCCCGTTCAAGCCCGCCCCTGCCACTGTCCACGCGGACCAATCTGATAACCTCAGATCAATGTCCGCCACCCCGCCCGCCGCCCTTTCCTCCCCCGCTGCCGCCCCCGCCATGTCACCCTCGCTGGTGGTGCTGGTGCTCTCCCTGCTGCTGGGTATCCAGCCCGTCACCACCGACCTTTACCTGCCCGCCCTGCCCGCGCTGACCAGTGGTTTCGGCGCACCCATCGCACAGGCCCAGCTCACCCTCAGCGCGCTGCTGCTGGCTTTCGGCGTGTCGCAACTGTTCTGGGGGCCACTGTCGGATCGCTTCGGCCGCCGGCCCATCCTGCTGTGGGGCCTGTCCGCCTATGTGATCGCCGCCATCGGCAGCGCACTGGCGCCATCCATGGCGCTGCTCATCATCTGGCGCACCGTGCAGGGCGCCGCCATGGGCGCGGGCGTGATGTGCGCCCGTGCCATCGTGCGCGACCTCTACACCCCGGTGGCCGGTGCGCGGGCCATGTCACGCGGACTCACCGGCCTGGGGGTGATCGCCTGCCTGAGCGCGCCGCTGGGCGGCCTGCTGTCGGATATCTTCAACTGGCGCGCCGCCCTGCTGGCGCTGGCCGTGTTCGGCGCGGTGTCGCTGGGCGTGATCACCCTGCGCTTTCAGGAAACGCTGGGCCTCAAAAATCCGCGCGCGCTGGAGCCGCGCATGCTGACCCGCACCTGGTGGGCCATTGTGCGCGACCCGACCTTTGTGGCTTTTTCGCTGCTGTCCACCGCGTCTTACGGCGGCCTGTTCACCTTCCTCGCGTCGTCCTCCTTTGTGTTTATCGGGGTGCTGGGCCTGAGCAAAACGCACTATGGCCTGGTGATGTTTTCCATGTCGTTTGTGTATATCCTCGGCACCTTTGCCTGCCGGCGCCTGCTGCCGCGTTTCGGCGTGCGGCGTTCCGTGGCCATGGCAGCGGTGCTGACCCTGGCCGGCGGCCTGCTGACGGCGGGGCTGGCCTGGGCCGGCGTGCGCTCGGTCTGGGCCATCCTGCTGCCGTTTTACCTGTTCATCCTGGCGCACGGCGTGCACCAGCCCTGCAGCCAGAGCGGCGCGGTCAGCCCTTTCCCCGGCGCTGCCGGCGCGGCTTCGGCGCTCAACGGCTTTTTGATGATGCTGGCCGCCTTTGCCATGGGCGGCTGGCTGGGCACCCATATGGACGGCACTGTGCTGCCGATGGCCCACGGCATCCTGTTCTGGAGCGTGTGCATTGCACTGACGGCCTGGACGCTGGTGCAAAAATATGGTGAGCCGGTGCCGGCGCCGTTGCCGCAACAACCATGACGCCATTGAGCTGGATCGGATTGGCCGGCCCCACCGCCTCGGGCAAAACCGCCGCCGCGCTGGCCATCGCCGCGCAGCAGCCGGTGGAAATCATCAGCGTGGATTCCGCGCTGGTTTACCGCGGCATGGACATCGGCACGGCCAAACCCACGGCCGCCGAACTGGCCGCCGTGCCGCACCACCTGATCGACATCCGCGATCCGTTGCAGGCCTACAGCGCGGCCGAGTTTGTGGCGGATGCCACACGGCTGATCGGCGAGATCCGTGCGCGCGACCGGCTGCCGCTGCTGGTCGGCGGCACCATGCTGTACTTCAAGGCGCTGCGCGACGGGCTCGACGACATGCCGGCGGCCGACCCCGCCACCCGTGCGGTCATCGAGGCCGAAGCCGCTGCCAAAGGCTGGCCGGCGCTGCATGCCGAACTGGCGGGCGTCGATGCGGTCACGGCAGCGCGCCTGGCCCCCAACGATTCACAGCGCATCTCCCGCGCGCTGGAGGTGTTTCGTGTGTCCGGCCAGCCGCTGTCGTCTTTCCAGACACAGCACGCTATCGAAAAAGGAGCTGCCAGCGCCCGTCCAACAAGGGCTGGAGCCCTTATTTGCCTTGAACCGCAAGACCGCGCCTGGCTGCATGATCGCATTGCACAACGTTTCGACGCCATGCTCGCCGGCGGCTTCATCGCCGAGGTGAAAGCGCTGCGCGCACGCGGCGACCTGTTTCCCGACCTGCCGTCCATGCGCTGCGTCGGTTACCGCCAGGC
>CAMLDT010000149.1 GCA_946479075.1 uncultured Polaromonas sp.
CCCAGCAGCAGGCCGCGGGCCGCGCCCTGGGCCGGATCGGCAATGCGCTGCAAAAATCCCAGGGCCTGCTCGGGTGAAAAGTTGCCGAGGCTGGAACCCGGATAGAAAAACACGCGGTCCTGGTGCTGGACTTCAGGCGGCAGCACCAGCCCTGCCGAGAAATCCATGCCCACGCCGACGATGTCCAGCGCCGGAAACAGGCTCTGCACCTGCTCGGCCGCTTCGCGCAGGAACGCCACCGAAATATCGACGGGCACATATTGCCGCGGCTGCACGGACGGGATCAGGCGGGTGGCCTTGGCGCAGTTGCCGGCGCCGAGGTCGATCAGGCAGGGCCGCCGTATGCCGGCGCTGCCGAGTGCGGCCGCGATTTGCCCCTGGGCTGCTTCGAAAATGCCGGCTTCGGTGCGGGTCGGGTAATACTCGTCGAGTTGCGTGATGGCCTCGAACAGCTTGGAGCCCAGCGCGTCGTAAAAGTACTTGGGCGACACACGGGCGCTCACCTCACTCAGGCCTTCTGCGAGTTCCTCTGCGGCACTGGGCGCCGTTCCGCCCGGCACCGGGCTGTAACGATCAATGAACTGGGGGGAGGCGGGTGCCAGCGCGAGCCCGGCGAGATTCAGGGGGAGGTTCAAAATGAAAACTTCGAAAAGAGTGACTTAACTTTAAGGACGGACGCAAGACGCGTTTGTAGGACTGTTTCGCTTTGCTGGCAAGCGTGCCCTTCGGGGTTTCCCTGACGCGATGCCCCGATGCGTGTTCATCCATTCCCTGCGCCGCGGTCTGGATTGCCTGCCCTGCTAAGCTTGGTCGCCACCATGCCTTCTTTCTTTCATCCGATGACCACGCGGCGCTCGCTGTTGCAGAACGCGCTGCTCCTGGGCGCCAGCAGCGCCTTGGGCGGCCCCGTGCTGGCCGCGCCGGAGCTGGCCTACACGGTATCGCCCTGGCAGGGGTCCACGCCGCCCTTGCAGGCGCTGGACACCGCAGGAAAAACCTGGCGCCTGGAAGCGCTCAAGGGCCGTGCCGTGCTCATCAATTTCTGGGCGAGCTGGTGCGAACCCTGCCGGGCCGAGATGCCGACCCTGCAGCAGGTGGCGGATCTTTACGGCGCGGACAAGTTGCTGGTGCTGGCGCTCAACTTCAAGGAACACCCCACCCGCGCCGTGCAGTTTGCGTCGTCAACCGGGCTCAGCCTGCCGGTGCTGCTCGACCCGCAGGGGCAGGCTGCACGGGCCTGGGGCGTGAAGGTCTTTCCGACCACGGTCCTGATTGATCGCCATGGCCGGGCGCGGCAGCGCGTGCAGGGTGAAGTGGACTGGACCGGTGCCCCTGCGGGACAGATGATTGACGCGCTGCTCGGCAAGTAGGTCATCGCAGCACCTCTGCAGGAAGGCTTCGCGGTGACGGCTGGCCTTTGAATTGGGACGATAATTGCTGCTGGCCGGGAGATCTCCTGGCTGCATCGACATCCCGGCGCACCTTTTCATGCCCGGTCACGTCACTTCATCACATCCGGAGTTCTTTTGATGACCACCGTACGCCGCACCTTTCTTAAAAATACCGCTGCCGCCGCCATGGCGGCCACCTTTCCTGCCCTTCATTTCGCGCAAACGCCGGCTCGCGGCCACTTTGCACCGCAAAGCGGCGCCTGGCGCACTTTCGAGGTGACAACGCGCGTGGACATCCTCCAGCCGCAAGGCGTGACCAGGGTCTGGCTGCCGATTCCTTCGGTCAACAGCGATTACCAGCGTTCGCAGGGCAACAGCTTTTCCAGCAATGGCGCGACCGACCTGACCACCGACGGGGTGGACGGCGCCAAGATGTTGTATGCCGAGTTTCCCGCCGGCGTGGCCCGGCCCTTTGTCGAGCTGACCAGCCGCGTGCAAACCCAGGGCCGCGCCATCGACTGGGCGCAAAAAACCGCGGTGCATGAAGATGCCGATACGCTGCATTACTTCACCCGGGCCACCAAATTTTTACCAACCGACGGCATCGTGCGCGAGACCGCGCTGAAAGCCACCGCCGGCGCCAAGACCGATGTGGAAAAAACCCGCAAGCTGTACGACTGGATTGTCGTCAACACCTACCGCGACCCCAAGGTGCGCGGCTGCGGCGAAGGCGACATCAAGACCATGCTGGAGACCGGCAACCTGGGCGGCAAATGCGCTGACCTGAACGCCTTGTTTGTCGGCCTGTGCCGCTCGGTGGGCATCCCCGCGCGCGATGTTTACGGCGTTCGCCTGGTGCCTTCGGCCTTCGGCTACAAGGAGCTTGGCGGCAATCCGGCCAGCCTGAAGGGTGCGCAGCATTGCCGCTCCGAGGTGTTTCTCAAGGGCTACGGCTGGGTGGCCATGGACCCGGCCGACGTGGCCAAGGTGATGCGCCTGGAAACTGCGAACTGGATCAAGAACACCACCGACCCGGTGGTTGCGCCTGTGAACCAGGCGCTGTTCGGCGGCTGGGAAGGCAACTGGATGGCCTTCAACACCGCGCACGATATTGCGTTGCCGCACTCGAAACTGGAAAAGCTGGGCTTCTTCATGTACCCGGTGGCCGAAAACGCCGGTGGCCGTTTTGACTCCTACGCGCCGGACGATTTCAAGTACCAGATCACGGCCAAAGAAATCAAAGCCTGAGGGGTTTGAATGGTCAAAAAATGCGCCTTGATGGCGCATTTTTTTTGCTGAAAAGATTCGGCCTGCCCGGCGCGGATCCAGGCTCAGGGAAACGCCAGCCGCCGCTTGCTGCTGAACTGCCTGCGCTCGCCGGTAAACGGGTCGTCGAAGCTGATGGCTTGCGCCAGCAGTTGCAGCGGGAAGTGGTAGTCGTCCCCGGGCGTCGGGTCTAGCGGCGGGTACACGCGGTCGTTGACGATGGGCAGGCCCAGGGCGTACATGTGCACGCGCAACTGGTGTTTTTTGCCGGTCACCGGACGCAGCCGGTAACGCGCCCATGGCCCGCGGGTCTCCAGCAGCTCGATCAGCGTTTCGCTGTTCGGCGGCCCCTCCACCTCGGCCTGGCGAAAAAAAGGCTGGCCTTCGACGATGCGGCTGCGACGAACTTGCGGAAACGTCATCCCGGCATGGCAGGGCGCCATCGCCTCGTACACCTTGTCCACGGTCCGCTGGCGGAACAGGTCCTGGTAGGCTGCGCGTTCCTGCGGCTTGACGGAGAACAGCACAATGCCCGCGGTCTCGCGGTCAATGCGGTGGATGGGGCTCAGCCCGTCGAGACCCAGCCGGTTTTTGAGCCGCACCAGCAGCGTTTCCTGCAGGTAGTGACCGGACGGCGTGACGGGTAAAAAATGCGGTTTGTCCACCACCACCAGGTGCTCGTCCTGAAACAGCAGTTCCTCGTCAAAGGGAATGCGGGTTTCGGGCGGCAGGGCGCGGTAGTAGTACAGCCGCATGTGGCCGCGGTAGGGGCGCTGCGGTGTGACGGCCTCGCCGAACTCGTCAAAAACTTCGGCGTCCGCCATGCGCTGCAGCCAGACATCGCGCGGAATATCGGGGAAACGCTGGACCAGGAAATCGGTGAAGGTCGGCCAGTCGCCGCCCGGCAGGCTGACACAACTGGGGCTTACGCCCTCGCGCACCGGGAGTCCGCCGAATTTGCGAGCCCCCACGCTTGTCGCTTCGCGTACTGCGCTGCCCCCCGAGGGGGCGCTGCGCCTGCGGACTGGCAAAGCCAGATCCGCGGCCCCTGTTGATGAACAGTGGACCCCTGCGGCCGCACGGGCCTGGATTTCTGCAGCTTTAAGGGGCTTGGACACGCGTAAATACCAAGTCCCACACCCCGTGCCCGAGCTTGATGCCGCGGTTCTCGAACTTGGTGAGAGGCCGGTAATGCGGCTTGGGCGCGTAGCCGCCCTCTGTGGTGGCGGCGTTCTTCAGCAACGGCTCGGCGCCGAGCACTTCAAGCATCTGCTCGGCATACGGCTGCCAGTCGGTGGCGCAGTGCAGATAGCCACCGGGTTTGAGGCGGGTCACGAGCTGGGCGATCAGCGGCGGCTGGATCAGCCGGCGCTTGTTGTGTTTTTTCTTGTGCCAGGGGTCGGGGAAAAAGATGTGCACGCCGTCCAGGCTTTTCGGCGCCAGCATGTGCTGCAGCACTTCCACCGCGTCGTGCTGGACGATGCGGATGTTGGTGAGACCCTGCTCGCTGATGCGTTTGAGCAGTGCGCCCACACCCGGCGTGTGAACCTCGCAGCAGAGAAAGTTTCTGTCCGGCATCAGTGCCGCGATGTGGGCCGTGGCCTCGCCCATGCCGAAGCCGATTTCGAGAATCGTCGGCGCTGTCCGGCCGTACACCGCGGCAAAGTCCATGGGCTCAGGCGCATACGGCAGCAGGTAGGCCGGGCCCATATCCTCAAAGGCCTTGGCCTGGCCGAGCGTGGTGCGGCCGGTGCGGCGCACAAAGCTGCGGATGCTGCGGTGGTGAGCGACATCGTCGCCGGGAGGAGTTGTTTCAATCACCCCGTGATTTTACGGGCGCATAGCGGGCGGCCCATGGCTGCACCGCTTGCGCCAGCCAGCCTGCGACGTTGTTGGCCGGGGGCACCTGAAGGCCCAGTGCCTGCGCCGCGGCGTTCAGGCTGGCCAGCGCCTGGGCCGTATCCAGCGGCTGCGCGCCGTTTTGCTTGGAAAGTTTCTCGCCGTCCGCGCCCAGCACCAGCGGCACATGCAGGTAGCGCGGGGTGGGCAGGCCCAGCGCGCGCTGCAACAGGATTTGCCGCGCCGTGTTGTCGGCAAGGTCCTCGCCGCGCACGATGTCGGTGATGCCCTGCGCGGCGTCGTCGACCACCACGGCCAGTTGATAGGCCCACAGCCCATCCGCCCGCCGCAGCACGAAGTCGCCCACCGCCTGGCTGACATCCTGATGCTGCGGGCCAAGCCGGCGGTCCTGCCAGTCCAGCTCCGGCCTTGTCATTGAATTTGCTATTGAATTAGGAGCTGCTTGCGCCCGTCCAGCAAGGGCTGGGGCATGATTTGGCTCCTTATTTTTGGTCAGGAAACGCCAGGCGCGCGCAGGACGGCCTCGCAGCCCCTGCCGGCAGGTGCCCGGGTAGACCAACTCGCCATGGCGGGATTTGGGCCTTCCGGCGCCGGCGAGCGCCTGCGCAATGTCCTGCCGCGTGCAGGCGCAGGGGTAGGCGAGCCCGCGCGCGATCAGCTCATCCAGCGCCGCCTGGTAGGCGCCGCTGCGGGCCGACTGGTACAGCGGCGGCGCATCCGGCACCAAACCGCAGGCGGCCAGTTGCTGCAGGATCAGCGCACCGGCGCCCGGCACGCAGCGTGGCGTGTCGATGTCCTCGATGCGCACCAGCCACGTGCCCCCGTTTGCGCGCGCGTCCAGCCAGCTTGCCAGCGCCGCGACCAGTGAGCCCGCGTGCAGCGGACCGGTCGGCGACGGGGCGAATCGGCCGACATAGGCCCCAACGCTTGTCACTTCGCGCGTCTCCGACGATGCGCTGTGCCTTGCGCAAAGAAGACAGGAGCACTGCGCCTGCGGCCCGGCGAAGCCGGTATCGCGGCCCCTGCCGGTGAGGAGAGCGTCCCGGCGCGCACCTCATTCATCCGTTCGTCCTGAGCCTGTCGAAGGACTGTTGTCAGTCAGCAGTTGTTAACAGATGGCCAGAGCCATTTCCAGACCGGACAGGAAGCCGTCTTCCACGCGGTGGCCGGTACACCAGTCCCCGCAGGCGCCGATCCGGGACCTGGCGTCCCACAGAAAGGGTTTGCCCAGCACTTCGGTGGTCTGGGCGTAACGCCAGCGGTGCACCACCGCGTGCGGCGGCATGGCACGGATGCCGGTGACCTCGGTGAAGGCCTTGAGCAGCTTGGCCTTGACGCGTTCGTCGTCGTCCTCCAGATGGCGTGCGGACCAGTCGCGACTGGCCTGGACCGTCCAGCGCTCGATCGCGCTGCGGCCGGGCTTGGACGACTCGCGTGCCAGCCAGGCAATGCGGTGGTGGGTGCTGCGCGCGGCATTCCACTGCGGGCCCAGGTGCGGCAGGGTCGGTTGCAGGGCCTGCGGAAAGGCCAGCATCAGCGTCCAGCAGGGAGCGATGCTCACGCCGGCCAGCGCGGGCATCAGGGCCTTGCCCTGCTGCGAACTCAGCAGCAAGGCATGCGCCTGGGGCGCGGGCAGGGCCAGGATCACGGCGTCAAAGCCGGAATACACCAGGCTGCGCGCGCCGGGGCCTTCGGTCTGCAGTTGCCAGCGATCAGGATGCAGCTTGTCTGCTTCCATGCGGATCACCTGGGTTTCCAGCACCAGCGCGTCGGCCGCAGCCAGCGGGAGCGACCATTGCCGGGGCAAGGCACTCATGCCGGGGGAGGGGACCCAGTGTGACTCCTTGGGCGGCAGGGCAGAGGCCACCACGCGGCCGGCTTCATCCAGAATGCGCACGGTGTTGGCGCTCCAGGGGCGCACCAGACCAGAACTGGTGGCCAGTGCTTTTTCAAAACGTGCGTCGCGCACGGTGAAGTACTGCGTGCCATGGTCAAAATCGCCGAACTCGGAATGGCGCGTGGCCATGCGGCCGCCAGCGCCGCGGCTTTTCTCGAACACCGTCACGCGGTGCCCGCCTGCATCAGGGTGCGCGCACAACTGATGCCGGCGATACCGGCGCCGACCACGGCATAGTGCCGGGGCGCCATTGCAGGCGTTCGCACACCAGCGGTGGCCGCAGTTCTGGATGATTTTCTGGCGGGTTTTGTTTTTGCTGTCATGGCAGCACTCTACACGCTGTGGTGACGCTCCAGCAATGCCAGCTGGGTCTGAGGGCTCGCCAACTGCGTCAGCCACCAGCTCAGGGCCCGCCCGGGCGCGACGGACGCCGCGGGTTCAGCTGCAGCTTTGCCGGATTTTTTGACGGCGCCATGGGTGCTGGCGCGCCACGCGTAACTCATGGCCACCGGACTGCGCGGCCGGTCCACGGTTTTGACCACGAGACGCCCGGCGGCGATATAGGGCCGGGCCAGGCATTCCGGCAAAAAGCCGCAACCCATGCCGCGCAGCTGCGCCTCCAGCTTGTGCTGCATGGTCGGCACGGTCAGCACGTCCTGGCCACCCAGCAAACCGACGCTGAGGCCGTCGCCCCGCAAGGTGGTGTCCGCCACGGCGACGGCCCGGTGCCGTTGCAGCAATTCGTCGCTGATGCTGCCTTCAACGGCGGCCAGCGGATGGTGCGGCGCCACGGCGTACACAAAGGCCAGCTGACCCATGGGCCGGTTCAGGATGCCGCGCGACTGCGTGACCTCCACCACGCAGCCGATGGCCAGATCGGCCTGGCCGGCCACCAGCGTTTCCCAGGTGCCTGACAGTGTTTCGGAGCGGATGCGCAGCCGGGTCGGCGGGCTCAAGGCGTAAAAGGCTTCGCAGAGTTCAAGCAGCGTGGTGCTGGAAACCACCCCGTCGGCAGTGATCGTCAGTTGTGGCTCCCACCCGGTGGCGACGCGGCGCACGCGGTGCGCCACGGCATCAAGCTCCGCCAGCAGGCGTTTGCCTTCGCGCAGCAGTTCGTGCCCGGCCTCGGTCAGCCGGGCCTGGCGCGAGGAGCGGTCGAACAGCAACACGTCGAGGGCGTCCTCCATCTGCCGCACGCGGTAGGTCAGGGCGCTGGGCACCACGCCGAGTTCACGCGCTGCGGCGGCCAGGCTGCCGGTGCGGTGCACGGCCTCAATCAGGCCGAGGGCCTCGGGGGTCAAAACATCGCGGACGCTGGACATGGCTTGGTTGTTGATTCAAATAATTTGAATGATGCCATCAAATCACGACAATTATCAAAGGCCGCGGCACGCCTACATTGGAGTCACTGGAATCAACAACAGACAACAAAGGACTGCACCATGCTCACACTCAGAAAATCAGCCGAACGTGGTTATGCCGACCACGGCTGGCTGAAGTCTTACCACTCGTTTTCTTTTGCCGGTTATTACGACCCGGCCCACATGGGCTTTGGCAATCTGCGCGTGATCAACGAAGACCGGATTGAGCCGGGCACCGGTTTTGGCACCCACGGCCACCGCGACATGGAGATCATCAGTTACGTCCTCAGTGGCGCCATCGGCCACAAGGACAGCATCGGCAACGGCGCTTCGATCCCGCCGGGGGACGTACAGCGCATGAGCGCCGGCCGCGGCATCCAGCACAGCGAGTTCAATCATGCGGCCGATGCCACCACCCATTTTTTGCAGATCTGGATCGAGCCCAATGTCACGGGCATTGCGCCTGGCTACGAGCAGAAAACTTTTGACGCCGCTGAAAAACGCGGCGCATTGCGGCTGGTGGCCTCCAACGATGGTGCCCAGGGCTCGGTGACCATCCACGCCGACGCCAGGCTGTACGCCGGTCTGTTTGACGGTGACGAGCAGGCAGAACTTGCGCTCGATCCGCAGCGCAAGGCCTATGTGCAACTGGTGCGCGGCGAACTGCAGGTCAACGGCCAGACACTGGCGGCTGGCGATGCAGCCAAGCTGGAGGGCGAGGACCGCCTGCAGCTGTCTGGCGGCAAGGATGCGGAGGTGCTGGTGTTCGATCTGGCACCATAACAAGTTCAGGCGCCAGGAACTTTCCTCACCGCGGCGCACACTGACTTGCGCGCCTCGGCGCTTCGGTTCATCATTTTTCTTTTTTATAACTTTTCAAAGAGGGCTCACCATGCTTAACTCACTGCAAAACCCGTTTTCCCTGCTTGGCCGCGCACTGATTGCGCTCCTGTTCATTCCAGCAGGCTTCGGAAAAATCGCCGGCTTTGCGGGCACGGCGAGCTACATCGCCTCCAAAGGCGTTCCGCTGCCCGAAGTGGCAGCCGCGATTGCCATTGCC
>CAMLDT010000150.1 GCA_946479075.1 uncultured Polaromonas sp.
CGATCAGGCCCAGCAGGACCAGGAAAACAAGCACAACCACCACGGATTCCACAACGCGCCTTTCAGTCTAGGCTTTGATTATCGACAAAAACGCCGGGGCTGTTCCCGGGTGGCGGCCGGGCGCCGCAGGGATGCAGGTTCAGCGCTCACTGACAATGATCTCGTAATGCGCATCGCCCATATAGCGTTCGGTGCCAAAGCCGGCGCGTATGGCGGCCTGCTCTGCCGCCTCCCACTGGTCGGCCAGCAACTGTTCGGCAGGGCTCAAATCCCAGGGGCGCTCCTGTTCGCCGTGGGCCGCCAGCAACCTGAGCCAGGCGCGGTAGACCGGGACCACCAGCTGCGCATCGCCGAGCGAAGCTTCCAGTGCCTCGCGAAAGCGTTGTGCGGCGGCTGTGCGCTCCGCATCGCTGACATCGTCGGTGTGAAAGATCCTGAGTGTGTAGGTCATGGGGCAAGTCTATCGCTGCGCATTTTTTGAATTAATTTCGTTACTCATCTTGCATTAGCAGTGGAGACTTTTGAAAAGCGCCTCCGTACCATCGGACTCTTTTGAAGGAACCCTCATGGCACTGCAATCACCGTTCTTCGGCAAGCGCGACAACGAACCCACCAGCCTGCGTCACGGCAGTCCCAATCCGAATCCCTATGCCAACCATGGCACCCCGGCCGCACCCGCGGCTTCTGCCGCTGCCAGCGCGCCGGCCACCGCGGCTTCCGCGAACACGGCATCGGCCACCGGCAGCGCGGCCCGCGAAGGCGGCAGCAAGCTGACGGTCGGCCCCAACATCAAGCTCAAGGGCGTCGAGATCACCGACTGCGACACGCTGGTTGTCGAAGGCATGGTGGAGGCCACCATGGACTCGCGGGTGATCCAGATCTCGGAGCATGGCGCATTCAAGGGCTCTGCCGAAATCGACATTGCCGAGATCCACGGTGAGTTCGACGGCAACCTGACGGTGCGCCAGAAGCTGGTGATCTACGCGACCGGCAAGGTCACCGGCAAGATCCGTTACGGCAAGCTGGTGATCGAAGAAGGCGGTCAGCTCGCCGGTGAAATCCTGTATGGCGCGGTGGCCGGCACCCGCGCAGCGCTGGGCGGCAAGCCCGGTTTGCAGGTCGCCTGAGCGCGTTCGTGCCCGGGCGCATCACCGCCCGGCGCCAGGGCTGTGCGGGGGCGGGCAGCGTGTCGCGGGCTTGACGGTGCGGCGTTGGCGCCCAGCGCACAATGACCGGCATGCACGCTGTTCATGCTCCCCTGCAGGCCCGTATCGTCCAGTGGGCCGTGCGGCCCGGTGATGTTGTTGATGCCGGCGATCTGCTGCTGATTCTTGAAGCCATGAAAATGGAGCACGAGGTCCGTGCTGCGGTGGCCGGCCAGGTCGGGGCGCTGTTTTTTGCGCCCGACGAGCTGGTGGAAGCCGGCACCCTGCTCGTGACCATCAATGTTGGCTCGGCGCCATTGTCCGTTCAGGCGACCGCCGCAGGGGGCACGCCACCTGCGCCTGCCAGGCCGGCCTTGCGCCCGGACCTGCAGCGTGTGCTGGACCGCCACACCCGCACCGATGGTGCCAGCCGTCCCGAGGCCCTGGCCAAGCGCCACGCGCTCGGCCTGCGCAGTGCGCGAGAGAACATTGCCGACCTCTGTGATGCCGGCTCCTTCATCGAATACGGCGCGCTGGCCGTGGCCGCGCAGCGCAGCCGCCGCAGCGAAGAAGACCTGATTGCCAACACACCGGCCGACGGCATGGTGACCGGCATGGGCAGCATCAACACGGCCCTGTTTGGCGCAGAGGCCAGCCGCGCCGTGGTGATGGCGTACGACGCCACCGTGCTGGCCGGCACGCAGGGCATGCGCAACCACCAGAAAACCGACCGCATGCTGGGCATCGCGCTGCAGAACAAGCTGCCGGTCGTGCTGTTTGCCGAAGGCGGCGGCGGGCGGCCCGGCGATACCGACATGCCCATCGTCGCGGGTCTGCACGTCAGCACCTTTGCCAGTTATGCACGCCTGTCGGGTCAGGTGCCGGTGATCGGCATTGCGGCCGGACGCTGTTTTGCCGGCAATGCGGCGTTGCTGGGTTGCAGCGATGTGATCATTGCCACGCGGGGCAGCAACATCGGCATGGGCGGGCCCGCCATGGTCGAAGGCGGCGGCCTGGGCGTGTTCAAGCCGGAGCAGATCGGGCCGGCTGCGGTGCAGCACGGCAATGGCGTGATCGACGTGCTGGTCGATGATGAGGCGCAGGCGGTGGCTGTGGCGCGCCACTACCTCGGATTTTTCCAGGGCAGCCTGAAAGAATGGGTGGCGCCCGATGTGCAGGCCCTGCGCGACGTGGTGCCGGAGAACCGCCTGCGGGTGTACGACACGCTGGCTGTGTTGAAGGGGGTGGTGGACAGCGGCAGCCTGCTGCCCTTGCGCACGGGTTTCGGTACCGGCATCCACACCGCCCTGGCGCGCATCGAGGGACGGCCGGTGGGCCTGATTGCCAACAATCCACAGCACCTGGGCGGTGCCATCGACGCGGATGCCGCCGACAAGGCGGCGCGTTTCATGCAGCTGTGCAACACGCACGGCCTGCCCATGGTGAGTTTTGTCGATACGCCCGGCTTCATGGTCGGCCCCGACGTGGAGGCGCAGGCGCAGGTGCGCCACGTCAGCCGCCTGTTTGTCGTTGCGGCCGCCTTGCGTGTGCCGTTTTTCAGCGTGGTGCTGCGCAAGGGCTACGGTCTGGGCGCCATGGCGATGACGGCCGGCGGTTTTCATTCACCGGTGTTCACCGTCGCCTGGCCGACGGCCGAATTCGGCGCCATGGGGCTCGAAGGCGCCGTCCGGCTCGGCTACCGCAAGGAGCTGGAGGCGGTGCCCGAGGGCCCTGAACGTCAGGCCTTGTACGACAGGCTGGTGGCACGCCAGTATGAAGCCGGCAGCGCCCTCAACATGGCGGCCACGCTGGAGATCGATGCGGTGATCGACCCGGCGCAGACGCGGGCCTGGCTGGCGCAGGGCCTGGTGTCGGCGCGGGTGCGGCCCGACGACGGCGTGCGCTTTGTGGACCCCTGGTGAACGCTTGGGGGTGGAGTTGAGTGGAAAATCGGCCTCCAGCCCGCGTCCATCAAGCGTCAATAGCTACAAAATTTATAGCGTTTAACGTCAAAAAAGGCGAAAGACTAGCGGCAGCAGCAGCGACGCCAACACCACCTGCAGGCCCAGCGCCAGTCCGGCATAGGCGCCGGCATCGGCATTGACCTGCATGGCGCGGGCGGCGCCTATGCCATGCGACACCGTGCCCAGCGCGAACCCGCGTGCGGCCCAACCGGGCGCGTCCAGCGGGATGCGGCAAAGGTCGAACAGATACTTGCCGGCCAGCGCGCCGACCAGGCCGGTCATCACCGCAAACACCGCGGCCAGTGCCGGGATGCCGCCGATTTTTTCGGCGATGCCCATAGCGACCGGGGCGGTGACCGACTTGGGCGCCAGCGACAGCAGCACCTCGGCCGGCAGCCCGACGGCCCAGCCCAGCGCCACGGCCGAGCCCATGGCCGCCGCGCCACCGGCCAGTGCCGCCAGCAGCAGGCGGCCCCAGCGCCTGCGCAACTCGATGCGCCGCTGCCAAAGTGGCCAGCCCAGCGCCACCACCGCGGGCCCGAGCAGGAAGTGGATGAACTGCGCACCCGCGAAATACGTGGGATAGGGCACGCCGGTGGCCAGTAGCACCGCGGCGATGGCCAGCACGGTCCAGAACACCGGGTTCGCCCAGGCCGCCTGCTGCAACCGCGCATACGCCGCCTGGGCCAGCACATAAACCACCAGCGTTGCCGTCAGGCCGAACAGCGGCGTGGCGGAAAGGTAAACCCAGAGTTCAACGAACTTCGGCATCGCCCTTGCGCCCCAAAAAGTTGAGCACCAGCGCCGTCACCAGCAGGCCGATCAGCGTGGACACGCCGATCACCAGCAGCAGCCGGCCGCCGTATTCGGCCATCAGCGACAAATGGGTCATGAGACCGACGCCGACCGGCACAAACAGCAGGGACAGATGCGCCAGCAAAAAATCGGCGCAGGCGGCGACGGGCTCGCGCACCAGCGGCCAGTTCAGGGCCAGCAACAGCAGGATCATGCCGACGACAGGGCCTGGAAAGGGCAGGGACAGCGCGCGCGACAGCAACTCGCCGATGGACTGCAGGAGCAGCAACCAGGCCAGGCCGCGCAGACCTGTCATGGCGACCGCAGCGCCGGGCCGCCCCAAGCAAGGTCAGCCCCTCTTTGTGGTGCAAGGGGCAGCGCTGCACACGCAGTGGCGAGCGTGGGGGTCATTAATATCGCGGCAGTTCTGGGTGGGAAATGTTGCCGCCGCGCACCAGCATCTTTCCGTACTCGGCGCAGCGCTGCAGCGTCGGGATCACCTTGCCGGGGTTGAGCAGACCCTGCGGGTCAAACGCGCGCTTGATACCAAACATCTGCTCATTTTCCGCGGCCGAGAACTGCACACACATGGAGTTGAGCTTTTCCACACCGACGCCGTGTTCGCCGGTCACCGTGCCGCCCATGGCCACGCTGGTCTCCAGGATGTCGGCGCCGAACAGCTCGCAGCGGTGCAGTTGGTCGGCATCATTGGCGTCGAACAAAATCAGCGGGTGCAAATTGCCGTCGCCGGCGTGGAACACATTGGCGCAGCGCAGGCCGTACTTGATCTCCATCTGCTGGATCGCCAGCAGGATGTCCGCCAGGCGCTTGCGCGGAATCGTCGAGTCCATGCACATGTAGTCGGGGCTGATGCGGCCTGACGCCGGGAAGGCGTTCTTGCGCCCGCTCCAGAAGCGCAGGCGCTCGGCCTCGTTCTCGCTGACGGCAATCGCGGTGGCGCCGCAGCTGCGCAGCACCGCGCTCATGCGGCCGATTTCTTCCTCGACCTCTTCCGGCGTGCCGTCGCTTTCGCACAGCAATATCGCCTCGGCGTTCAGGTCGTAGCCGGCATGCACAAAATCCTCGACGGCGGCCGTCATGGGTTTGTCCATCATCTCCAGCCCGGCCGGGATGATGCCGGCGGCAATCACCGCCGCCACCGCGTCGCCGGCCTTGCGCAGGTCGTCGAAGCTGGCCATGATGCAGCGCGCCAGCACCGGCTTGGGCACCAGCTTGACGGTGACCTCGGTGGTCACCGCCAGCATGCCCTCGCTGCCGATGAGCACCGACAACAGGTCGTAGCCGGCGCCGTCGAGCGCATCGCTGCCGAACTCGACTTCTTCGCCTTCGACCGTGAAGCCGCGCATCTTGAGCACGTTGTGCAGCGTCAGGCCGTATTTCAGGCAATGCACGCCGCCCGAGTTTTCGGCGACGTTGCCGCCGATGGTGCAGGCGATCTGGCTCGACGGATCGGGTGCGTAATACAGGCCCAGCGGCGCAGCGGCTTCGCTGATCGCCAGGTTGCGCACGCCGCCCTGGACCACGGCCGTGCGGCTGACCGCATCCATTTTGAGTATCTTGTTGAACTTCGCCAGCGACAGCGTCACGCCCAGTTTGTGCGGCATGGCGCCGCCGGACAGGCCGGTGCCGGCGCCGCGGGCCACCACCGGCACGGCCAGCGCGTGGCAGGTGCGCAGCACGGCTTGCACCTGGTCATAGGTTTCCGGCAGCGCCACGACCAGCGGCCGCTGGCGGTAGGCGGTCAGGCCGTCGCATTCATATGGCGTGGTGTCTTCGTTGTTCCAGAGCAGGGCGTGGACGGGCAACACGGCCTGCAGGGCCTTCACCACTTCGGCCTGGCGTGCCGCACGTTCGAGCTGTTGCTGGTGGTCGGGGTTCAGGGCTGCATTCATGGTTCAGGCACTGTAAGGCAAAGCGCCCGTGGCTGTCGTGAAGAAAATGAAGCTTGTCCGTGAAAAATGAATTGCTATCATCCTGATAGCTGCTCACCCTTGCTCCATAAGGGATGGAGGCCTGAAAGGCTTGTATTCCCGGGGGGCGGCTCAGCTGACCGACTTTTTCAGCCAGTCCGCAAAGGCCGCGCATTCCCAGCGGTCCATCATGCCGGTGCGCCAGCACAGGTAGTGGGCGTGCGGGCTGGGCACGTTGCGCCCGAAAACGCTGCCGTTGCCCAGGCGCACCAGGGCGCCGTTGTCCAGCCAGGGCGCGCCCAGCTTGAGCCTGACCAGCGCCACGCCCATGCCGGCGGCCGCCGCGTCGCACATCAGCCCGATGTCGTTGAACTGCGAGCCGTCCACCGGCTCCGGCCAGTCCAGCGCATGGGCGGCAAACCAGGTGCGCCAGGGGTCCAGCGGTGAGCGCAGCAGGGCCTCGCCGTCGAGGTCTTCGGCGGCGTCGAAGGGGCCGTGTTCGCGCACATAGGCGGGGGACGCCAGCGGCGTGACCTCGTCCTGCATCAGGCGGACATGTTCGACATCGGCATACCGGCCGGTGCCGAAACGCACCACCAGGTCGGCGTCTTCGGCGACCACATCGAGCAGCGGAATCGACACCTGCAGCGTCAGGTCGATTTCGGGGTAGGCCTCGGTGAACTGGCGCAGGCGCGGGATCAGGATGGAGCGTGCAAAGGTCGGCGTCACGGCCAGCCGCAGCTTGCGTTTGCCCGGCGCACCGCTCTGGCCGGCCGTGCCCGGGAATTTCTGCAGGATGGCAATGCCTTCGCGTACATGCGCCAGGTATTCGCTGCCCTCGGTGGTCAGCGAAAAATCGGCGCGGCCGAACAGCTTGGTGCCGATGATCTGTTCCAGCTGCTTGACCCGGTGGCTGACCGCGCTGGGCGTGACATTGAGTTCCTCCGCGGCCTGCGTGACGCTGCGCAGCCGCGCCAGCGTTTCAAAAGTCAGCAGGCACTGGATGGGTGGGATGCGGGCAGCACTCACGGCTTACTCCGTTCGCCCTGAGCCTGTCGAAGGGTACTGTGCCGGCTTCGACCCTTCGTCGAGCTCAGGACAGGCCAAGCTCAGCCTGAACGGAGAGGTGGTCACTTGAAGATGACGGTCTTGTGGCCGTTCAACAGCACCCGGTGCTCGCTGTGCCAGAGCACCGCGCGCGCCAGCACCTGGCTTTCGGTGTCGCGGCCCATGGCGGTCAGGGCTTCCACGGTTTTGCTGTGGTCGGCCCGGGCCACGTCCTGCTCGATGATCGGGCCTTCGTCCAGGTCGGCGGTGACGTAGTGGGCGGTTGCGCCGATCAGCTTGACGCCGCGCGCATGCGCCTGGTAATAAGGCTTGGCGCCCTTGAAGCTGGGCAAAAACGAGTGGTGGATGTTGATGGCGCGGCCCGCCAGCTTGCGGCACAGGTCGTCGCTGAGGATCTGCATGTAACGCGCCAGCACCACGAGTTCGGCGCGTTCGGCCTCGATGATGTCGTACTGGCGTTTTTCGGCCTCGGCCTTGGTCGCCGCCGTCACCGGGATGTGGTGGAAAGGCACGTTGTAGCTGGCGGCCAGCTGGTAAAAATCGCGGTGGTTGGAGACGATGGCGCGGATGTCCAGCGGCAGCAGGCCGGACTTCCAGCGGAACAGCAAATCGTTCAGGCAGTGGCCTTCCTTGCTGACCATCAGCACCGTGCGCATGGGTTGCGTGGCCTGGTGCAGGCTCCAGCGCATGCCGAACTGCGTGCCCAGCGCGGCCAGTTGTTCTTTCAGGTCTTCAAAGGAGAGCTTGTCGCAACCAAAGCTGACGCGCATGAAAAACAGGCCGGTGGCGTCGGCCGCCGGGTCGTCGCGCTTGTCGTCGCTGAACTGCGCCGCTTCGAGGATGTTGCCGCCGCGCTCGAACAAAAAGCCGGACACCGCATGGACAATGCCCGGGCGATCCGGGCAGGACAGGTTAAGGATATAAGTAGGGCTCATGGAAGAATTGTCGCAGGAGCGGTGCGGCTTTGCTCCAGACCGGTCAGCCGGTGCCAGAATGCAGTTTCAAGCCCCGGCACACACGCCCTTGCCTCGCAGGAGAATTTTGATGGCCTACCCCGACTTCAACATGGACCACCAGTGGTTGCCGTTCACCCCGAACCGCAGCTTCAAAAAGGAGCCGCGGGTGTTTGTGGCGGCCGACGGCATGTTTTTCACCACCCACGACGGCAAACAGGTGCTCGACGGCATTTCCAGCCTGTGGTGCGTGGGGGCGGGCCACAACCGCAAGCCGATCAACGAGGCCATCAAGCAGCAGCTCGACACGCTGGACTACGCGACCGCTTTCCAGGCCAGCAACGACAAGGCTTTTGAGGCTGCCGAGATGATTGCCGCCATGGCGCCGGGCGACCTGAACCAGGTGTTGTTCTGCAACTCCGGCTCGGAAGCCGCCGACACCTCGCTGAAGGTGGCGCTGGCCTACCACCGGGCGCGCGGCGAAGGCCACCGCAATGTGTTCATCGGCCGCGAAAAGGGCTACCACGGCGTCGGTTTCGGCGGCATGAGCGTGGGCGGCATCCCGGCCAACCGCAAGGTCTACGGTGCGGCCCTGCTGCCGCGGGTGGACCACCTGCGTTTCATCCACGACCCGGTCAAACACGCCTACATCCACGGGACCGAGCCGGTCTGGGAAGAAGACCTGCTGCTGGAACTGGAAAACCGCATCCTGCCGCTGCACGACCCGAGCAACATCGCCGCCGTGATCGTCGAGCCGGTGGCCGGCAGCGCCGGCTGGTATCTGCCGCCCCAAGGCTACCTGAAGCGCCTGCGCGAGATCTGCGACAAACACGGCATCCTGCTGATTTTTGACGAGGTCATCACCGGCTTCGGCCGCATGGGCAAAAACTTCGGCGCCGACTATTACGGTGTGGTGCCCGACATGCTCAATTTCGCCAAGG
>CAMLDT010000151.1 GCA_946479075.1 uncultured Polaromonas sp.
GTCAGCATCAGCGCAAACGACAGTGCCAGCAGGGCCAGCCCGATGCTGACCAGCAGCCAGGTCGGCTGGCGGTCGGCGAGCCGGCCGACCACGGCAATCGTGACGGCCAGCACAAAACCGGCGGGCAGCAGGATGCTGCCGACGTAGGAGGCCGACAGCCCGAGCGCGAGCTGCATGTAAACCGGCAGCAGATAGGTCGAGCCGAACAGCGCGGTGCCGTAGATGAAGGCGACGATGCTGCCCATGGCGAAGGGACGGTAGCCGAACAGCGCCAGGTTCATCAACGGCTCGCGGCCGGTGGCGGCCATGCGCCGCTGCCAGGCCAGAAACACCAGCAGCGCCAGCACGGCGCTGCCCAGCAGCATGGCGGCTTCGCTGTGCGATCCGCCATGCAGGGCCACCATGCCGTTGAGCAGGCACAGGGTGCCCACCCCGCCCAGCAGCAGACCGCGCCAGTCCAGCGTGGCACCCCTGCGGTTGGCGGCCGCGCCGCCGGGTGCGGTGGAAGGCACAAACTTGTAGGCCAGCCACAGCGACGCCAGGCAGAAAGGCACGACCATGAAAAAAATCGAACGCCAGCCGAACAGGTCCACCAGCACGCCGCCTATGCTGGGACCGATGGCCGGTGCCAGCACCACCCCCATGCCGAAGATGCCGCTGGCGCGGCCCTGTTCGTGGGGCTGGAAGGCCCGCATGATGATGATCGCGGGAATCGGCTGCACCACACCCGCCGCCAGGCCCTCGGCGACCCGCGCGCCCAGCACCAGCGCGAAGCTCGTGGAAAAACCGCCCACCACCCCGCCAGCCAGCAGCAACAGCATGGTGCCCACGTAGGTGCGCCGGTAACCGTAACGCGCCAGCAACCACGGCGTGGTCAGCATGGACACCGTCATCGCCACCATGAAGCCCGAGGTGACCCACTGGGCGCGCTCCTGGCCGAGCGCAAAGTGGTGGCTCATGTCGGGGATCGCCACATTGACGATGGTCGAGGACATGATGGACGCCATGGTGCCGACCATCACCGACAGCAACAGCAACCAGCGGTAACGCGGACCGTAGCGGTCCTGCAGTTCGGGAAGGGTGGAGGGGCGGCTCAAGGGTGTTCCTGCTTCGGACCATCGCCGCCCCGGCGGACGGGGGTGGGCATCAGGAGCGGGGCTCCGACCACAGCTTGCCGCCGGTGGCCCAGTTCTCGCGCTTGATGTCGGTGATGATGACGTCCACCGACTCGGGCGCGACGGCCAGCACCTCGACGCTGACGCGGGTCAGTTCGGCGACCAGTTTTTTCTTTTGCTCCAGGGTGCGGCCTTCCATCATTTCGACGTGGTAAGTGGGCATGGGGATCCTTGGTGGGGGCAGGGTTGAACAATCGGGACCCCTCCATGATAAAAGCCCGCGGGGCGGCGCGCCCTTGATCCCACGATTTTTTGGGCGCAGGGTTTTCTGTCAGCAACGGCTGACACCCGGACAGGGCAAGTCAGTGCAGCACATGCGCGCAAACGTGGCAAACTTTGAAGTTGCCCCGTGGCTGTGCGGCACTTCGGCACTGCGGCTTTGCGACGGCAAGGGGCCGCGAGAGCAAGGGGTCCTTCGCCTGCACTTTTGCCGCGATCCACCGCGATTGATTCACTCCAGGAAAACTTTGTCCACCACCCCTGATTTGCTGCCCGACGTTTCCCAGCCCGGCGATTTGCCCAGCCTGGCAGGCCGCGCCTACCGCTGCCAGTGCGGCTGCCCGGTCTTTTTCCGCAACAGCACCTGCCTGGCCTGCGGCACGCCGCTGGGCTACGACACGGTGCAGGCGCGCCTGCTGCCGCTGATGCCCGGGCAGGAGGCCGGGACCTGGGTGGAATGGCGCGCTGAAAGCACGGAAAGCACGGAAGGCATCGAAGGCGCCGGAGCCCCGCCTGCCAGCCCGGTCTATTTGCGTTGCGCCAACCTGCAGACGCCAGCGGCGTGCAACTGGCTGGTGCCCGTGGGCGAGGGTCAGCCCCAGATGCTGCTGTGCCGCGCCTGCCGGCTCAACCGCACCATTCCCGATCTGAACGACCCCGAGCACCCCGACAACGGTGAGCTGTGGGGACGTGTCGAGCTCGCCAAGCGCCGGCTGGTGTCGGCCTTGCTGGCACTCGGCCTGCCGCTGGCCTCACGCGTGAGCGAAGACCCGCAGGGCGGGCTGATGTTCGACTTCCTGCGCTCGCCCGACTATGGGCCGCACATCATGACCGGGCACAACACCGGCCTGATCACGCTGAACCTCAATGAGGCCGATGACGCCACGCGCGAGGCCGTGCGCAAGGCCATGCACGAACCCTACCGCACCCTGCTCGGCCATCTGCGCCATGAGGTGGGCCACTACTACTGGGACCGCTTGGTGGCCGGCACCGGCTGGCTGCAGGGCTTTCGCGAACTGTTTGGCGATGAGACCCAGGATTACGCCGCCAGCCTGCAGACCAATTACACCCAGGGGCCGCGCCCCGACTGGGCGCTGCACTACGTCAGCGCCTATGCCAGCGTGCACCCCTGGGAAGACTGGGCCGAATGCTGGGCGCACTACCTGCATATCCGCGACACGGTAGACACGGCGCAGAGTTTCGGCCTGTCCACCGACCCGGCGCAACTGGAGTTCACGCCTTTCACGCTCGATGCGCTGTACCAGCCGGAGCATCCGGATGCCGAACGCTTTCTGGCCTTCCTGAACCGCTGGACCCAGCTCACCATGCTGCTCAATGAGATGTCGCGTGCCATGGGGCAGCCGGATTTTTATCCTTTTGTGCTGCCCCACGAGGTGGTGGCCAAGCTGCACTTCATCCACCTGGTGGTCAGTGCCGTCACGCCGGCATCGGCATCGATAGCGGCGCCGCTTGCTGCTGCAGAAGAGGTCCAGGTGCCCGCACCCGCTTCAGGCGCTGGCCAGGGCGGCAGCGAGGTTTCCGACACGGAAGAAGCGCCGCTTCAATCCGCGCCGGATGGCGGCCAGCAGCAGATGCAGGGCCAGTCTCCCTGGTGAAAGCTGGCGGCTCTGACGCTTGTGCGGCGCCGGCCGTCAGCGCAGGCGCACCCGCTGCCGCAGATCGACCAGCACCGGCGGCAGGGCCATGGTCACCAGCAGCAGGGCAATCGGCAGCGTGGCGCTGTATCCCACGGCCCGGAAGGCCAGGGCGCCCACAATGCCACCGGAAAAAAACAGGCCCAGCAGGGTCGCGTGGGTCAGCAGCTTGTCCGCGTCGGCCTGCACAAACTGGATGCTGTTGGCTTTTCTTGAATGGTTCCAGTAGATCAGCCGGCCCAGCTCGATGCCCAGGTCGGTGATGACGCCGGTCATGTGCGTGGTGCGAATCTCGGCGTTCGAGATCTTGGTGACGATGGCGTTTTGCAGGCCCATGATGAAACACAGCAGCAGCACCGCGGTCGGCACCAGCAGGCTGGCGAAGGACTGGAGGTTGGCGCCGACCAGCCCGAACACCAGCAGCAGCAGCGCCTCCAGCAGCAGCGCCAGGGCATATTTGCTGCGCAAACCCCGGCGGCGTGCCCAGCTGATCAGCAAGGTGGTGGTGATGGCGCCGGCCACAAAGGCGCCCAGCGAGACCAGGCCTGCCAGCGCCAGCCCGATACCGCCCAGCACCAGCTCGTCAGCGACGGCGGAAACGATGCCGGTCATGTGGGAGGTGTAGCGGTGCACCGCGAGGAAGCCCCCGGCATTGATGGCCCCGGCCACAAAGGCCAGGATGCCGCCGAACTGCCGGTTGCTGCGGCGTGTGCGTTCCCGGGCGGTGAGCTGGAGCAGAAAGGTCAGAACCATGTCTGGGCCTGATTATCTGCCTCGGGGGCCGGGCCGGGAAGGCCGCAAAAGCCGGAAAGGCTGGCCAGTTGCTAGCGATTTGGTAGCAGCTTGCGCCCGTTCCATAAGGGCTGGAGGCTTAAAACATGCCCGGTCAGATCTCGATCTTGCTGCCCAGCTCGACCACCGAGTTGTTGGGCAGGTTCAGGAAATCGGCCGCGCCGCCGGCGTTGTGGTGCATTTGCGCAAACAGCTTTTCACGCCAGGGCATCATGCCGCCGCCAATCGTCGGCACCACCACATCGCGTGACAGGAAATAGCTGGTGGTCATGGTTTCCAGCTCGCAGCCGCGGGTGCGCATCTGCTGCAGTGCTTTCGGCACGTCGGGGTCGTTCTTGAAACCATAGTGAATCACCACCTGCCAGCAGTTGTGGCTCAGCGACTCGATCACCAGGCGTTTGTCCAGGCCGATCCACGGTACTTCGTGGTTGTGCACCGTGACAAACAGGTTCTGGTCGTGCAGCACCTTGTTGTGCTTGAGGTTGTGCAGCAGCGCGTTGGGCACCACACCGGGTTCCGCGGTCAGGAACACCGCGGTGCCTTCGACACGCGCAGGCGGGCTCACAAACACGGCCTCCAGAAAGCCCGGCAGGTCGATGGCGTCGGCGCGCAGCTTGCTGTTGAGCAGCGCCCGGCCCTGCTTCCAGGTCATCATCACCGTGAACATGACCACGCCGATCAGCACCGGGAACCAGCCGCCGGCGACAAACTTCAGCGTGTTGGAGGCGAAGAACATCAGGTCCACCACGAAGAACAGGCCGGTGGCCCCGACGCACAGCACCAGCGGCAGCTTCCAGGTGTAGCGGATCACGAAGAAGGTCAGCACGGTGGTGATCAGCATGTCGGTGGTCACCGCGATGCCGTAGGCCGAGGCCAGGTTGGTCGAGTTCTTGAACAGCGCCATGGCGATCACGATGGCGGCAAACAGCGACCAGTTCACCGCGGGGATGTAGATCTGGCCGGTCTCGTGCACCGAGGTGTGGCGGATCTGCATGCGTGGCAGGTAGCCGAGCTGGATGGCCTGCTTGCTCACCGAAAACGCTGCCGACAGCAGGGCCTGCGAGGCAATCACCGTGGCGGCGGTGGCCAGGATCACCAGCGGCACCAGGGCCCACTTGGGCGCCATCAGGTAAAACGGGTTGACCACCGACTCGGGCGTGTAGATCAGCATCGCGCCCTGGCCAAAATAGTTGATCAGCAGCGCCGGCATCACCAGGCCGAACCAGGCCGTGCGTATCGGCCTCTTGCCGAAGTGGCCGAGGTCGGCGTACAGCGCCTCGGCACCCGTGACACACAGCACCAGCGCGCCCAGCAGCACAAAGGTGGTGCCGGGATGCTGCAGGATGAAACGCAGCGCATGGTGCGGGCTGATGGCGGCGAGGACCTCGGGGTGGGCCCAGATGTGCGGAATGCCCAGCACGGCGATGGTGACAAACCACAGCGCGCAGATCGGGCCGAAATACCGGCCGATGCCGGAGGTGCCGTTTTTCTGCACGTAGAACAGGCCAAAGATCACGACCAGGGCCAGCGGCATGACCCACCGGTTGAAGGCCGGTGACAGCAGCTCCAGGCCCTCGACGGCCGACAGTACCGAGATGGCCGGCGTGATAACACCGTCGCCGTAGAAGATGGCGGTGCCGAAGATGCCGATGCCCAGCAGCCAGCGCCGCAGGGCCGGCTTGTCGTTGACCGCGTTGGACGCCAGCGCCAGCATGGCGATCAGCCCGCCTTCGCCGTTGTTGTCGGCGCGCAGGATCAGCGTGACGTACTTGATCGACACGATCACCGTCACGGTCCAGAACACCATGGACAAAATGCCGTAGATGTTGTCCGGTGTCAGGGGCACGTAGCCCGACTCGAAGACCACCTTGAGGGCATACAGCACGCTGGTGCCGATGTCGCCATAAACAATGCCGATGGCGCCCAGGGTCAGCGCCGCAAGAGAAGATTTTTTTCTGGACACAAAAAAATCCCGGTGGGACGGGTCAGGAAAGACGCCAGCCGCGGGAAGGTTGCCTTGAAGAAGGGCTATTTTGCGCCCGGTACCGCGCTTCGCAAGTCAGCGCAGACCCCTAATCGCGAGAAACCGGTTTTTTTGTTGCACTGCAACAACTTGTAACCTCGGCGCGGCGCGGGCTACCCGACACTGCTGTCGGCGTTCCGTGCGCCAGTCCCTATGTTTTTGATAGCTGTCTACGCAAGCTACACAAGGGCCGGAAGCCTAAAACGCTTCGAAATCAACGGTTGGCGGCTTTTCCAGCGGCCGCGGGCAGGCCGGCTTTGCCGGATGCCTCGCGGCGTCCCCTGGAAGGGGAAAAGGAACTACACGCAGCGCAGCGGAGTGAGAACGATAGGGGTGTGCCTGGCTTGGCCTAGTCATACACCTCTGCGTCAGGATCGGTGGCTTCCAGCTCGTAGCTCGCGGCCAACATGGCCAGGCGGCCGATCACGCCATACATATAGAAGCGGTTGGGGCCGCTGGCGCCCGGCGCCACGCCCGGTTGCGGCAGGCGGCCGCTGTCGGCAAAGGCCAGCGGTACAAAGCTGGAACCTGGCGCATTGAGGTTTTCGTCGATGCCGCGGTCGGCGTGCACGCGGTAAAAGCCGCCCACCACGTAACGGTCCATCATGTAAACCACCGGTTCGGCCACGGCGTCGTTGATGCGTTCGTGGGTCTGCACGCCTTCCTGGATGATGACCTCGGTCAGCGGCTGGCCGTCCTTGGTGGTGCTCATCTTGTTTTTGGTCTTGCGGTTGAGCTCGTCCAGGTCCTTGACGTCGCGCACCGTCATGATGCCCATGCCGTAGGTGCCGTTGTCGGCCTTGATGATCACGAAAGGCTTTTCGTTGATCCCGTATTCCTTGTACTTGCGGCGGATCTTGGTCAGCAGCGCATCCACGTTGCTGGTCAGGCAGTCCATGCCGGCGCCTTCGGCCATGTTGACCTCGCCGCATTTGGCAAACATCGGGTTGATCAGCCAGGGGTCCACGCCCAGCAGCTTGCCGAAACGCTTGGAGACTTCCTCGTAGGCCTGGAAATGGCGCGACTTGCGCCGCACCGACCAGCCCGCGTGCAGCGGCGGCAGCAAGTACTGCTCGTTCAGGTCCTCCAGCATGCCGGGCGCGCCGGCCGACAGGTCGTTGTTGAGCAAAATCGTGCAGGGGTCGAAGTTTTTCAGGCCCAGGCGCCGGTCGGTGCGCACCAGCGGCTCCAGCGTGATCTGCTCGCCGGTCGGCAGGGTGAGCGTGGTCGGCTCGGTGATGTCGGGGCTCAGCGAGCCGAAACGCACGTTCAGGCCGGCCTGGTGGAAGATGCGCTTGAGCTGCAGCACATTCGACAGGTAAAAGGTGTTGCGCGTGTGGTTCTCGGGGATGACCAGCAGGTTGCGCGCCTCGGGGCAGATCTTTTCGATGGCCGCCATGGCCGCCTGCACCGCCAGCGGCAGCATCTCGGGCGTCAGGTTGTTCCAGCCGCCGGGGTAGAGGTTGGTGTCCACCGGCGCCAGCTTGAAGCCGGCATTGCGCACATCGACCGAGCTGTAAAACGGCGGCGTGTGTTCCATCCATTCCAGGCGAAACCAGCGCTCGATGGCCGGCGTCATGTCGAGGATGCGCTGTTCGAGCTCGTTGGTGGGGCCGTTCAGGGCGGTGATGAGGTGCGGAACCATGCGGCCACTTTCAGTCGTGATGTTGTGATCTGTGTCGGCGCTGACGACCGATTTTAGGGATATTGGGATGAGCCGAACGCGTTACAAGGGGTAAGCCCGGCGCGGGTGCGCGCCAGGCCGCGGGCCCGCGCGGCTAGCTGCGGACTTCGCCGTTGCCCAGCACCACGTACTTCAGCGAGGTCAGCCCTTCGATACCGACCGGCCCGCGGGCGTGGAACTTGTCGGTGCTGATGCCGATTTCTGCGCCCAGCCCGAACTCGAAACCGTCAGCGAAGCGGGTGCTCGCATTCACCATCACGCTGGCAGAATCAACTTCACGCAAAAAGCGCTGTGCATGCATGTGGTCGCGCGTGAGGATGGCGTCGGTGTGGTGGCTGGAGTACTGGTTGATGTGGGTAATCGCTTCGTCCAGACCCGCAACCACCTTGATGCTGATGATGGGCGCCAGGTATTCCTCGTACCAGTCCTGCTCGGTGGCGGGCTGGACCTTGGCCTGGGCGATGCCGGCCAGGATGGCCTGGGACTCCGCATCGCAGCGCATTTCGACGCCTTTGGCGGCATAAATCGCGCCGATCTTCGGCAAGAATTCGGCCGCCACGCCGCGTGCGACCAGCAGGCCCTCGCTGGCGTTGCAGGGGCTGTACTTTTGGGTCTTGGCGTTGTCGGCCACGGTGACGGCCATGGCGATGTCGCAGGGGTCGTCCACATACACATGGCAGTTGCCGTCCAGGTGTTTGATCACCGGGACTTTCGCGTCGCGGCTGATGCGCTCGATCAGGCCCTTGCCGCCGCGCGGGATGATCACATCGACGTATTGCGGCATGGTGATCAGCAGACCCACGGCTTCTCGGTCGGTGGTCGGCACCAGTTGCACCGCATCCGCCGGCAGGCCGGCCCCGGTCAGGGCCTGCTGCACCAGCGCGGCCAGCGCCTTGTTCGATTCGATGGCTTCGGAGCCGCCGCGCAAAATGCAGGCGTTGCCGCTCTTGATCGCCAGCGAGGCCGCTTCAATCGTCACATTGGGCCGGCTTTCATAAATCATGCCGAACACGCCGATGGGCACACGCATCTGGCCGACACGGATGCCGCTGGGCTGCTGCTTCATGCCGATGATCTCGCCGATCACGTCGGGCA
>CAMLDT010000152.1 GCA_946479075.1 uncultured Polaromonas sp.
TTGAGCAGGTAGTAGCCGCCCTTGTCCTCGGCCTTGAGCTTCATGCTGATCACGTCGCTGCCGGCGCCCGGCTCGCTCATGGCCAGCGCACCCACGTGTTCGCCACTGATGAGTTTCGGCAGGTATTTCGCGCGCTGGGCTTCGGTGCCGTTGCGCTTGATCTGGTTGACGCACAGGTTGCTGTGCGCGCCGTAACTCAGGCCGACCGAGGCGCTGGCGCGGCTGATCTCTTCCATGGCGATCATGTGGGCGAGGTAACCCATGTTGGCGCCACCGTATTCCTCGCCGACCGTGATGCCCAGCACACCGAGGCTGCCCATTTTTTTCCAGAGGTCCATGGGAAACTGGTCGTTGCGGTCGATCTCCGCGGCGCGCGGCGCGATTTCGGCCTGCGCAAATTCGCGCACGGCGTCACGCAGCGCGTCGATGTCTTCACCAAGCTGGAAGTTGAGTCCGGGCAGGTTGTTCACACATTTCTCCTTGAATCAGTTCTTGACGTCGTCGCGCCCGGTGATGGTCATCAGCGTGGCGCCCAGGGTGGCGATCAGCTTCTCACGGCCACCGTCGATGGCGTAGGCCTGGCCTTCGGTCACGGTGATGGTGCGGCCGGGCTTGATGACCTGCCCGACCATGCGAAAACGCTGGCCTTTGGCTGGCGCCAGCAGGTTGATTTTGAACTCGATGGTCAGCACGCCGGTGCCCTCCGGCATCAGCGTGAATCCGGCATAACCGCAGGCGGAGTCCAGCGCCGTTGCCACCATGCCGGCGTGCAGAAAGCCGTGTTGCTGGGTCAGGCCGGCAGCCCAGGGCAGCTCGATCACAACGCGCCCAGGCGCAATCTCCGCCAGCGAGGCGCCCAGTGTGCTCATGGCGCCTTGCAGGGCGAAGCTGTCCCGCACGCGGTCGGCATAGGCCTCGTCTTTGGGCTTGAATTCAGTGGTGGGCATGGCGCTCATTTCCGGGTTCTGGCGGCGGGTGCGGCTTTGGCCGTTTTGGCCAGCAGCGCGCGGGCTTCCTTTTCATGCAGCTTGACTTCTTCCAGGTTGGCCTGCAGGTCGGCCATCTGCTCTTCGAGCTGCCTGCGGTGCTGCGCCAGCACCGCGAGGAACTTGGTCAGCTGCGGACCGGTATCACGCGGGCTGTCGTAGGTATCGATGATCTCCCGCGCCTCGGTCAGGCTCAGGCCCAGGCGCTTGGCGCGCAGCGTCAGCTTGAGCCGGGTGCGGTCGCGTGCGGTGTAAACGCGGCTGCGCCCGCCCGGGCCCTCGCGCTGCGGCTGCAGCAGGCCCATGTCTTCATAAAACCGTATGGCGCGCGTGGTCAGATCGAACTCTTTGGCCAGATCGCTGATGGAATACGTGGTGCTTGCCATGTGTAGGAAACCCGGGTGACAGGAGCCTGACGGAACGGAATGCCAAATCAGGTGTAATGGGGGTTCTAGTTTACGTTAACGTAAACGTCAACCGACAGGCGATCTTACAAGATGAATGCACAGGAAGCCGAACTCTCCTACCCGCTGGGCGATGCCCTGCCGGCCGCCGGCGGCACGCTGGACGTGGCGCCCGGCGTCAAATGGATACGCATGGGCCTGCCGTTTGCGCTGGACCACATCAACCTGTGGCTGCTGCGCGACGAGCTCGACGGACACAAGGGCTGGACCGTGGTCGACTGCTGCGTCAGCCGCGACGAGGCCAGGGCCCAATGGGAACAGATTTTCGCAGGTGAACTGGAAGGCCTGCCCATCCTGCGCGTCATCGTTACCCACATGCACCCCGACCACATCGGCCTGGCGCACTGGCTGTGCGAGCGCTGGAAGGCACCGCTGTGGATCAGCGCGACCGACTACAACACGGCCAGCCTCAGCATCAGCGGCAGCACCGGTTTTGGCGGGGAAAAGTCGGCGGACTTTTTTGCCTCGCACGGCCTGGCCAATCCGGACTACCTGGCGCAGATCCGCGGCCGCAGCAACTATTACCCCGGGCTGGTGCCGGCCGTTCCGGCCAACTTTCACCGCATGATGGACGGGCAGCTGATCCGCATCGGCGGGCGCGACTGGACCTGCATCAGCGGTTACGGCCACGCGCCGGAACACATCGCGCTCTCATGCACCGAAGCTGCGCTCCTGATCAGCGGCGACATGGTGTTGCCACGTATCTCAACCAACATCAGCGTTTATGACGTTGAACCCGAGTCGGACCCGCTGACGCTGTTCCTGCAGTCGATTGACAAGTTCGGCGCGCTGGCCGCAGACACGCTGGTGCTGCCCTCCCACGGCAAGCCCTTCCGCGGGCTGCACACCCGCATCGCGCAATTACATGCGCATCATCGCGACCGGCTGACCGAGGTGATGCAGGCTTGTGCAGCCAGCCCCTGCAGCGGCGCGGACATCCTGCCGGTGATGTTCAAGCGCCCGCTGGACCTGCACCAGACCACGTTTGCCATGGGGGAAGCGGTGGCGCACCTGCATGCCTTGTGGCACGAGGGCAAGTTGCGCCGCCTGCAGGGCAGTGACGGCGTCTACCGCTTTCAGCCGGCCTGATCCGCCGCCGTGGCAGGCGCCGCTGCGGACACCGTGCCCCCGGGCGCCTGAGGCAGCGACAGGAAAAAACTGGCGCCGGCGCCGTCGGTGGTGGTGGCCCACACGGCGCCGCCGTGACGCCCGGCCACGCGCGCGACGATGGCCAGCCCCAGGCCAGCGCCGGGAAAATCTGCCGACGAATGCAGGCGCTGGAAGGCGCTGAACAATTTGTCGGTGTAGGCAGCGTCGAAACCAACCCCGTTGTCTGACACCACCAGCACCGCGCTGCCATCGGCCGGTCCCGGCACCAGTGCGACCTTGATCCACGCCTGCGGTTTGGCGGCGGTGAACTTCCAGGCGTTGTCCAGCAGGTGGCCCACCGCCAGGGTCAGCAGGGCCTTGTCGCCAAACAGCGGCAACGCATCCGGAATCTCCAGCACCAGATCGCGCTGGGGTTCACGCTTGCGCAGCTCGTCGATCAGCCGCCGGCATGCGGGGGCCAGGTCGACCGGCCCGGGGTTGATGGCGACCTCCGGCAAATGCGCCAGGGTCCTCAAGTCATCGATCAGCTTGGCGAGCTGGTTTGTGCTGGCACGGATGCGCGACAGATAGTGCAAGCCCTGCTCATCGAGGGAGGATGCGTGGCGCTCGGCCAGTGTGGCGGCAAAGCCGCTGACCACATGCAAGGGCGCTTTGAGGTCGTCCGACATGGCGCGTGTGAACGTGTCCAGCTCCAGCCGGTCGCGCTGCCAGGCCTCGGTGCATTGCGCAAGGCGCTGCTCCAGCGATTCATTGAGCTGCTGCAGCTCACGATCTGCAAAATGCCGCTCGCTCACGTCCACCACGCTGACCAGCAGGACCGGCCGCTCAAACCATTGCACCCGGCTGCAGGCCAGCTCCACCAGCACCAGCTCACCATTCATGCGGCGCTGCGTGGCCACGCGCAGCTCCTGCCTGAAGTCGCCCAGCGGCAAGGTGGCCAGCCAGCTCGCCGCTTCGCCTTCCGGAAATAGAACCTCTGCGTTGGGCAAAGGCACGCTGTCCCCGGGAAATCTGTAAAAAACGAAAGCGGCCTTGTTGAACGCCAGGACCTGTCGGGAATCAGGCTGCAGCAGCCACATGGGCTGGGTATTTTCTTCAAACAGGCTCTGGTTGCACAGCTCGCTGCCTTGCAGCAGCACCAGGGCCTGACGGGTGTCGCTGACATCGCGCAGGTTGACGATCACGCCGTTATCGTGACGCCTCAGGCTGTACTCTATCCAGCGGTCTTCAAACGCATGGTGAACCACGAAGGCATGGGCGGCACCGTCCTGCAAGGCCTGCTCGGAGGTGCTGCGGTGGTCTTCTGCCACGGGCTCGGGCGCCGCCTCCCAGAACTCTGTGCCGGGCGCCGTCGTGCCGGGCGATTGCATCAAGGCCTGCGCCTGGCTGTTGAGCACAACGATCCGCCAGTTGTCATCCAGCACGATGATGCCCTGGGTGGCCAGCTCCAGTCCGGCCTGCAGCGTGTCGGCATCGGCCGCTGCGGGGGGAACCTGGGTTTCACGCCAGGCAGATCGCACCCAGCCGGACCGCAGGGCCTGCACGCACATGCGCAACACAGCGAGGGGCGAGCGCACGGTGTCCGCTCCTTCAGGCGATGCGCCTCAGCGCATCAGCGCCACTTGCGATTGGCCACCAGCAAGGCAGTGACATAACCATGCAGCCAGTCGAAGTTGATGGGCTTTTCAAGGTAGTGGGAGTTCGGCGGCAGCCCGCCCCGCTCGGCCACCGCTTCCTTGGGCAGCCCGCTGATCACCAGGATCTGCATGGACGCCAGTTGCTGGTTGCGCTTGAGGGCGCGCAGCATTTCCATGCCGTCCACGCCGGGCATGTTCAGGTCCGTGATCAGCAGGTTGGGCCGCATGGTGGCAATGTCCATCAGGGCTTCCAGCGCCGATGGCATGAAGCTGCAGTCCACAGCCATGTCCCATTCGTCAAACTGGGCCTTGTAGAGTTCGCGCGCGTCCTCGTCGTCTTCCACCACCAGCACGCTCAGCCGGCTGCGCGGGTCGGGGTCGGCGGGCGTCAGTTGCGGGCTGTTTTTTTGCAGGTAGGCGTTGATGCCACGCAGCGACAGGCGCCGGTGGCCGCCCAGTGTTTTCCAGGCTTCGATTTCGCCTTTTTCCACCAGGGACTGCACCGTGGCTACCGACAGGCCCAGCAGCTTGGCGGCATAGGTCGTGCCGCAATAATCATCGCTGGAAAAATCCGTGGCGGTGATCGCACCTTCGAAAGTCTGGGGTTCACGTGGCATAAAAAAGCACCCAAAAAAAGAAATAAATTGCAATTTAATAGATTGATTGAATTAAATCAATTCAATTGATTTTTCCATCAATTTAACAATTGCCGTCGAGCCGTGTCCTGACTCAAGCCGTGGGCGGAATTCCTGGCAAGGTGAAAAAGAAAGTGGCGCCTTTGTCGGGCGCGGCATCGGCCCAGACCTTGCCGCGGTGGCGGCCAATCACACGGCTGACCGTGGCCAGGCCCACCCCCGTCCCCGGGAACTCGCTCACCGCATGCAGGCGCTGGAAGGTATTGAACAGCTTGTCGGCATAAGCCATGTCGAAGCCGGCCCCGTTGTCGCGAACAAAAAAGGTGGGCACGCCACTCCCATCCGCGACCTGGCCCACGCTGATCACGGTATGCGGCCGCTGGGAGGTGAATTTCCAGGCATTGCCCAGCAGGTTCTCCATCACCACGCGGACCAGCCGCCCGTCGCCCTGAACCTGCAATCCGTTTTCGATGTGGATCTCGGCCACGCGCGATGGATCGCGGCCGCGCCACTCTTCGGTGATCTCCCGGCACAGGGCGCTGAGGTCCACCGTCTCGTCACGCAGTTGCATGCGTGAGACCTGGGCCAGAGACAGCAGGTCCTCGATCAGCCGACCCATCTGGGCCACGCCGGCCTGGATGCGCGACAGGTAGTGCTGGACCTTGTCGCTGGACTGCGTGTGATCAAGCTGCTTGGCCAGCAGCCGGCTGAAGCCGTCCACGGTGTTCAGCGGTGAGCGCAGGTCATGCGACACCGAATAGGAAAAAGCTTCCAGCTCCTGATTCGACAGGCGCAGCGCCGCCTCGATCGCCTTGATTTCGGTCACGTCCGCATCAATGCCGACCCAGAACATGACCTCGCCGTTGTCGCCCAGCACCGGAGAGGCGCGGTAGGACATGACATGGTAAGTGCCGTCACCGGCCAGCATGCGGCGCATCCCGACGTAAGGCGTGCGGGATGCCCGAGCGGCCTCCCAATTCGCCACCATGCCGGGCAGGTCGTCCGGATGGACAACCGCCAGCCATTTGTGCCCCATCCAGTCGTCGGGCGTGCCGCCCATCAGCTCGTACCACTGGCGGTTGGCATAGGTCACACGCCCCCCCGGCTCGGCATGCCAGATGACCTGCGGGGCCTGCTCGGCGAGGGTACGGAACAGGGCTTCCTGGCGCTCCAGGGCGGCGGTTCGCTCGGCAACTTTTTCTTCCAGCCCGGCGTTGAGCTGGTGCACCTGCTCGAACAGCCTGGCGTTTTCAATGGCGATGGAGGCGAGCTGCGCCAGCTCGACGATCACATACTGGTCCTGCAGGCTGAAGTCACCCTCGTACTTGTCGGTCATCTGCAGCAGGCCGATGTTGTGCCCATTGCGGTCTGTCAGCGGCACCGCCAGCCAGCCCCGCATCGCCGGTTGCGGATCCTCCTCCACCGCGACATCCTGCCAGCCCGGCTGGGCCTCCAGCTCGGCCTGGGTCAGCCGCATCGGGCTGTTCGTGTCGTAAATGGCCTGCGCAATGCCGCAAGCATTGGCCTGCCGCACGAAGTCCCGGCTACTGCCGTAATGGTCCGAAAAGGACACGGCATTGATGGCCGGCGCGGAGGGGCCCTGGCCCGTCAGGCTGACCACCGCCTGGTGTGCCCCCACCACGGCACGCGCCTGATCCACCGTCTCCTGCAGGGTGGCTTCCAGCGTGTGGTGGCTGCTGATGGCCTGCGTCGCATCGGCTGCGCGCTGCAGGGTGAACAGATAGCCCTGCAGTTCGTTTTCGGCCTTGACCTGGGCCGTGACATCCAGCGCCACGACGAAACGCGCTGGCCGCCCTTCGTACTCGATCAGGTGCGATACCGTTTCAACATGAAATTCGCTGCCGTCCTCGCGCCGGTGCAGGCGCCGGTTCACGTCAACGCGGTGGCCATGGTCTATTTCCATCATCAGCCGTTGCGCCTCAGCTTCGGAGCGGATATCAAAAATGGTCATGCCCAGGAAAGCTTCGCGGCTGTAGCCGTAACGCTTGACGCAGGCCTCATTGACCGCCAGAAACCGTTGGCTCTGCGCATCCACCACCCACATCGGCGCCGGGGCCGAGTCAAAAAGCGCGGCGTAGCGCTGCTCGCTGTTGACCAGCGCCTGCTCGGCAAGCTTGCGCCGGGTGATGTCGCGCTCAATCGAGACGAAATGCGTGAACTGGCCGGAGGCGTCGGCAATGGGGACCATGTCCAGGTCCAGCCAGATTTCTTCGCCGCCTTTTTTGTAGTTGATCAGCTCGGCGCGCACCGGCTTCATTTGCTGCAGTGCCGCACCGATCCGGTCCAGCTCGGCACGCTGCGTGTTGGGGCCTTGCAGAAAACGCGGCGACCGGCCCAGTGCTTCCTCGCGGCTGTAGCCGGTGCGGCGCTCAAACGCATCGTTGACGAACACGATGCGGGGCCCGGGTTCTTCCAGCGGGCTGGTCTCGGTGATGATCACGATGTCGTTGAGACGGGCAATGCTGGTGCCCAGCAGGCGCAGTTGCTCCTGCGAATCATGCTGGGCCGTGATGTCCTGAAGCGCACCCACCAGCCGCATGACGCGGCCCTCCTGCATCAGCGCGCGCCCCTGCGTGCGCACCCAGATGCGCCGTCCCTGCATGGTCACCAGCGGAAGCTCCAGATCCCAGGCAGTGCCCTGTTCGGCGGCGGCCCGGGCCGCAGCGCGCAGCGCCGGCTGGGCCTCGGGCGCATAACAGCCCATGGCCTGCTGCACGGTGAAGGGCGTGCCCGGCGCCACCTCGTAAATCCGGTAGACCTGCTCTGACCAGACCGGCTTCAGGCCGTCGAGCACCACCTCCCATCCACCGATTTTTGCCATCTCGCCGGTCCGCTTGAGCATGGCGGTGGTGCGCGTGGCGACCTCCTGCGCCAGTTTCCGCGCGGTGACGTCCTGCACCACACCCGCGCGCAGGATGCCGCTGCCCTGCACGTCTGCATGCGGCTCGCCAATCTGGTGGATCCAGCGTGTCTGCCCGGCTGGCGTGATGATGCGGTACTCGACGTCCAGCGGCAGCTGGTCACGCATGGCCACCTCACGCAGGCGGACATATTCGCCACGATCCTCCGGGTGCATCAGGCCCAGCACGGTGTCGGGTTCGCCGTCAAACGCATCGCGCGCAAGGCCGTACAGCTCATACACCTCGTCGGACCACCAGAGTTTGCCGGTGGTGAGGTCGAACTCCCAGTTGCCGATGCGCCCGAGCCGCTGGGCATTGATCAGTTTGCGCTGGACCTCGCGCAATTGCGAATAACTGCGGGCCTGCTCCATCTGCAGCCGCTCCATGTGCGTGATGTCGCTGAACACCATCAGCGCCCCGACAACACCGTCCGGCCCGCGCATCGGCCGGTAGCTGCAACTGATCAGGCGCCCGCTGGTTTCATGCGCGTTTCGCACCAGGATGTGCAAGGGCCCGCCGCTTTCGCCCTGCAGGGCCAGGTACAGGGGCAACTGGTCGAAGGCATAGAGGGCCTGGGTGTCCGGCACAAACAGGCCCTGGCGTTCGGGCCAGCGCGGGGACAGGACCATGGACATGTCGTCGATGGCAAACAGCCGGGATGCGGTTTCATTGATCAGCAAAACCCGGCCTGCGGTATCGATCGCCATCAGGCCTTCCTGCATGCTGTTGACGGTCAGCTCCAGCGTCGCGTAGGCCTGGCGGCTGCGCGCCAGTTCCTTTTCCACATCCCGCT
>CAMLDT010000153.1 GCA_946479075.1 uncultured Polaromonas sp.
TATAAAGTAATCAGTATCAATGTCATTTACTTGGACCAGAAATAAAAAATAAAGTGCCGGCGGTCGGCCGCCAGACCGGCTTCACGGAACTGATGCGCGAGATGAGCAACAAGGGCCTGGGCGCTTCGGCCGTGGTTGATGACAGCCGCCGGGTGATCGGCATCTTCACCGACGGCGACTTGCGCCGTCTGGTGGAAAAAGGCGTGGACCTGCGGGCACGCACCGCCGAAGAAGTCATGCACCCGGGGCCGCGCACCTTGCGCAGCAGCGCCCTGGCCGTGGAGGCGGTGACGCTGATGGAGCAATACCGCATCACCAGCGTGCTGGTGGTGGACGACCAGGACGTGTTGTGCGGCGCACTCAACAGCAACGACCTGCTGCGCGCGAAAGTGATCTGATGCAGCCCCATGTTCCTGCCCTGAACTTTGCGCCTGAACTGCTGCTGCGTGCGCAGAACGTCAAGGTGGCGTTTTTCGACGTCGATGGCGTGTTGACCGACGGCGGTCTTTATTTCGGCGAGTACCCGCCAGGCGATGCGCGGGCGACGCCGCATGAGGGCTTTGCGGCCGGCGGCGAAACCCTCAAGCGTTTCAATACCCTGGACGGCCACGGCCTGAAGCTCCTGCAGCGGGCGGGCATCACCCCTGCCGTCATCACTGGGCGCGACAGCGCCGTGCTGCGCTCGCGCTTGCAGGCGCTCGGCGTGACCCACACCCATTTCGGGACTGAGGACAAACGGCCGGCGGCCGAGATCACCCTTGCCGAGCTGGGGCTGGACTGGCACGAGGCTGCATTCATGGGCGATGACTGGCCCGATCTGCCGGTGATGCGCCGCGTGGCTTTCAGTTGCGCCCCCGCCAACGCACACGCCGAGGTCCGGGCGCTGGCCAGCTACGTGACGGCGGCCGTGGGCGGTCACGGGGCCGTGCGCGAGCTGTGCGACCTGCTGATGGTGGCCAGCGGGCGTTATGCGCCGCTGCTGCAGGAGTACACCCGTTGATGGCGGCTGCCGCCGGCCGCCGGCGCTCCCCCGGTGCGGCACCAGGCTGGCGCCGCACACTTGACCGGCTGTCGCGTGGGTGGGAGCGCACGGCCATCTACATCCCGGTGCTGTTGATGGGTTTGCTGGCGCTGGGCACCTACTGGCTGGTCAGGAACACCCCGGAAGCGTTGCCGCCCGAGGGCCAGAAAGCCGTGAGCAGCGAGCCCGATTACTACATGCGCAAGTTCGGCATCAAGACCTTTGACGAGTCCGGCCAGCTCAAGAGTGATGTCTCGGGGACCGAGGTGCGCCACTATCCCGACACCGACACGCTGCACATCGACAAGGCGCTGATCCGCAGCTACAGCATCGAAGGGCGCCTGACCACCTCCACCGGGGACCGTGCGGTGACCAACGGCGACGGGTCGGAGGTGCAGCTGATCGGCAACGCCCACGTGGTGCGCGAGGCGTCCGTGGGCCCGGACGGTCGGGAAGTCCCGCGGCTTGAATTTCGCGGCGAATTCCTTCACGTGTTTGTCAACGAGGATCGCGTCAAGTCGCATCTGCCGGTGATCCTGCGCCGCGGCAATGACGAGTTCGAGGGCGATACCTTTGCCTACGACAACCTGGACCGGGTGGCCGACCTGAAGGGCCGCGTCAAGGGCATCCTGGTGCCGCGCAATGCGGCGCCTTCGCCGCCCGCCAAACCCTAGGCCAGCGCGCTGCCCGCTACAAATCGCGGCACTGGCCCACCGGAGCATTTCATGGCCCCTCTTGTTTTCATCACCGGCGCATCAAGTGGCCTCGGCCAGGCGATGGCCTGGCGGTTTTATCAGGCCGGTTACCGGCTGGCCCTGGCGGCGCGGCGCACCGACGACGTGGAGGCCTGGGCGCGGGCGCAGCAGCTGGACGCGCAGCGCTATGAGATTTACAGCGCTGATGTGTCCCGGCCAGAAAGCATTGTTGCTGCCGGACAGGCCTGTATCGTCTCGCAGGGCTTGCCGGACGTGGTGATTGCCAACGCCGGCATCAGCATCGGCATGGACACGGCGGTGCGCGGTGACCTGGACGTGATGGCCCTGACTTTTGCCACCAACAACACCGGCCTGGCGGCCACCTTTCATCCCTTTGTCGAGGCCATGGCGCAGCGAGGTTCGGGAACGCTGGTGGGTATGGGCAGTGTGGCCGGCATTCGCGGCCTGCCCGGCCACGGCGCCTATTGCGCCAGCAAGGCGGCCGTGATTGCCTACTGCGAAAGCCTGCGGGGGGAGTTGCGGCCAGCGGGCGTCAAGGTGGTCACGCTGTGCCCCGGGTACATCGATACGCCGCTGACGCAAAAAAACCGCTACACCATGCCGTTCCTGATGCAGCCCGCCGCCTTTGCCGACAAGGCGTTCCAGGCGGTGGAGGCGGGGGTCAGCTACCGGGTGATTCCGTGGCAGATGGGCGTGGTGGCCAAGGTGCTGCGCCTGCTGCCCAACGGCTGGTTTGACAAGTTGCTGGCAGGGCGCCCGCGCAAACATCGGCAGGATGGCGGCTAGGTCGCTATAAAAACAATAGCTGCTGGCGCTTGATGGACAAGGGCCGGAAGGCAAAAAGGCTTCGAAACGTAAGCTTCGAAGCCTTTTGAAGGCCGTCAACCACAGGTTGGCGGCCTGGAGGGAAAGGGCTCAGTAGCCGCCGCGGCCACCACCGCCGCCGCCGGAACGGCCACCACCGCCGTAGGGGCTGCGGAAACCGCCGTCGCTGCCGCCGCCACCGGAACGACCGCCGCCACCGCCGCCGCCGTATCCGCCACCGCCGCCGCCACCACCGTAACCGCCGCCACCACCACCACCGAAGCCACCGCTGCGGGGGGGACGCGCTTCCATCGGACGCGCTTCATTGACAACAACGCTGCGGCCACCGAGTGACTGGCCGTTCATGCCGGCAATGGCTGCCTGCGCTTCGGCATCGCTGCCCATTTCGACAAAGCCGAAACCTTTGGAGCGGCCCGTGTCGCGTTCCATCATGACCTTGGCGCTGGTGACAGCACCGAACTGGCCAAAAGATTGTTGCAAGTCTTCGTCGCGAACCGAGTACGGCAGATTGCCGACATAAAGTTTGTTGCCCATGAAGGGACTCCTCTAAAACACAATAACAAAAGCGATGGAGTCCCGGAAGCACAACAAATCTTCAAAGCTGCCGCTGTAGCGCACGAAACTGCCCGATCACCTGGCCTGCGTGGATGTTATCCACACGCTCATATTATGCGTCAGGCATGCATAAAACAAGCAGCCATCGTTTCTACCTAGCTTGGTGAAACCCGCATCAACAGGGACTTTCGGGACGATTTGCCCTCGCCACCCCTTGCCTGAAGGGCCATCGGCAGAAGAGGCGGTTTTCGGGGTGCTGCAAGCTGGCCATGCGCCTGCGCTGTGAAAAGGATTCAAGGCAAGTTTGTGCTCACTAGCCAGCCGGTGTGTGCACTGGTCCGGGCTTGCGAGCCGGGCCGCGTCACGGCAGCAATCCGCGTCGGGTTTTTACGTTTATACACAAAGACGCCCACCGCCCAGGGGTGGCGTCCAGGCCGGCGCTACAGCTGGTCGGGCCGCTCGTGAGGCGGCTGGGCGCGGCCCTCGCCGTCGTCAGAAACCCGGCGCCAGCTGGCCATGGCCTGGCGCATGGTGAGCAACTGGTTTTCGAACTTCGGGCAGGCATTGCAGGCCATCAGGTGCAGGCGCAGTGCAATCACGTCGGGCAGGCTCAGGGCCCGGTCTTCACGCGCGATCATCAAGGCCGCGGCCTGCTTGCAGGTGCGCCTGAGCAAGGTGAATTTCATGCCGGCCATTCAGTGCGCCATTCAGCGGGAAGAGGAGGAGGTGGTGGAGCCGAACCAGTGGATGGCCAGGCATTCGCGCAATCGCAGGCGCGCACGGTGCAGTTGAACATACAGGTTGGTCGGCGTGAGGGCCAGTTCCTTACAGACTTCTTCGCAGGAAAGCTCCAGCCACTCACGCATCAGGAACAGCCGGCCCAGCGCCGGTGGCAGGCGTTCCACGCAGGCGTCGAGCACCTTGAAAAACTGCCCCTGCTGCAAGGTCTGTTGCGGGTCGCCCCAGTCCTGCGGCGGAATGGCGAAGTGGCCGTCGGGCGCGAAGGCCAGCTTGTCCAGCTCATCGGCTTCGTTGTCAGCGCCGTGATCGGGCAGGCACACCTCGCGGGCGTTGCTGCGGATCAGGTCGATGACCTTGTGTTTGAGAATGCCCACCAGCCAGGTTTTGAGCTGGGAACGGTTGCCGAAAGATTGCGGTTTGGACAGCGCCGCGAGCAGGGTTTCCGACACCGCGTCTTCCGCCCAGGCGTCGTTGCGCAACTGCAGCCGTGCAAAACGCAGGAGGTAAACCCGGTGCTCAACCAGTTGCTCTTCGAAGGTGGCCATGGAGCGCAAGTCTAGCCGCTGCGCTGTGCGCGCGCAGAAAATTTGCGGCCAGCCCTGTAAGGATTCTGTCCGCGCAGCGACCAAACCCTGGCAATCACTCGATCACTCTCAGCTTCGGTTGCCGCCACCAAGGAAACCACCATGGGCTTTGCCTGCCTTCCCTCCTTTTCCCGGCTTCGCCGCCGGGCCCTTCTCGCTCTGCCAATGGCGCTGGCGATGGTGCTGATGCTGGCGGCGCCCGTGCGCGCACAAACGCCGCCGCCCTCCCCCCCGGCGGGCGGCGCTGCGGCACCGGTCGTGGCACCACGCATTGACGGCAAGACGGTCGAGGGCAAATCCTTCAGTTTGTCTTCCCTGCGGGGCAAGGTGGTGCTGGTGCTGTACTGGTCCACCGGCTGTGCCGTGTGCCGCGACAAGATGCCGGAGCTTCGCACCAATTACGAAGGCTGGGCCAACCAGCCCTTCGAGCTGGTGGCGGTCAACACCGATGCCCGGGTGCAGGACATGCTGGACTACGAAAACATCATTTCGCGCACGGTACCGACGAAGCAGCGGTTCGTGCAGCTCTGGACCGGCGACGCCAGCTACCGCGACAACCTGGGCAAGCACGCGCAGTTGCCCGCCGCCTATCTGATCGACAAGTCCGGAAAAATTGTGGAACGTTATGTGGGCCGGATCCCGCCGCAAGCCTGGGACCGCATTGCCGACCTGCTGTAGCGGCAGCAGCAATCCACGCGGCCGCCGTTGAAATCTTTTGTGTAAGAAAGCCGGCGCACAACAGACCAAGCTTCAACCACGCAGAAATTTCTTTGCGCCGGTTGATTGTTTAACCCCGACCAAGCTCTTATTGGAGATTCACATGAACCAACGTGCCCTGATCGCTGCCGCTGCAGCCTCCCTGTTGTCCACCCTGCTGGTTTCCGCGCCGGCCGCTGCACAGGAAAAAGAAAAATGCTACGGCATCGCCAAGGCCGGCCAGAACGACTGCGCCAACCTGAACGGCAGCCATTCCTGCGCCGGCCAGTCCAAGGTCAGCGACGATGCCAACGAATGGAAATACGTCGCCAAGGGCACGTGTGCCGGCATGAAAGGCATGAGCGCCGATCAGGCCAAAATGAAGGGCAAGCCGATGATGGACAAAAAAGGCTGATTCTTTTCTTGCTTGTTGTTTCACGCGGCGAGGCGCTCCATGCCCCCCATGAATCGCCTCGCCCGGCGGGTTGACGCCGACGCCGCCAGCATCGGCATTGGCTGGCGGCACCCGCACTATGCGGCGCTGCTGGAAACACGGCCCGCGCTGGATTTTCTGGAGGTGCATTCAGAAAACTTTTTTGCCGAAGGTGGCGCTGCACGCGCGGTGTTGCTGCAGGCCCGCGACACCTACCCGGTCAGCCTGCATGGGGTGGGGTTGGCGCTGGGATCAGCGGCTGGTGTGGATCCCTGGCACCTGGACCAGCTGGCGCGGCTGGCCGGCGAGATCGAGCCGGTGCGCATCAGTGACCACGCCTGCTTTGCGCGTGGTGTGCTCAATGGCGGGGTCGTCCATGCGGGCGATCTTTTGCCCATCGCCTTTAACCAGGACGCGCTCGACGTGTTCTGCAGCAATGTGCAGCACGTCCAGGAACGGCTGCAGCGGCCGCTGCTGGTCGAGAACCTGTCGGCCTACCTCACGCTGGCGGGCAGCGACCGCAGTGAAACCGATTTCCTCGGCGAACTGGTGCAACGCACAGGCTGCCAACTGCTGGTGGATGTGAACAATATTTACGTCAACGCGTTGAATGCGCGCAAGGCCCATGGCCCGGACGCGCCCGATCCGCTGCATGCCTGCAAACACTGGCTCGACCAGCTGCCCGCGGCGGCTGTGGGCGAAATCCATCTGGCCGGCCATTGCGTGATGGATGACATCGTCATTGACGACCACGGTAGCCAGGTGGCCGCAGAGGTCTGGCTGCTGTATGCGCATGCCATTGGTCGTTTTGGCGCCGTGCCTTCGCTGATCGAGTGGGACACCGCCATCCCGCCGCTGTCGGTGCTGCTGGACGAGGCCCAGCGCGCACGCCTGCTGAGCCGGCGGGCGGAGGTCGCCGCATGAACGCGAACGCCCGGCTGGCGGCTCAGCAACAGGCCTTGCTGGCGGCCCTGTATGCGCCGCGCCATGCAGACGCTATGAAAATAGTAGCTGCTTGCGCCCGCCCTGAAAGGGCTGGCGGCCTGAAACACCTTGAACGCGGGCTGCAGGCTTATCGCAGCAACGGCCATGCGCTGGCGCAGCGGGTCATGGCCGCCGCCTGCCCGGTGGTGGCGGCGTTGATGGGCGAGGAAAACTTCGCCGGCCTGTCGCGGCAGTTCTGGCAGCGGCACCCGCCATCGCGCGGTGACATGGCGCAGTGGGGCGCAGGCTTTCCCGCCTTCCTGGAAACACTTGCGGAACTCATGCAGGAGGAACCCTACCTCGCCGATGTGGCGCGTGTGGAATGGGCCCTGCACACGGCCGCCACGCAGGCCGACGCGCAAGCTGACCTGGACTCCTTCGCACTGCTTGAAAGCCGGGAGCCCTCGGCAACGGCGCTGGTCCTGAGCCCCGGCGCGCAATGTGTGCCCAGCAGGTTTGCCGTGGTCAGCATCGTGCAGTCCCACCTGACGGGTGAGCCGACGCTGGCGCAAGCGGGTGAACGCGTGCGTGAAGGGGTGGCCGAAACCGCATTGGTCTGGCGGCAGGGCTTGAAGCCTTCACTGCGTCATGCCCAGCCCGGCGAGGCGGCCTTCCTCGCCGCGCTGCAGCACAACCGCCCGCTGGCCGACGCACTGGATGCAGCGCCGGAACTGGACTTTGAACAATGGCTGGTGCCCGCTGTCCAGACCGGCCTGCTGGTGGCGGCCCGCGCCCGCTGACCCTTTGATCCCCTGAATCAACCTGAAAGAAAACCATGAACCCTGCCGAGACTTCCCTGCTTCAAAAAGCGCTTGGGCTGTGGCGCCGCTTCAGCGCGGGCCTGGACCTGCTGCAGCCCGCCGCCGCGCTGCTCGCCCGGCTCTATGTCGCCCAGGTATTTTTTCTCTCCGGCCTGACCAAGTTGCGCGACTGGGACATCACGGTGGCGCTCTTCACCGACGAGTACCAGGTGCCCTGGCTGCCGCCTGCCGTGGCGGCGGTTATGGGGACGACCGGGGAGCTGGTGCTTCCGGTGTTGCTGGTGCTGGGCCTGGCCGGGCGCTTCTCGGCACTGGGCCTGTTTGTGGTGAATGCGGTGGCGGTGATGTCGCTCAGCGAGATCGCGCCTGCTGCCTTGCAGCAGCACGTTTTCTGGGGCGCATTGCTGGCCGGGCTGGCGATCTATGGCGTCGGTCCCTGGTCGCTGGACCGCTGGCTGGCGCCAAGACTGCTGCGCGCCTGAGTCGAGATTTCAAGTCAAATCAGGCTCCAGCCCTTTGGAGACAAGCGCTACCAGCTATAAATTCAGGAGCAAAACTCAGGAACCACACTGCGCGGCATCTGCGCCGCATGGTTTTTACCAGTTGACCTCGCGGTCCGGCGTCGCGCCGATGCGGTGAATCGACAGGTCGGCCCCTTCGTATTCTTCTTCCTGGCTCAAGCGCAGCCCCAGTATTGCCTTGATCAGGCCGTACACCGCAAAACCTGCCAGCAGCGCCCAGGTCACGCCCATGGCCGTGCCGATCAGCTGTGCGCCCAGGCTGACACCGCCCAGCCCGCCCAGCGCCTTGCTGCCGAAGATGCCGCAGGCGATGCCGCCCCAGGCGCCGCACAGGCCGTGCAACGGCCAGACACCCAGCACGTCGTCGATCTTCCACTTGTTCTGCGTCAGCGTGAACATCAGCACAAACACCGCGCCGGCGATGGCGCCGGCCGCCAGCGCGCCCAGCGGATGCATCAGGTCGGAGCCGGCGCACACGGCAACCAGCCCGGCCAGCGGGCCGTTGTGCACAAAGCCCGGGTCGTTTTTGCCCAGGGCCAGCGCCGCCAGCGTGCCGCCCACCATGGCCATCAATGAATTGACGGCCACCAGACCGGAGATATTGGTGATGGTCTGCGCACTCATGACGTTGAAGCCGAACCAGCCGACCGTCAGGATCCAGGCGCCCAGTGCGAGAAAGGGAATGCTGGACGGCGGATGC
>CAMLDT010000154.1 GCA_946479075.1 uncultured Polaromonas sp.
ACCACGATGGCGTCGTCCACCAGCAGGCCGATGGCCAGCACCATGGCGAACATGGTCAGCATGTTGATGGAGTAACCCAGCACCGACAACACGCCGAAGGTGCCCAGCAGCACCACCGGCACGGCGATGGCGGGAATCAGGGTGGCGCGCAGGTTCTGCAGGAAGATGAACATCACGATCACCACCAGCAGCATGGCTTCTGCCAGCGTGATGGCCACCTCCTTGATGGACGCCCGCACATACGGCGTGCTGTCCGAGCTGATGACGCCGGTGATGCCGTCGGGGAAGAAGGGCGCCAGCTCGGCCATCTTGGCGTTGACGGCCGTGGCCACCGCCATGGCATTGGCGCCGTCGGCCAGCACCACACCCAGGCCGGCACCCGGCTGGTTGTTCAGGCGGGACTTCACCGTCAGGTTGTCGGCATCCAGTTGCACGCGGGCCACGTCGCCCATCGTGACCACCGATCCATCGGCCGCAGACTTGAGCACGATGCCGCGGAATTCCTCGGGCGTTTTGAGCTTGGTGCGCGCCGTGACGGTGGCGTTGAGCATCTGGCCGGGCAGCGCAGGCAGCGCACCCAGCTGGCCGGCGGACACCTGGGCATTCTGCGAGTTCAGGGCGGCGATGATGTCCGACGGCATCAGCGCGAACTGCTCCAGCTTGCCGGGGTCCATCCAGATGCGCATGGCGTAGCTGGTGCCGAACACGTTCACGTCGCCGACACCGTCGATGCGCGAGATCACGTCGATCACGTTGCTGGTGATGTAGTCGCCAATGGCCACCTGCGTGACCGACGGGTCGGGCGAGGTGAAGACATAGGTCATCAGGTTGTCCTGGCCGCCCTTGTTGACAAACACGCCGCGGCTTTTGACGGCCTCGGGCAGGCGGTTCATCGCGGTCTGCAGCTTGTTTTGCACCTGCACCTGGGCGACGTCGATGTCCGTGCCCGGCGCGAATGTCAGTTGCGTGCGCGAGCGGCCGGCCGAGTCGCTGGTCGAGCTCATGTAGAGCACGTTGTCGATGCCCTTGAGTTGCTGCTCGATCACCTGCGTGACGGAGTCGGCCACGGTTTCCGCCGATGCGCCCGTGTAAGTGGCATTGAGGGACACCCGCGGCGGTGCGATGTCGGGGTACTGCTCCAGCGGCAGCGTGAAAATCGACATCGCCCCCGCCAGCATGATGACGATGGACAACACCCAGGCGAAGACAGGACGGAGGATGAAAAAATGGGCCATGGTGTTGCGTAGGGGTTAGGACCTGTTCACAGACCCTGGGTGTGCTCGAAAAAATCCAGAATCACCGGACGCGTGCCTGTCGGCTGCAGCGCTCAGGGCTTGGGTGCTGCCGGGGTGGCCGGGGGGGCCGGGGCCTGTCCCGACGGCGCTTTGGGTTGAGCCTCAACCACGCGGCTGCCCTCCAGCCGCATCGCCACCGGCGTCACGGTCTGGCCCACCCGGGCTTTCTGGAAGCCGTCCACCATCACCCGGTCTCCGGCTTTCAGGCCTTCGAGCACCAGCCACTGGGCACCGAGTGCCTGGCCGAGACGGATCGGGCGTTTTTCAATCTTGTTGTCGGCATTGATCACTTGCACGCTGGGGTTGCCTGCAGGATCCCGCTGAAGCGCCTGCTGCGGCAGCACGATGGCCTTGCCGGATTCCCCGGTGGCCAGCCGGGCCCGCACGTACATGCCGGGCATCAGCAACTGCTCGGGGTTGGGGAACACCGCCCGCAGGGTGATGGCGCCGGTGCTCTGGCTGACGGTGCTGCCGGTGAACTGGAGCTTGCCCGCATGCGGATAGGCACTGCCGTCCGCCAGGGTCAGGCGCACCGGGGCGCCGCCAGGGTCAACCTTGCCGAAGCTGCCTGCCTGCCACTGGCGCCGCAGCTCCAGCAGTTCGGAGCTCGACTGGGTGATGTCAACAAGCATGGGGTCCAGCTGGCTGATGGTGGTCAGCGCCTGGGTCTGGTTGGCCGTGACCAGCGAGCCGGGCAGCACCGCCGACAGATCAATCTGCCCACTGATGGGCGCCACGATGCGGCTGTACTGAAGGTTGATCTGGGCGTTGTCCAGCGCCGCCTGTGCCACGGCGACATCCGCAGCCGACTGGGCCACCTGCGCCTGGCTTTCGTCAAACACCTGGCGGCTGATGGCGTCGATCTTCACCAGCTCGGCGTTGCGCGTGGCGTTGGTGCGGGCGGTTTGCGCAGAGGCACGGGCCTTGGCCAGCGCGGCCTCGGCGCTCTTGACGGCGGCCTCCAGTGTGCGCGAGTCGATCTGGTAAAGCGGCTGGCCCGCCTTGACCGTCGCCCCTTCGGTGAACAGCCGTTTTTGCAGGATGCCGGACACCTGGGGACGCACTTCGGCGCTTTGGGAGGCCCGGGTGCGGCCTGGCAGTTCGGTGTTCAGTCCCTGGGTTTGCAGCACCACCGTCAGGAACCCGACCGGGGGCGCGGCGCGGGCAGCGGTGGGTGCTTTTTTCTCACCGCAGGCGGCCAGCCCGAGAGCGGCCACCGCCACCGCCAGCCAGGTCCAGCGCCAGGGGGACGCTTGCCTGATGCCGGGCGGAAGGCCGCCGTATCGTGTGTGTTGATCGGAGGGGAGGTGCGCAGCAGAAGGCGCAACAGAAAAAACGGGCTTCAAGGGCATGGCAATCGGCACGGGGGCTGAAGGGCGCAAGGCACGGCGCCGGTCGAAGGAGGGCGGATCGGCCCTGAAAAAATGCATTTTGCGCAGCCAATATGTCCAGAATGTAAACCGGCTGAAAGCCCCTTGAAGCCCCTTGAAGCCGCTTAAAGCCGCCAAGGACCCACAAGGCCGTGATCGCCGGCCTTGCCTGGCCGGCATTTGCGCTGTCTGGTGCGCTTTCCGGTGTCACAAAATGAGGTCCTGATCCGTCTGGTGTGTATCGACCGCTATCCTCAGACTCACCATGAAACCCGCCGTGCCCTCTGCTGCTGCCCCCGACGATGTATTTGCTGCGTTGCGGCCGCGCTTGTTCTCCATCGCCTACCGCATGCTGGGCACGCGGGCCGATGCAGAGGATGTCCTGCAGGACGCCTGGCTGCGCTGGGACAAGGCCGACAAAGCCGCACTCCAGTCGGCCGAGGCCTGGCTGGTGACGGTGGTGACGCGGCTGGCCATCGACCGGCTGCGTGCTGCCAAGGCCGAGCGCGAGGCCTATGTCGGCTGGTGGCTGCCGGAGCCGCTGGTCGAGGTGGACGGCCACACCCCCGAGGTGGCGGCGGAACGGGCCGATGACCTGTCGATGGCTTTCATGCTGGTGCTGGAGCGCCTGTCGCCCGACGAACGCGCGGCCTTTTTGCTGCGCCAGGTGTTTGACCACGATTACGCTGAAGTGGCATCGCTGCTGGGCAAGAGCGAGGCGGCCTGCCGGCAACTGGTGCATCGCGCAGCGGAACGCGTGAAGCAGGAGCGGCCGCGTTTTGAGGTGCCGAAGGAAGCGCACCGCCGCCTGCTCGCGCAGTTTGTGCAGGCGGCGCGCAGCGGCCAGCGCGCCGACATGCAGGCCCTGCTGGCCGAGGATGTGCAACTGGTGGGCGATGGCGGCGGCAAGGTGCAGTCGTTCTCCAGGATATTGCAGGGCGCCTATCGCATTGCGAACCTGTACTGGGCGCTGTGGCGGCGGCTGCCGGCGCAGGTGGTGTACCGCATGGCGACTGTCAATGGCGAGCCGGGCGTGTTGCGTTATGTCGATGGGCAACTGGAGTCGGCCCAGGCGTTTGTGACCGACGGTGAGCGCATCGTGGCGATTTATGTGGTGCGCAACCCGGACAAACTGGCCGGCATCGCGCTGCTGGCCTGATTTCAGATCGCGCGTGTCACAAACCGGGCGGCCGGCCCGTCTTGTTGTCATGAGGGCCGCATGGTGCGGCCTTCTGAACAAACCAAGAGGCCCTGCCATGACACACGCGATCCGTCTTCCTTACTTTCAACTCGCCCCCAAGGCTTTTCAGCAGCTCTACAACCTGTCGGGCGCCATTCGCAAGGACCTGCTGGGCGCGCGCCTGGTGGACTTGTTGTTCCTGCGGGTGTCGCAGATCAACGGCTGCGCCTACTGCATCGACATGCACTGGCGCGACCTGATCCGCCTGGAAGTTGACCCGCGCCATTTGAATGCGGTGGCGGGCTGGCGTGAGGCGCCGTTTTTCACCGAGCGTGAACGGGCGGCCTTGCGCTGGGCCGAAATCGTGACGGCGATTCCCCATGCCGACGCCAGCGATGAGGAGTTTGCGGCCTTGCAGGCGCAGTTCAGTGACGAGGAAATCGCCGACCTGAGCTTTGCCATTGCCGCCATCAATGCGTGGAATCTCCTGAATGTGAGCCTGCGCAATCCGGTGCCGGAAAAGCCCTGAGGCTGAGCACCAAGCTTGCTTTGAAATGCATATTAAAATAGGCAAAAATGTAAATGCACAATTAGATAGTCAATTTAACTTGACAGCGGATTGAAAAATACACAATATATAGTGCATAAGTGAAAATTGACTATCGAGTTGTGCATGACGACACTTGCTGACATTGGCTTTTTGCTGCGCCAGACCCGCAAGGCCCAGGGTTTGAGCGCCTCTGCGCTGGCCGCGCGCGCGGGCATCTCCCGCAACACGCTGGGCGCGCTGGAAGCCGGGCGCGGCAATGTCGAACTCAACACCCTGCTGGCTCTGCTGGACAGCCTGAAGCTGGATCTGCAGTTGGTGCCGCTGCAGGTGGCAGACCTCACACGGGTGGGCTCCGACACCCGCACCACCGGCTTGCAGGATGAAGTCAGCCGGCTGATGCCCGCCGCACGTGTGCTGCATGCGCCCGCGCCGCCCCAAGGCCGCTCATGAGTGTGGTCCGGTCGCTGCGCATCCGCCGGGGCACCACGCCCGTCGGTTCGCTGTTCGGCCTGGATGACGGCCGGGTTTATTTCCGCTTTGACGATGCCTATGCGAAGGATCCGGCGCGGCCGGTGTTGTCGCAGCTGTATGTGGTGGCGCCGCTGCCGGGACGCGATGCGCAGACGGCGGCACAGGCGGTGGCCTCCGCGGAAGCCGCCACGGTGGCCCAGTTGCTCGACCCGGGCCTGGACGTCAACCGCGGCGACGGCCAGTTCGGCCTGCCGCCGTTTTTCCAGAACCTGTTGCCGGAAGGGCCGCTGCGCAAGCAGCTGATCGCTGAGCTGGGGCTGAACGTCAATGACGAACTGGGCCTGCTGGCTGCCTGCGGCGGCGACTTGCCGGGCGACGTGTGGGCCGAGGCCGAAACCCTGGACGACGCGGCGCTGGGCCGGTTGATTGGCCAGAGCCGCGACAGTTATGAGATGAGCTCCGGCCAGGTGCCGACACCGCAGCAAACCTCGATTTCGGGCATGCAGCCCAAGGTGGCACTGGTGCTGGAGGGCCCGGGCCGGTATGTGATGCGTTCGCGCGAGAGGGCGGGCCGGCACTTCATTGGCAAGCTGCCGACCACCGAATTCGACCGGCTGCCCGAGGTGGAGTACAGCTCGCTCAAGCTGGCGGCGGCTGCGGGTGTGGAGGTGTGTGATTTTTCGCTGGAGCCGCTGGCGGTGATCGCCGACCGGCTGCCTTATGCCATGCAGCAGGACGGCCGCAATTTTTTGCTGGTGTCGCGTTTTGACCGGGACGTGGACAGCGCCACGCGCCGCCTGCACATCGAGGACTTTGCGCAGGTCACCGGCACGCCGTCGGCGGGCAAGTACGCCGGCACCTACGCGGCCATCGGCCTGCTGCTCAAGCGCCGGTCCACCCGGGGCGAGGCCGATGTGGACGAGCTGCTGCGCCGCATCAAGGTCTCGGAGCTGCTGGGCAACTACGACGCGCACCTGAAAAATTTCAGCCTGATCTACCCGATGGGCGAGGCGGGGCCGCGGCTGTCACCTGCCTATGACATCGTGGCCTACGGCATTTACATCACCGGCTCGGGCCACGGCCTTCAGTTTTTGCCCCATCAGGAAAAACGCGCGCTGCTGACGCCGCGCATCCTGCGTGAGCTTGCCAATGCCTGGGACATTCCGGAAAAGCGCCTGCGCGAGAGTGTGACGCGCTGCGTGGACCAAGCCATGAAATCCTGGCCGGCGCTGCTGAAGGAACTGCCGCTGTCGGACACCCACCGCGCCCGCCTGACGCAATACATCCAGCGCAATGCCGACGTGGTGTCCTGGCGCAAGCGGCATCCGGAGGCGGCGTGGTTTGACTGAGCGCGCCGCGGCACGCAGAAATCACCCGACCAGGAGGCGATAACCGACCGCGGTTTCGGTCAGCAGGTGCTGCGGTTGAGCCGGGTTGGCTTCGAGCTTCTGCCGCAAATGCCCCATATAAATCCGCAGGTAGTGGTTCTGGTCGGCGTGGGACGGCCCCCACACTTCGCGCAGCAATTGACGGTGCGTGAGAACGCGCCCGGCGTTGGCCATCAGCACGGTGAGCAGGCGGTATTCGATGGGTGTGAGATGAACTTCCGCCCCCTGGCGCCGAACCAGCCTGGCTTGCCGGTCCACCTCGACCTCGCCGAAGCGAAACACCGGGTCGGCATCGTCCGCAGCGCGGCCGTCTGCCGTGGCACCGCGCGGCCGGCGCAGGTTGGCGCGCACACGAGCCAGCAGCTCACCGACGCCGAAAGGTTTGGTCAGGTAGTCGTCGGCACCGGCGTCCAGCGCCGCAATCTTGTCGGCTTCGTCGGCGCGCGCCGAAAGCACAATGATGGGCACCCCTGACCAGCCACGGACGTCACGGATCAGGTCCAGGCCGTCGCCATCGGGCAGGCCGAGGTCGAGTACCAGCAGATCGGGCTTGCGCGTGCCCGTTTCGGTGAGGCCGCGCTGCAGGGTCTCGGCTTCGAACACCTGCCAGCCCTCGGCTTCGAGCGCACCGCGCACGAAGCGGCGGATCTGGGGCTCGTCTTCGATGACAACAACAACGGGGTGGGACATGCGGACAGTTTATTCGGGCAGCTCGGCCGGTGGCGTGCGCCGCGGCAGGGTGACCATGAACAGGGCGCCGCCGCCCTGTGCGTTGCTGGCCACAATCTGCCCGCGGTGTGCGTCCACGATGGCTTTGCAGATGGCCAGCCCCAGGCCGACGCCCGGCGTGGCCGACTCTGCTTCGCCGCGCGTGAATTTTTCAAACAGATCGGTTTCACGGCCCTTGAGCGACGCCGGCAAGCCGGGCCCGTGATCGCGCATGGCAATCACCAGGCTGTCGGGGGTGACATGGGCCGTCATCTCAATCGGCGGTGCGCCGTACTTGGCGGCGTTCTCCAGCAGATTGACCAGCACCCGTTCCATCAGCACCGCGTCAAACTCCACCAGCGGAAAATCCGGCTGGATGGCGGTGGCGACCGCCAGGCCACGCAGTGCCGGCTGCGCCGCGCGGATCGCCGACCCTACCACCTCTTCGACCGACTGCCATTCGTTGTGCAGGCTGACCCCGCCGTTCTGCAGGCGGGCCATGTCCAGCAGGTTGGTCACCAGGGCGCTGAGCTGGCGTGCCTGCTGCGTCATCGCCTGGGCCATTTCGGCTTGTGGGCCGTTCAGCGGGGGCGTGGAGCGCTGCAGCGATTCGGCCAGCCCGATCAGGGCCGTCAGCGGCGTGCGCACGTCGTGCGAAATGGCCGCCAGCAGGGTATTGCGCAGGCGCTCCGACTCCATCTGCACCACCGCCTGCTGGGCGATATCGACGTAGTGCACGCGTTCCAGCGCAATGGCGATCTGCCGTGCCAGCGTGTCGAGTTGCTGCATCTGCTCGGGGATCAACAGCCAGCGCGGCTGCGCCGGCCGCAGTGCCAGCACGCCGCGGATCCGCATGGGTGCTTTCAGCGGTATGTAGTGCCAGGTCTGGGCCGACAGGGTGGATGTGGCCAGCCCGGCCGCCTGCAGGTTGCGGAAGGACCAGTCGGCGACGCTGGCATCAAAGCCCTCGGGCGGATGCGCCGGCAGCAGCAGCTGGTCATCGGCGTCGGTGCCCAGCACCAGCGCCTGGCCGCCAAAGTTGCGCTGCACCGCGGCTTCGCCCAGCTCGGCCACCTGCGAGGCCAGCAGCGCGGCCGACAGCTCGCGCGTCAGCTCGAACAGGGACTGTGCGCGGCGTTCCCGGCTGGACGAAATGCTGGCCTGAAAGCGCAAACCCGCCGTCAGTTGACCGGTCAGTAAACCCACCACCAGCATCACGGCAAACGTCACCACATACTGCACGTCGCTCACCGCCAGCGTCAGCCGCGGCGGGACAAAGAAGTAATCAAACGCAGCCACATTGAGGAAGGCCGCCAGCGCCGCCGGGCCGCGCCCGAACTTGAGCGCCACCAGCACGGTTCCGAGCAGAAACAGCATGACGATGTTGGCCAGGTCAAAGAACCGCAACAGCGGCGTGGCCAGCAGGGTGATGGCCACGCTGCTGGCAGCGGCCCAGGCATACCGCGGCAGCTTG
>CAMLDT010000155.1 GCA_946479075.1 uncultured Polaromonas sp.
AGCGGCGACTACGAAGACCGTTTCATGCTGCACTACAACATGCCTCCGTTCGCCACCGGCGAAACCGGCCGTGTCGGCAGCCCAAAACGCCGCGAAATCGGCCACGGCCGCCTCGCCAAGCGCGCGCTGATCGCTGTGCTGCCTTCGAAAGAGGATTTCCCGTACACCATGCGTGTGGTCAGCGAGATCACCGAATCCAACGGCTCCTCGTCGATGGCTTCGGTCTGCGGCGGCTGCCTGTCGCTGATGGACGCCGGCGTGCCGATGAAAGCCCACGTGGCCGGTATCGCCATGGGCCTGATCAAGGAAGACAACCGCTTTGCGGTGCTGACCGACATCCTGGGTGACGAGGATCACCTCGGCGACATGGACTTCAAGGTGGCCGGTACGACCTCGGGCATCACCGCGCTGCAGATGGACATCAAGATCCAGGGCATCACCAAGGAAATCATGCAGGTCGCACTGGCCCAGGCCAAGGAAGCCCGCATGCACATCCTGGGCAAGATGCAGGAAGCCATGGGCGAAGCCAAGGCCGAGGTGTCCGACTTCGCCCCGCGCCTGTACGTCATGAAGATCAACCCCGAGAAGATCCGCGACGTGATCGGCAAGGGTGGCGCCGTGATCCGTGCGTTGACCGAAGAAACCGGCACGCAGATCAACATCGAGGAAGACGGCACCATCACCATCGCGTCGAACGACAGTGCCAAGGCCGACGAAGCCAAGCGCCGCATCGCCGAAATCACTGCGGAAGTCGAAATCGGCAAGGTGTACGAAGGCCCGATCACCAAGATCCTGGACTTCGGCGCGCTGGTTAATCTGCTGCCCGGCAAGGACGGCCTGCTGCACATCAGCCAGATTGCCCACGAGCGTGTCGAACGTGTGACCGACTACCTGAGCGAAGGCCAGATCGTCAAGGTCAAGGTTCTGGAAACCGATGAAAAAGGCCGCGTCAAGCTGTCCATGAAAGCGCTGCTGGACCGTCCTGCCCAAGGCCAGGACCAGGCTTGATTCGCTATTGATTTTTGTAGCTGCTTGCGCCCGCTGGACGGGGGCTGCAGCCATAAAACACTTAAAAATCTCATGAAAGCAGTTGAAATCACCGCCTATGGCGCGCCCGACGTGTTGCGTTTGGGCGAGCGGCCCGAACCGGTCGCGGGTGCGGGCGAGTTGTTGATCCGCGTGGCCGCTTCCGGTGTGAACCGGCCGGACGTCCTGCAGCGCACCGGCAACTACCCTGTGCCGCCTGGTGCGTCGGATATTCCAGGCCTCGAAGTGGCGGGTGTGATTGTCAGTGGCGATGCTGCTGCCATGGCGCAAGCCGGCCTGAACGTCGGGGACCGCGTTTGTGCGCTGGTCGCCGGTGGCGGTTATGCCGAGTTGTGCGTGGCACCTGTGGGCCAGTGCCTTCCGGTCCCCGACGGTTTTAGCGATATCGAAGCGGCCTCCCTGCCCGAAACGTTTTTCACCGTCTGGAGCAATGTGTTCGACCGCGCGCGCCTGCAAAAGGGCGAGACGCTGCTGATCCAGGGTGGCTCCAGCGGCATCGGCGTCACCGCCATCCAGATCGCCAAGGCCATGGGCGCGACCGTGATCGTGACGGCTGGCAGCGACGACAAATGCGCGGCCTGCCTGAAGATCGGTGCCGACCATGCGATCAATTACAAGACGGCTGATTTCGCCGAAGAGGTCAAAAAACTGACCGGCGACAAAGGTGTCAATGTCATTCTGGACATGGTTGCCGGAAGTTACGTGGCGCGTGAGATTGGCTGCCTGGCCGAAGACGGCCGTCTCGTGTTCATCGCCGTGCAGGGCGGTACCAAGGCCGAGTTCAATGCGGGTCTGGTGTTGCGCAAACGTCTGACCATCACCGGTTCCACGCTGCGCCCGCGGCCCATCGAATTCAAGACGGCGATCGCGCAGGCGCTCAAGGCGCAGGTCTGGCCGCTGTTGTCAGGCGGTTCGATCAAGCCGGTGATCCACAGTACCTTTGCGGCGGCCGATGCGGCCCAGGCACATGTATTGATGGAGTCCAACCAGCACATCGGCAAGATCGTGCTGACCTGGTGAAGTCATGAAAAAAAGCAAGTTGATTGCGGGCAACTGGAAAATGAATGGCAGCCTGGCTGCCAATGAAGCCCTGTTGCGCGAGATCGCTGCAGGCCTGCCTGCGCAGCCTGCGTGTGCTGTGGCTGTGTGTGTGCCTGCACCCTACCTGGCGCAGGTTCACGCCCTCACGGCAACTGCGCCTGCGCTGTCGGCGCTAGACCTCGGTGCACAAGATGTCTCCAGTCAGGCCTCGGGCGCGTTCACCGGTGAGGTGAGCGCTGCCATGCTCAGGGAGTTTGGCTGCCGTTATGTGATTGTTGGACACTCCGAGCGCCGCCAGTACCACGGCGAGACCGATGCGCTGGTGGCCGACAAGGCCAAGGCGGCGCTGGCCGCCGGCATCACGCCGATTGTCTGCGTGGGTGAAACACTGGCGGAGCGTGAAGCCGGCCGGACCGAAGAGGTGGTCAAGCGCCAGCTCGCGGCCGTGATCCACACCAACGGGCACTGCATCAGCGAAATTGTCGTGGCGTATGAGCCGGTGTGGGCCATCGGCACGGGCAAGACAGCGGCGCCGGAAGAAGCGCAAGCGGTGCATGCCGTGCTGCGGACCCAGCTCAAGGCGGCGACCGAGAAGGCTGAGCGCGTGGAAATTCTGTATGGCGGGAGCATGAATGCCGGCAACGCCGCGTCTTTGCTGGGTCAGGCCGATATCGATGGCGGCCTGATTGGCGGCGCGTCGCTCAAGGCGCCCGATTTCTTGAAGATCATTGCTGCAGCCTCCGCCTGACGGGCAGGGTGAGCTATTAAATTAGGAGTTGATATGAATGTTTTGCTGACGATTGTTCTGGTAGCCCAAATGCTTTCCGCGCTGGGCATGATTGGCCTGATCCTGGTCCAGCATGGCAAGGGGGCCGATATGGGTGCCGCCTTTGGCAGCGGTGGCTCCGGCAGCCTCTTTGGCGCCACCGGAAGCGCCAACTTTCTTTCGCGCACAACCGCGGTGCTGGCCATCGTGTTTTTTGTCTGTACCCTGGCGCTGGCTTACTTCGGCAATGCCCGTCCGCAAACCGGCTCCAGCGTGCTGGAGGGCTCGACCCTGACGGCCCCGGCTCCTGCTGTCCCTGCTTCAGGTGCGGCCCAGATTCCGGGAACGTCAGGCCCTGCGACTGCGCCAGTTGCGCCTGCAGCCCCCGCTGCGCCGGGCGTTCCTGACTCAGGTCAAATTCCGACGAAATAGAGTTGGTCAACATGCCGCTTGCCACAGGGAGCGGCGCAATTTCAGGGTAAACTCTGAGACTGCCCGGAAAGCCAAAAACCGCAAGGTTCCTCATGCCATCCGGGCATCAAAAAACCGCGGACGTGGTGAAATTGGTAGACACGCTATCTTGAGGGGGTAGTGGCGAAAGCTGTGCGAGTTCGAGTCTCGCCGTCCGCACCACTTACAGGCATGACCCGTGCTGCACAGGCCAGGCTGGCCACCTTGACCAGCACACTGGCACAAGGCAAAGCAGCTTGCAGAAGTTGAATCGACGATGAACCTCGACCAATACCTTCCCGTCCTGTTGTTTATTCTGGTCGGCGTTGCTGTCGGCGTCGTGCCCCAGGTGCTGGGCCGCCTGCTTGGCCCCAACAAGCCTGACAGCGAAAAAAATTCCCCTTATGAGTGCGGCTTCGAGGCGTTCGAAGATGCCCGCATGAAGTTTGATGTGCGCTATTACCTGGTTGCCATCCTGTTCATTCTTTTTGATCTCGAGATCGCCTTTCTGTTTCCCTGGGCGGTGGCCCTGAAGGAAATCGGCGTGATCGGGTTCTGGTCCATGATGATTTTCCTGGGCATTCTGGTCGTAGGTTTTGCTTACGAGTGGAAAAAGGGCGCACTGGACTGGGAATAAGAAACAGATTCCAGGGAGTGGATTCCCGGGATCCGTCGCGACAGGTTCGCAGCGCTTCACGAATAAGGCACGGCTATGTCACTTGAAGGTGTTTTTAACGAAGGCTTCATGACCACGAGTTACGACTCGGTGGTCAACTGGGCCAAAACCGGATCGCTCTGGCCCATGACGTTTGGCCTGGCCTGCTGCGCGGTGGAGATGATGCATGCAGGCGCTGCCCGCTACGATATCGACCGTTTCGGCATGTTGTTCCGCCCCAGCCCGCGCCAGTCCGATTTGATGATCGTGGCCGGCACCTTGTGCAACAAGATGGGGCCGGCGCTGCGCAAGGTGTATGACCAGATGTCCGAGCCGCGCTGGGTCTTGTCTATGGGGTCGTGCGCCAACGGGGGCGGGTATTACCACTACAGCTACTCGGTCGTGCGCGGCTGTGACCGCATCGTGCCGGTGGACGTGTATGTGCCAGGTTGCCCGCCCACGGCCGAAGCCCTGATGTACGGCATCATCCAGCTGCAGCAGAAAATCCGCCGCACCAACACGATTGCGAGGGCTTGATGGGTCCCTTGCATCCCGCTTCTGCCGAGCAGCTTGCAGACACCCTTCGCGCTGCGTTGGGTGAAAAAGCCAAACGTGTGGTGGTCGCCCTTGGCGAAGTCACTGTGACGGTGAGTGCGTCCGACTACCTGGCTGCGGCCACGATTCTTCGCGATGCGCAGGATTGCCGGTTCGAGCAGCTGATTGACCTGTGTGGTGTCGATTATTCGGAATACGCCGATGGCCGCTACGACGGCCCGCGTTTTTGCGTCGCGACGCATTTGCTGTCCGTGAGCCTGAACCAGCGCGTGCGGCTGAAGGTGTTTTGTGACGATGATGATTTCCCCGTTGTGGCTTCACTCAACGGGATCTGGAATTCAGCCAACTGGTTCGAGCGCGAGGCTTTCGACCTGTTTGGCATCATTTTCGAAGGTCACAATGATCTGCGCCGCATCCTGACCGATTACGGCTTTATCGGTCATCCTTTCCGTAAGGACTTTCCGACGACGGGCCACGTGGAGATGCGTTATGACCCCGAGCAAAGGCGTGTGATTTACCAGCCGGTGACCATCGAACCGCGCGAAATCACGCCGCGCGTGATCCGTGAAGACAACTATGGGGGCCTCCAGTAAGGAGTCCGCAAAAGACCGACATGGCTGAAATCAAAAACTACACGCTCAACTTCGGACCACAGCACCCCGCGGCCCACGGTGTGCTGCGGCTGGTGCTCGAGCTCGACGGCGAAGTCATCCAGCGCGCCGATCCGCACATTGGCTTGCTGCACCGCGCTACGGAAAAACTCGCGGAAAGCAAGACCTACATCCAGTCCTTGCCCTACATGGACCGGCTCGACTATGTGTCGATGATGTCCAACGAGCACGCCTACTGCCTGGCCATCGAAAAACTCATCGGCGTCGATGTTCCGGTGCGTGCGCAGTACATCCGCGTGATGTTCTCGGAGATCACCCGCCTGCTCAACCATCTGCTGTGGCTGGGCGCGCACGGTTTCGACTGCGGCGCGATGAACATCCTGATCTACTGCTTCCGCGAACGCGAGGCGCTGTTCGACATGTACGAAGCGGTGTCGGGCGCGCGCATGCACGCGGCCTACTTCCGTCCGGGAGGCGTCTATCGCGACCTGCCGGAAACGATGTCGCAGTACAAGGTCAGCAAGATCAAGAACGCCAAGGCGATTGAAGCCCTGAACGAAAACCGCCAGGGTTCGCTGCTTGACTTCATCGACGACTTCGCCAGGAAATTCCCGAAGCTGGTCGACGAGTACGAAACCCTGCTGACCGACAACCGCATCTGGAAGCAGCGCACCGTCGGTGTCGGTGTGGTGTCGCCGGAGCGCGCGCTCAATCTGGGCTTCACCGGCCCGATGCTGCGCGGATCCGGTTTTGCATGGGACCTGCGCAAGCAGCAGCCCTATGACGTTTACAGCCAGATCGATTTTGACGTTCCTGTCGGCAAGACCGGTGATTGTTATGACCGCTATCTGGTTCGGGTGGAGGAAATGCGCCAGTCCAACCGGATCATCAAGCAGTGTGTGGACTGGCTGCGCGTCAACCCTGGCCCGGTGATCACCAGCAACCACAAGGTCGCAGCGCCGGATCGCGAATCCATGAAATCCAACATGGAAGAATTGATTCACCACTTCAAGCTGTTTACCGAAGGCTTCCATGTGCCCGAAGGTGAAGCCTATGCCGCCGTTGAGCACCCCAAGGGTGAGTTCGGTATCTACATCGTCAGTGACGGCGCCAACAAGCCTTACCGCCTGAAGATCCGTCCGCCGGGCTTCCCGCACCTCGCCGCCATGGACGAAATGTCACGTGGTCACATGATCGCCGACGCCGTTGCCGTGATCGGCACCATGGACATCGTGTTCGGTGAGATTGACCGCTAAACCTGCATGAGTTCCACCATGATTCCAGTCAACATCCAGGCATCGGCCGCTTCGCTTTCGGAGCAGGCTTTTGCGCGTTTTGCGCGTGAAGTTGCCAAATATCCGGCGGACGGCAAGCAGTCGGCCGTGATGGCCTGCCTCACCATTGTTCAGGAAGAGCTGGGCTTTGTGAGTGCCGAGAGTGAAAAGATCGTGGCTGACTATCTGGGCATGGCGCCTATCGCCGTGCATGAAGTCACGACCTTCTACAACATGTACAACCAGCGGCCGGTGGGCAAGTACAAGCTCAATGTCTGCACCAATTTGCCGTGCCAGTTGCGCGATGGCGCCAAAGCCTTGCGGCATCTGGAGCAAAAGCTCGGCATTTCCATGGGTGAAACCAGTGCCGACGGCCTGTTCACCCTCCAGCAATCCGAGTGCCTGGGCGCCTGCGCCGATTCCCCGGTAATGCTGGTGAACGATCTGACCATGTGCAGCTTCATGAGCAATGACAAGCTGGACCAGTTGATCGATGGTCTTAAATCTGCAGAGGCGAAATAACCATGACGCTTTCCGCCAACCCGGTGAATCCCGCTGCGCAGAACGTGCTGGCGCAATTTGCCGCGACCGGTGTTCAAACCTGTTTTCACGGGCGCCACATCAACCCGCAGATTCTCGCGGACCTCGATGGCAGCAACTGGCGCCTGAAAGACTATGAGGCGCGCGGCGGTTACCAGGCCCTCCGCAAAATCCTGGCACAGGATGGTGGCGAAGGCATGACGCCGGACCAGGTCATCGCTGAAGTCAAGGCCGGTAGCCTGCGTGGCCGCGGTGGCGCCGGCTTTCCGACGGGCCTGAAGTGGAGCTTCATGCCGCGCCAGTTTCCGGGCCAGAAGTACCTGGTCTGCAATTCGGACGAGGGCGAGCCGGGCACCTGCAAAGACCGCGACATCATGCAGTACAACCCGCACAGCGTGATCGAAGGCATGGCGATTGCTGCCTATGCCATGGGTATCAGCGTGGGCTACAACTACATCCACGGCGAGATTTTTGCGACTTACCAGCGTTTTGAAGAAGCACTGGAAGAGGCGCGCGCCGCCGGCCTGCTGGGCGACAAAATCCTGGGCAGCACCTTCAGCTTCCAGTTGCATGCCTCGCACGGTTTCGGCGCCTACATCTGCGGCGAGGAAACGGCTTTGCTGGAGTCGCTCGAAGGCAAGAAGGGCCAGCCGCGTTTCAAGCCGCCTTTCCCTGCGAGCTTCGGCCTGTACGGCAAGCCGACCACCATCAACAACACCGAAACTTTTGCAGCTGTTCCCTGGATCATCCGCCATGGCGGACAGGCCTACCTCGAATGCGGCAAGCCCAACAATGGCGGCACCAAGATTTATTCGGTGTCTGGCGATGTCGAATTGCCCGGCAACTACGAGGTGCCAATGGGCACCCCCTTCAGCAAGCTGCTGGAGCTGGCCGGCGGCGTGCGCAAGGGGCGCACGCTCAAGGCCGTGATTCCCGGTGGCTCCTCCGCACCGGTCCTGCCGGCTTCCATCATGATGGAATGCACCATGGATTACGACTCGATTGCCAAGGCCGGCTCCATGCTCGGTTCTGGTGCCGTGATCGTCATGGACGACAGCCGCTGCATGGTGGAGTCGCTCAAGCGCCTGTCCTATTTCTACATGCACGAATCCTGTGGCCAGTGCACGCCATGCCGGGAAGGCACCGGCTGGCTCTGGCGCATGGTGGACCGCATCCATCAGGGGCAGGGCCGTCAGAGCGACCTGGACCTGCTGAACTCGGTGGCCGACAACATCCAGGGCCGCACCATCTGCGCACTCGGCGACGCTGCGGCCATGCCTGTGCGAGCCATGATCAAGCATTTCCGTCATGAATTCGAGGCCATGATCAAACCCCAAGTCCCTCACGCACCCGCTCCGGCTGCTGCGCAGGTCTGAGCCGCGGAAAGAAAATATGGTTGAAATAGAACTCGACGGCCAGAAGGTGGAAGTGCTCGAAGGCAGCACCGTGATGC
>CAMLDT010000156.1 GCA_946479075.1 uncultured Polaromonas sp.
CTGACCCGCAAGATGCAGGCTGAAGGCATGCGCGTGATTTCGTTCCGCCATGAGCAAAACGCCGGCAACGCCGCCGCCGCCGCCGGCTTCATGACAGGCAAGCCCGGCATCTGCCTGACGGTGTCCGCCCCCGGCTTCCTGAACGGCCTGACCGCGCTGGCCAACGCCACCACCAACTGCTTCCCCATGATCCTGATCAGCGGCTCCAGTGAGCGCGAAATCGTCGATCTGCAACAGGGTGACTACGAGGAGATGGACCAGCTGGCCATCGCCAAACCCCTGTGCAAGGCCGCCTTCCGGGTGCTCAATGCCGAAGACATCGGTGTGGGCATCGCCCGAGCCATCCGGTCCGCCGTCTCCGGCCGACCGGGCGGTGTGTACCTGGACCTTCCCGCCAAGCTGTTCGGCCAGGCCATGGACGCCGCGGCCGGCAAGGCTTCGCTGATCAAGGTGATCGATGCCGCCCCGCGCCAGATCCCGGCCCCGGATGCCGTCAAGCGCGCCCTGGACCTGCTCAAGAGCGCCAAGAAGCCGCTGATCCTGCTGGGCAAGGGCGCCGCTTACGCCCGGGCCGACGCTGACATCAAGGCCCTGGTCGAGAAGACCGGCATCCCCTACCTGCCCATGTCCATGGCCAAGGGCATCCTGCCCGACACCCATGAACAGTGTGCCTCGGCCGCCCGCTCCTTCGTGCTGCCGGAAGCCGACGTGGTGGTGCTGGTCGGCGCGCGCCTGAACTGGTTGCTCTCGCATGGCAAGGGCAAGACCTGGGGCGGTCAGGGCCACAAAAACGCCGGTGGCCAGAAGTTCATCCAGATCGACATTTCCCCGACCGAGGCTGACAGCAATGTGGCCATAGACGCCCCGCTGGTCGGCGACATCGGTTCCTGCGTCTCGGCCCTGCTCGCAGGCATCGGCTCCAGCTGGGCCAAGGCCCCGGCCGAATGGACCAGCGCCGTCGCCGACCGCAAAAACAAGAACGTCGCAAAGATGGCAGAAACGCTGGCGAAGAATCCGCCTGTGATGAACTACCACAGCTCGCTCAACGTCGTGCGCGACATCGTCAAGGCCAACCCGGACGCCATGCTGGTCAACGAAGGCGCCAACGCGCTGGACTTCACCCGCAGCATCGTCGACATGTACAAGCCGCGCAAGCGCCTGGACGTCGGCACTTGGGGCGTCATGGGCATCGGCATGGGCTTTGCCGTGGCTGCCGCCGTGGAAAGCGATCAGCCGGTCATCGCCATCGAGGGTGACAGCGCCTTTGGTTTTTCCGGCATGGAAGTCGAAACCATCTGCCGCTACAACCTGCCGGTCTGCATCGTCGTCATGAACAACAACGGCGTCTACCGCGGCGATGAAGTGAATGTCACCGGCGGCAAGGATCCGTCGCCCCTGGTGTTCGTCAAGGGCGCACGTTACGACAAGATGATGGAAGCCTTCGGTGGCGTCGGCGTGCAAGCCACCACCCCGGCCGAATTGCGCACCGCCATGGAAGAAGCCGTCAAGTCGCGCAAACCGACCCTGATCAATGCCATCATTGACGAAACCGCGGGAACGGAAAGCGGCCGCATCACCAGCCTGAACCCGCAAAGCGCGAAAAAGAAGTAATCAAGTCACCATTTAAGGAGAAAACAAATGAGCAACAAACCACTCGCAGGCATCAAGATCATCGACTTCACCCACGTTCAGGCCGGTCCTGCCTGCACACAGATGCTGGCCTGGTTCGGCGCTGACGTGATCAAGGTCGAGCGCCCCGGCTCTGGCGACGTCACGCGCAGCCAGTTGCGCGACATCGAAGGCGCCGATGCGCTTTACTTCACCATGCTCAACAGCAACAAGCGCGGCCTGACCCTGGACACGAAAAAGCCGGAAGGCAAGGAAGTGCTGGAAAGGCTCATCAAGGAATCCGACGTGATGGTCGAAAACTTCGGTCCCGGCGCGCTGGACCGCATGGGCTTCACCTGGGAACGCATCCAGGAACTGAACCCCAAAATGATTCTGGCCTCCGTCAAGGGTTTTTCTGACGGCCACCACTACGAAGACCTGAAGGTCTACGAAAACGTGGCGCAGTGCGCAGGCGGTGCAGCGTCCACCACCGGCTACTGGAAAGGCGAGAACTCAGGTCCCACCATTTCGTCCGCCGCCCTGGGCGACAGCAATACCGGCATGCACCTGGCCATCGGCATCCTGACGGCCTACATCGGCCGCCAGCAGACCGGCAAGGGCCAGAAGGTTGCCGTGTCCATGCAGGACAGCGTGCTCAACCTGTGCCGCGTCAAGATGCGCGACCAGTTGCGCCTGGACAACCTGGGTTATCTGGAAGAGTACCCCCAGTACCCGCATGAAATGGAAGCCTTCAAGGATGGCGTGGTGCCGCGCGGCGCCAATGCCGGCGGCGGCGGCCAACCCGGCTGGATTCTGAAGTGCAAGGGCTGGGAGACCGACCCCAACGCCTACATCTATTTCACGGTCCAGGGCCATGCCTGGGAGCCCATCTGCGACGCGCTGGGCAAACCCGAGTGGAAAACCGACCCGGCTTACACCACGGCCAAGGCCCGCCAGCCGCACATCATGGACATCTTCGCCACGATTGAAGCCTTCATCGCCGACAAGACCAAGTTCGAAGCGGTGGATATCTTCCGCAAATATGACATCCCTTGCGCACCGGTTTTGTCGATGAAGGAGTTGCTGCACGACGAATCCCTGCGTGCCAGCGGCTCCATTGTTGAAGTGCCGCACAAGGTGCGCGGCAGCTACTTCACGGTGGGCAGCCCGATCAAGTTCTCGGACACCAAGCCTGAAGTGACCGCTTCGCCGCTGCTGGGTGAACATACCGACGAGGTTCTGGCAGAACTTGGTTACAGCAAGGACCAGATTGCCGCCATGCACAGCGCCAAAGCCGTCTGATACCAGCACTTGAGGCCTTGGTCGTCAAGGCCTGAAAAAGACGGCGTTCACATTGAGCGCCGTCTTTGTTTGAGGCATTCCGCCAGCTTATTTGCCAGCACCAGGATTGGATTTATGCAGACCACCACCGATCTGAAGCAACTCGTGGAAGCCGTGGGCGATGCCATCATTGCCTCCGACGCCAGCGGCGCCATCAATTTGTGGAATCCCGCCGCCCAGCGCATGTTCGGCTTCACTGAAAGCGAAGCCCTGGGTAAATCGCTGGACATCATCATTCCGCAGCGCCAGCAACAGCGCCATTGGGACGGCTACCACCAGACCATGGCGACCGGCAAGACCCGCTACGGGAACGACGTCCTGCGCGTCCCGGCGGTCCACAAGGACGGGCACACCCTGTCGATTGCCTTCACCGTCGCCCTGCTGCACGCTCCGGACGGCAAGGTGTCGGCCATTGTGGCCGTCATTCGCGATGAAACCAGCCGGTTTGCCGAAGAGCGAAGCCTGAAGAAACGCCTGACCGAACTTGAAATGCAGCTCACGGCACCAGGCAAAGCTGCATGAACCTGCACGCATGGACCCAGTGATTAACATAGGGGTTGAACCGGCGGCAAAAGCCGCCGGAACCAGCGTCAAGCCCCCTATTTCAACTTCCAGGCAGCAATTTCATGAGTAAAGCACTAGACGGCGTCCGCATTCTTGATTTCACCCACGTCCAGTCGGGCCCGACCTGCACGCAGCTGCTGGCCTGGTTCGGCGCGGACGTCATCAAGGTGGAGCGCGCCGGCGAGGGCGACGCCACCCGTGGACAACTGGCGGACATCCCCGGCGTGGACAGCCTGTACTTCACCATGCTCAACCACAACAAGCGCTCGATCACGCTGAACACCAAGAATGCCAAGGGCAAACAGGTGCTTGACGAACTGATCAAGACCTGTGACGTGCTGGTGGAAAACTTTGCGCCCGGCGCGCTGGACCGCATGGGCATCACCTGGGAGCACATCCAGTCGCTGAATCCCCGCATGATCGTTGCCTCGGTCAAGGGTTTCGGCCCCGGCCCCTACGAAGACTGCAAGGTGTACGAGAACGTCGCGCAATGCGCCGGCGGCTCGGCCTCGACCACCGGGTTCGACGACGGCCCGCCCATGGTGACCGGCGCCCAGATCGGCGACAGCGGCACCGGCCTTCACCTGGCGCTGGGCATCGTGGCCGCCCTTTATCAGCGCAACACGACGGGCCGCGGCCAGAAGGTCTTGGCCCCCATGCAGGATGCCGTCCTGAACCTGTGCCGCGTGAAGCTTCGCGACCAGCAGCGCCTGGAGCGCACCGGCACCATGCACGAGTACCCGCAGTACCCGGACGGCAAATTCGGCGAGGCCGTGCCGCGCGCCGGCAATGCCTCCGGCGGCGGCCAGCCGGGCTCCATCCTGAAATGCAAGGGCTGGGAAACCGACCCCAACGCCTACATCTACTTCATCACGCAAGGCGCCGTCTGGCCGGCCGTGTGCAAGGTGATTGGCGAAGAGGGCTGGATCACCGACGAAGCCTATGCCACCGCGGCGGCGCGACTGCTGCACCTCAAGCCGATTTTTGCGCGCATTGAGCAGTGGACCATGACCAAGACCAAGTTCGAGGCCATGGACATCCTGAATAAATACGACATCCCTTGCGGTCCTATCCTCTCGATGAAGGAAATTGCCGAAGAACCCGCGCTGCGGGCGACCGGCACCATCGTCGAGGTGGACCACCCCACGCGCGGCAAGTACCTGACGGTGGGCAACCCCATCAAGCTGTCCGACAGCGCCACCGAAGTCACCCGCTCTCCCCTGCTCGGCGAACACACGGACGAGGTGCTGGCGCAGCTCGGCTACAGCGCCGAATACATCGCCGAGTTGCGTACCGAACACGTCATCTAGCGGGACTGTCCCGCATCACCACAAAGAAATCAGCCGCCCCATGAACTACCCCGTCATCCCCATCGCCGTGCTGGAGGCTTCCTCCAAGCAGAGAAAACGCCAGGCGCCGAAAGGCCGCCGCGTCGATCCTGTGGCGCTGGCCGAGGTTCAGGGACTGCTGGGCGACGCCTCCCGCCAGGCCGACCTGCTGATCGAGCACCTGCACAAGCTGCAGGACCACTTCGGCCACCTGTCGGCGACTCACCTGGCAGCGTTGGCGCAGGAAATGCGGCTGGCGCAGACGGAGGTCTACGAGGTCGCCACCTTCTACCACCACTTTGATGTGGTCAAAGAAGGCGAAGCCGCGCCGGCACCGCTGACGGTGCGTGTCTGCGACGGCCTGTCCTGCGAGCTGGCGGGCGCGCAGGATCTGCTGGCCAAACTGCCCGGCCTGCTCGGCCGCGACATCCGGGTCATCGCCGCCCCCTGCATCGGCCGCTGTGAACAGGCGCCGGCGGCCGTGGTCGGGCAAAACCCCGTGCCCAACGCCACGTGCGAGGCTGTCATGGCGACCGTCGCCGCCGGCGCCGTCAAACATGTGCCCGCGGGATTTGTGGACTTCGCGGCCTACCAGGCCGCCGGTGGTTACGCCCTGCTCCAGCAATGTGTGTCCGGCATGCAGGATGTCGAAGCGGTCATCAAGACCATGGAAGACTCCGGCCTGCGCGGCCTGGGCGGCGCAGGCTTCCCGTCCGGGCGCAAATGGCGCATCGTGCGCGCCGAACAGGGCCCGCGCCTGATGGCCGTCAACATTGACGAAGGCGAACCCGGCACCTTCAAGGACCGCGTCTACCTGGAACGCGATCCACACCGCTTCCTCGAAGGCATGCTGATTGCCGCCTGGGCCGTCGGCATCGAGAAGATCTACGTTTACCTGCGCGACGAATACCATGGTTGCCGCAGCATGCTGGAAGCCGAGCTGGACAAGCTCCGCGCTTCGCCGATCATGACGGGCATGCCCGCCGTCGAACTGCGGCGCGGTGCCGGCGCCTACATCTGCGGCGAAGAGTCGGCCATGATCGAGTCCATCGAAGGCAAACGCGGCATGCCGCGCCTGCGTCCGCCCTATGTGGCGCAGGTCGGCTTGTTCGGCCGCCCGACGCTGGAACACAACTTCGAAACCCTCTACTGGGTGCGCGACATCCTCGAAAAAGGCGGCGAATGGTTTGCCTCGCACGGCCGCAACGGTCGCAAGGGTTTGCGTTCCTTTTCCGTGTCGGGCCGGGTGAAAGAGCCGGGCGTCAAGCTGGCGCCCGCTGGCATCACCATCCAGGAACTGATTGACGAGTACTGCGGCGGCATGCTCGATGGCCACAGCTTCTACGCCTACCTGCCCGGCGGCGCTTCGGGCGGCATCCTGCCGGCCACGATGAACAGCATCCCGCTGGACTTCGACACCCTGCAACCCTATGGCTGCTTCATTGGCTCGGCCGCCGTGATGATCCTGTCCGACCAGGACACTGCCACCGACGCGGCGCGCAACATGATGCGCTTCTTCCACCACGAGTCCTGTGGCCAGTGCACGCCCTGCCGCGTCGGCACGGCCAAGGCGGCGCACCTGATGGAACAACCCAAATGGGACCTACCGCTGCTGGCCGACCTCTCGCTTGTGATGCGGGACGCATCGATCTGCGGCCTGGGCCAGGCAGCACCGAATCCGATGGACTGCGTCGTCAAGTATTTCCCGCATGAACTCGCCTGAACGATCTGCCCCCACGACAAAGGCAACACCATGAATGCAATCACACGACAAGAACTGGCCGAGCTCGACGCGCCGCTGGTGAGCTTCAGCCTCAACGGCCGCGATGTGCAAGGCCGCGCCACGGAAACCCTGTTGCAGGTCGCCAAACGCGAAGGCGTGGAGATTCCGCACCTGTGCTTCAAGGAGGGCATGGAGGCCGTCGGCAACTGCCGCTCCTGCATGGTCGAGATCAACGGCGAACGTGTGCTGGCCCCCTCCTGCTGCCGCGCACCGGCGGCCGGCATGAAGGTCGTCACCGACAGCGAACGCGCTGTGGCTTCGCAAAAACTCGTGCTGGAACTGCTGCTGTCCGACATGCCGGAAAAAGAGTACACCCGCAACAACGAGGTGGACCAGTGGGCAGCGAAGATCGGTGTTGGCAAGCCGCGCTTCGAGGCGCGCCAGCAGGTGCCCCACGACCTGTCGCACCCGGCCATCGCGGTCAACCTCGACGCCTGCATCCAGTGCACGCGCTGCCTGCGCGCCTGCCGCGACGAACAGGTCAACGACGTGATCGGCCTGGCTTTCCGGGGCGATCACGCCAAAATCGTGTTCGACATGGACGACGCCATGGGCGGGTCCACCTGCGTGGCCTGCGGCGAATGTGTGCAGGCCTGCCCGACCGGGGCGCTGATGCCGGCGCGCGAAGCCGCCCTCAAGGTGCCGGACAAACAGGTCTCATCGGTCTGCCCCTATTGCGGCGTCGGCTGCCAGCTCACCTACAACGTCAAGGACGACAAGATCCTCTTCGTGGAAGGCCGCGACGGTCCGTCCAACCACGGCCGTCTGTGCGTCAAGGGCCGTTATGGCTTCGACTACGCCCACCACCCGCACCGCCTGACGAAACCCCTGATCCGCCGTGAAGGTGTGCCAAAAACCGGCGACTTCAGCATGGACCCGGACCGCGTGATGGACGTGTTCCGCGAAGCGACCTGGGAAGAAGCCCTTGAATTTGCCGGCGGCAAGCTGGCCGCCATTCGCGACACCCATGGCAAGAAATCGCTAGCCGGCTTCGGTTCGGCCAAGGGCAGCAACGAGGAAGCCTATTTGTTCCAGAAGCTGGTGCGCACCGGCTTCGGCAGCAACAACGTGGACCACTGCACCCGGCTGTGCCATGCGTCGTCCGTCGTTGCCCTGCTGGAAGGCATCGGTTCCGGCGCGGTGTCCAATCCCGTCATGGACGTGACCAAGGCCGAGGTGGTCATCATCATCGGGGCCAATCCGACCGTGAACCACCCGGTGGCTGCCACCTGGATCAAGAACGCCGTGAAAAACGGCACCCAACTGGTGGTGCTGGACCCACGCCGCTCCGACCTGACCCGCATGGCACACCGCCACCTGCAGTTCAAGCCCGACACCGACGTGCCCATGCTGAACGCCATGATGAACGTCATCGTGACTGAGGGGCTGGTGGACCAGGCTTTCATCGACAGCCGCACCATCGGCTACGAGGAACTGCGCAAGAACGTCGAGGGCTACACACCGGAACTGATGGCCCCCATCTGCGGCATCGACGCGGACACGCTGCGTTATGTGGCGCGCCTGTACGCCACTTCCAAAGCATCGATGATTCTCTGGGGCATGGGCGTGTCCCAGCACGTGCACGGCACCGACAATGCGCGCTGCCTGATTGCACTGGCGCTGATGACCGGCCAGATCGGCCGCCCCGGCACCGGCCTGCACCCGTTGCGCGGCCAGAACAACGTGCAGGGCGCATCCGACGCGGGCCTGATCCCCATGAT
>CAMLDT010000157.1 GCA_946479075.1 uncultured Polaromonas sp.
GCCACATTGTTGATCTGGCGGCGGTGGTGACGGCCTTGCGCGCCGGACGCCTCGGCGGGGCCGCCATCGACGTTTTTGATGTCGAGCCACTGCAGGCAGCGCCCCTTTTGCAAGATTGCCCCGGTTTGCTGTTGACACCGCATATCTCTGGCCTCAGTGTGGAGGCCAATGAGCGCGTGTCTTTCATGATCGCCGACAAAGTAATGGAGAGTCTGAAGTAATGGCACAGCTGTCGATGGAAGAGGCGCGCGGTCTGGCAGAACGTGCACTGCACAAGGCCGGTGCCCATGAAGGCATGGCTGCCAGCACCGCGCGGGCGCTGGTCCGTGCCGAAGCGCAGGGGCTCGCCTCGCACGGGCTGAGCCGTGTGCCGCAGTACGTGACGCACCTGCGCAATGGCCGGGCCGACGGCCAGGCGCGTGCCGTGGTGGCCCGCCACAAAGGGGCGGCCCTGCTGGTCGATGCGAAACAGGGCCTGGCTTTCCCGGCCTGCGATCTGGCCGTCGCCAGCGCCATCACCACGGCGCAATCGCTGGGGGTTTGTTTTGCGGGCGTCACCAACAGCCACCATTGCGGCGTGGTGGTGGATCACCTGCGCGCCGTGGCCGACGCCGGCATGGTCGGCCTGGGTTTTGCCAACTCGCCGGCGGCCATGCCGGCGGCCGGCGGCAAACACCCGATCTTCGGCACCAACCCGGTGGCGGCCGCCTTTCCACGGAAAAACGCTGCCCCCCTGATGATCGACCTGTCGCTCAGCGAAGTGGCGCGCGGCAAGGTGATGCTGGCCGCCAAAGAGGGCCGGCCGATTCCGCTGGGCTGGGCGCTGGACAGCCAGGGCCAGCCAACCACCGACGCGCAGGCGGCACTGGACGGTTCCATGCTGCCACTGGGGGCCGTCAGCAGCGCCAAGGGCTCGATGCTGGCGCTGGTCGTCGAGTTGCTGGTGACGGCGGTCATCGGCGCACAGTTCGGCTTTGAAGCCTCCTCGTTTTTTGTCGATGAGGGCAACGCGCCCCGCATTGGCCAGGCCTTTTTGGTGATCGACCCCGGCGCGCTGGCCGGTAGCGATGTGTATTACGAACGCATGGAAACCCTCATCGCCGAGATGTTGCTCGACGACGGGGTGCGCCTGTCAGGCGCGCGCAGGACCAGCCTGGAGCAACAGGCGACCTTATCAGGGCTGACCATTCCGGAGGCACTGAAGAACCAGCTCGACAGGCTGGCGGCATAAGCCTGCAAGTGATGGCGCACCCCCGGGGGCAGCCGTTCATGGACAGGCTTCAACATTAAAAAACAAGGAGACAGAGACATGAAACGTCGAGACATCATGGGCGCATCCGCCGCCGGGGCCGTTCTGGCGTCCGTGCCCGCCTGGGGCCAGGCGCAAACCTTTCCCAAGCCTGGCGCCACCCTCAAATACGTGGTGCCTTACGCGCCCGGCGGCCTGACCGACATGATGGCGCGCACCGTGGCGCAAAAACTCAGCGAGGCCTGGAAAGTGTCGGTGATCGTCGAGAACAAGGCCGGCGGCAATGCCCAGATCGGTGCCGAACAGGTGGCCAAATCGACGCCCGACGGCAGCAGCCTGCTGGCCATCACGCTGACCCATGCGGCCAACGTCGCGCTGTTTCCGAATGCCGCCTACAGTTTTACCAAGGACCTGCGGCCGGTCGCGCTGTTGGCGGGCTCGCCCATGCTGGTGGTGGTTCCCACCAGCAGCCCGCTGAAAGACTTCAAGGACCTGATCGCCGCCTCAAAAACCAGGCAGCTCAATGCCGGCTCCAGCGGCAACGGCACGCCGCCGCACCTGACCATGGCTTTGTTCAACGACCTGAACAAAACGCAGATGACGCACGTTCCCTACAAAGGCGGTGCGCCCTCCATGACCGACCTGATCGGCGGCCAGCTCGACGTGATTTTCTCCAACTTTCCGGAGTCGATTGCCCACGTCAAGGGTGGCAAGCTGAGGGCACTTGCGATCTGCAGCCTGAGCCGCCACCCCATGGTGCCGGATGTGCCCACCGCCATGGAGTCGGGCATGCCTGGCCTCTTCGTGGAAAACTGGACCGGCGCCATGATCCAGGCCAAAACGCCCGATGCCATCGTGGACCGTTACTCGCGCGAGATGATCAAGACCATGTTCAGTCCCGACGTCGAGGAACGCGCTCGCCAGCAGGGCTTCCGGGTGACGCGCAAGGGCGCAGACGAGTTCGCGGTTTTTCTCAAAAGCGAGATCGACCGCTGGAGCCGCATCATCCGCACCGCAAAAATAACCGTGACCTGAAACTTGCCGCCGGGGCAACAGGGGAACGCCGGCGGACGGTGATTCCCCTGATGCCGCGGTGCACGCCGATGCTTTAGAGTGGTCTTCAGCCGGGCGCCCTCGCCCGGCGCTGGAGCCATCATGACAACAACCGTTTCTCCCGACTCTGCCGGACCACGCCGCGTGGATCAGTTGCTGGCGCATTACGAAGCGAGCCACCGCGATCCGAAAAACGAAGTGATCCACTTCATCGCCATCCCGCTCATCATGCTGAGCCTGGTCGGCATGATGTTCGCCGTGCATCCCTACATCGCCTATGCCTTCATTGCGGCCAGCATGGTGTATTACCTGCGCCTGTCGCTGGTGTTTCTGGTAACCATGCTGGTGTGGTCGGCCCTCAGTGTGGCGGTGCTGTTTGCCATGGGGTCCAGGGTGCTGGAGCTGTCCGTCGCGATTTTTGTCGGCGCCTGGATCCTGCAGTTCATCGGCCACAAGCTGGAGGGCAAAAAACCTTCGTTTTTTGAGGACATCCAGTACCTGTGGGTCGGGCCGCTGTTTGTGCTGAGCAAACTTTTTACCAAACTGGGGATACGCTGGTAACTTGAAGTGCAACCATTGGCCCGCATCTGGGTCTGACGGTTTGTACTGGTTTTATTGGAAGTCTCCCTTGACATCTTTCATCAGCAGCGCGCTGCGCTTTGTCTTTCGCCTGGTCTTCTGGTTGTTTGCGACCATTTTTGCTCTCAGCCTGCTTGCCGCCGGCCTGATCGTGATGGCCTTGGGCCTGCTCAAGGCGCTGATCACCGGCAAGAAGCCGCAGCCCATGGTGTTTGGACGCTTCCAGCGGTTTTCTTCCGACGATTTCTGGCCCGGAGCACGCACCCAGGGAACGACTTCCGCGCGCGAGACCGACGTGGTGGATGTCGAAGTGCGTGAAGTCCGTGAAGTGCGCGACGACAAGCGCCTGTCCTGAGCTCTCGCTCCGCAATCCCCTTTTTTTGCAGTTTTAACCGGAGTCAAGCCGGTTTTCGGGTCGAAACTGAAGCGGTCTTATTTTCGTATACGATATAAGCACCTTCTCCTTCTCCTTTTCCTCCCCGCATGCTTCCCTGGCTCACCGAATCTTCTCTAGCCCGTTTCAACGACGTGCGCGACACCTCGCTGGCCAAGCTGGTCAAGGGCGACATGTTGTCGCTGATTCTCAAGGGGGTGCTGGTTCCCGGCCAGCGCATCAATGAGCCGGACGTGGCCGCCCGCCTGGGCGTCTCGCGCGTGCCGGTGCGCGAGGCGCTGCGTGAACTGGAAAGTTCCGGCCTGGTGGTCGCGCGCAAACATGCCGGCGTGTTTGTGCGCCAGCTCGATGCGCCTGAAATCCGTGACCTGTACCAGATGCGCGCCCTGCTCGACGGTTTTGCCGGCCGGCAGGCAGCGCAATTGCCCGCTGCAGGCAAAGCGGCACTGATTGAGGTGCTGGAGAACGCCGCCCAGACCATGAAGGACGCGGCGGGCCGGCATGACGTGCAGCGTTATTACAGCGAAAACCTGCGCTTCCACTGGGCCCTGATTGAAGCCGCCGGCAACCTGGCCGTGGCCGACAGCTACCGCGGCATCGTGCAGAAGCTGCACCTGTCGCGGCTGAAAAACCTGTCGCACGATTACGGCATGCAGGCGTCGATTGCCGAGCATCTGGAGATTGTCCAGGCCGTGCATGAAGGTGACCCGCAGCGCTGTGAAAGCCTGATGGCGCACCACGTGAGCGACGCCTTCCGCCGCCTGGTGGATGCGGCGCCGTCAGCCTGATTTTCCCTTCCTATAAAAACCACCCGGAGACAAAACATGCAACGACGTACCCTTCTTCAGGCAGCCCCGGCGCTGCTCGGCCTGCCCGGCCTCGCACGCGCGCAGACGGCCTACCCGTCCAAACCCATACGCTACATCGTGCCGGTGTCGGCCGGTGGCGGCAGCGACATGGTCGGCCGTACCGTCACGGAACGCTGGGGCCAGGAGCTCAAGCAGGGTTTCATCGTCGACAACCAGGGCGGCGGCGGCGGTGTGATCGCCTGTCAGGCCACCGCGCGCGCCGCGCCCGACGGCTACAACCTGCTGCAGGGTTACGTGGCGACCCACGGCACCAGCCCGGCCACCCGCAAGCTGCCCTACGATGCCATCAAGGATTTCACGCCGGTCGGCATGATTGGCGGCACCCCGAATGTGCTGGTGGTGAAAGCCGCGCTGCCTGTGACCAGCGTCAGGGAATTCATCTAGTAAGTCAAAAAGAACACGGGCAAGGTCAGCTACGGCTCTGCCGGCCAGGGCTCGCTCACCCACCTGACCATGGAGTTGTTCAAGCAGCAGATCAACTCCTTCATGGTGCACATTCCCTACCGCGGCGTGGCGCCGGCCTTCACCGACCTGATCGGCGGGCAGACCCAGGCCATGTTCCCCGGCCTGGCCGCCGCCGTGCCGCACATCCGCTCCGGCCGAGTGCGGCCACTGGCCGTGACCGGCCTGCAGCGCCACCCCCAGTTCAAGGACCTGCCGACGCTGGACGAATCCGGCTTCAAGGGTTTTGATGCCCAGCAGTGGTACGGCGTGGTCGGCCCGGCCGGCATGCCGGCGCCCATCGTCAAACAGCTCAACGACACCCTGGCCACGGTGCTGCGCGCACCGGACATGCGCGAAAAACTGTCGGTGGAGGCGATTGAGCCGCAGGTCATGACGCCGGAGCAGTTCGGCAGTTTCATCAAGGCCGACATCGCCCGCTGGACCCAGCTGGCGCGCGCCCGCGGCATCCAGCTCGACAGCTGAATTATGAGTCAAACAGGCCTCTAGCCCCCGTCCCACGGGCGTGAGCAGCTCCTTTTTTAATAGCGTTTTTCAACCCCTGGCAGATTTGCCGAAAGCACCCATGGCCCGCAATACCCAGGTCGCCGCCGACCACCACGCCCCGCCCGTCACCCAGATCCTGGCCCAGCATGTGGCCACCCACCCCGGCTTCCTGGCCGGCGGCTGGAGCGCTGCCGTCGATCATGAAGCGCACCGCACCTTCCTGAACTGGTTCGGCTGCGCCGTCGGCGCCGCGAACCACGAAGCGGCCGATGCGGCGCTGGCCACCGTCGCCCTGCTGCAGCCCTCGGCGCAAGCCAGCGTGCTGGGCCGTACGCAGAAAGTGGACATGGCCAGCGCGGCGCTGGTCAACGGCATCACCTCGCACACCTTCGACTTCGACGACACCCACCTGAAAACCATCATCCATCCGGCCGGCCCGGTGGCTTCGGCGGTGCTGGCGCTGGCCGAACACACGGGGGCCTCCGGCCGCGAACTGATCGACGCGCTGGTGCTGGGCATCGACGTGTCCTGCCGCGTCGGCAACGCCATGTACCCCGAGCATTACGACCGCGGCTGGCACATCACCGGCTCGACCGGCACGCTGGGCGCCGCCGCTGCCTGCGCGCGCCTGCTCAAGCTCGACGTTCAAAAAACCGCGATGGCGCTGGGCATTGCCGCCTCGCAGCCGGTCGGCATGCGCGAGCAGTTCGGCACCATGACCAAACCCTTCCACCCGGGCGGTGCGGCGCGCGCCGGCCTGATGTCGGCGCTGCTGGCCAGCCAGGGCTTCACCGCCAGCCCGAAGGCGCTGGAAGCGCCGCGCGGCATGATGCAAACGGTCTCGACCAAAAACGACTGGAACGAGATCACCGGCGAACTCGGCCAGCGTTTTGAAATCTCCTTCAACAGCTACAAGCCCTTTGCCTGCGGCATCGTGATCCACCCGAGCATCGACGCCTGCGCCCAGCTGCGGGCCCAGGGCGTGACGCCGGAGCAGATCGCCAGCATCGAACTCAAGGTGCATTCGCTGGTGCTCGAACTCACCGGCAAAAAGGAGCCGGCCGACGGCCTGCAGGCCAAGTTCAGCGTGTACCACGGCTGCGCAGCCGGCCTGACCTTCGGGCGCGCGGCCGAGGAGGAATTTTCCGACGAGGTGGTGAACCGCGCTGACATGGTGGCGCTGCGCCGCAAGGTCGTCGCCACGGTGGATGATTCCATCGACGAAGCCAGCGCCGACGTCACGGCCGTGCTGACCGATGGCCGGCGTGTGCATGTGTTTGTCGAACACGCCATCGGTTCGCTGCAAAACCCCATGACCGACGCCATGCTGGAAGCCAAATTCAGCGGCATGGCGGACAGCGTGATTGGTGCCGCCAGGACGGCAGAGCTGATCAAGGCCTGCTGGGCTGTCGGCCAGGCGAAAGACCTGCGTGCGCTGACTGCGCTGGCCCGGCCATGAACAAGCCCCGCATTGTGGTTCTCGATGACAGCGAGCGCGCCATGCGCCGCCTGGGCGACTGGTCCCGCATCGATACGCTGGCCGATGTGACCATCCACCACGCGCCGCTTGCCGGCGCCGCACTGGTCGAGGCACTGCAGGACGCCGACGCCATCGTGCTGATGCGCGACCGCACGCCTTTCACGGCCGAACTGCTGGCGCAACTGCCCCGGCTGCGCTACCTGGTGTTCACCGGCACACGCAACACCAAGCTGGACCTCGCCGCACTGGCGGCCCGCAACATTCCGGTCAGCTACACCGAATTCGGGCCGTCCAAGGACAGCACCTGCGAGCTGACCTGGGCGCTGATCCTGGCCGCCACCAAACAACTGGTCAGCCGCAGTGCGGCCCTGAAAGCCGGCAACTGGCGCGGCGACGCCGCTGAAACCCTGCCGGTGACGCTGGCCGGGCAGCGCCTGGGCCTGATCGGGCTGGGTGAAATCGGCGGACGCGTGGCCCGGGTCGGCAAGGCCCTGGGCATGGACGTGGTGAGCTGGAGCCCGCGCATGACGGCCGAACGGGCCGCTGAACAGGGCGTGGCTTTTGTGCCGCTGGACGAACTGCTGGCGACCTCCAGGGTGGTCAGCCTGCATCTGGTGGTGCTGCCCACGACCCGGCACCTGATCAACGCCGACCGCCTGGCACTGATGCAGCCGGGCAGCCTGCTGGTCAACACATCGCGCTCGGAATTGATAGACACCCTGGCGCTGGTGGAGGCGCTGCAGCAGGGCCGGCCCGGCATGGCGGCGCTGGACGTCTTTGATGCAGAACCCCTGCCGGCGGGCGACCCGCTGCGCGGCCTGCCCAACGTGCTCCTGAGCCCGCACATGGGCTTTGTCACCGAGGCCGTTTTCCAGAATTTTGCGGCGGGCGCGACCGAATGCCTGCTGGCCTGGCTGGAACAGCGCCCGCTGGTCCGCCAACTCGTTCCCGGCTGAGCAGCCCGCGGGCGTTGTTGGACGCCGTCCAGTCTGGCTACTTTCCTACAGCGCCAGACTGAACCAAAGCGCAGGATGAGGAACCAACAGGGAGGACTCAGGGTTTACGCTTATAGCCAGACCCTATGCGAGTCATTGACCCTATTGCTTAGCACTCTCTTTAATAGAGTGCTAATATTGACTTCAGAAAAGGAGTTTTCCTCATGTCCTATGCACTTTCCCCTCAAGTGACACCCGCCAGCACGGCCTTGGCGAGCGCCAATCCGTGGTCGCTGTTGCCGCCTTTGGGCAATCTGGACGCCTATATTTCTGCGGTCAACCGCCTCCCCATGCTCACACTGGAACAGGAGCAGGAGTTTGCGCGCAGCCTCAAGGACAACAACGATCTTGACGCTGCCGGTAAGTTGGTGCTCTCTCACTTGCGTCTGGTGGTAGCCACCTCCCGCAAATACCTGGGTTACGGCCTGCCCCACGCCGACCTGATCCAGGAAGGCAATATCGGCCTGATGAAAGCGGTCAAACGCTTTGATCCGGATCAGGGCGTGCGCCTGGTCAGCTATGCGCTGCACTGGATCAAGGCCGAGATGCACGAGTACATCCTGAAAAACTGGCGCATGGTCAAGGTGGCGACCACCAAGGCCCAGC
>CAMLDT010000158.1 GCA_946479075.1 uncultured Polaromonas sp.
CCTGGGCCTGACGGAGGAGGCCGGCACCCTGTCGTCGGCCATGCATCGTGACGATTTTGCCCAACGCGGCCTGTCGGCCAGTGGGCAGACCGTGCTGCCCTTTGATGTCAACGGCGCGGATCTGATCGTTCTGGACGACGTGCTGTACACCGGACGGACCATCCGCGCGGTACTCAATGAGTTGTTTGACTATGGACGCCCGGCCAGTGTCAGGCTGGTGGTCCTGGTGGACAGGGGCGGACGCGAACTGCCCATCCAGGCCGACTTTGCAGCCGCGCGTGTCGCCCTGCCAGCCGCCCAGTCGCTGTCCCTGGCGCGCAGCGACGATGGACTATTCAGTTTTCAGGTGCAAGGAGCGACGCCATGAACCCCCAGACCGGCGGCCGGTCTGCTGAAGAGGCTTGAACATGTTGTACCGACGTAATCCGCAGCTCAACAAAAACGGCGAACTGATTCACCTGTTGTCCATCGAGGGTTTGCCCAGGGCCACGCTGACGCAAATCCTGGACACCGCGGCCAGCTTCGTCAGCGTCAGTGACCGTGAGGTCAAGAAGGTGCCTCTGCTTCGCGGCAAGAGTGTGTTCAACCTGTTTTTTGAAAACTCCACGCGCACCCGCACGACCTTCGAGATCGCGGCCACGCGCCTGTCGGCTGACGTGATCAACCTGGATATCGCCCGCTCATCGGCGTCCAAGGGCGAGTCCCTGCTCGACACCATCTCCAACCTGAGCGCGATGGCGGCCGACCTGTTTGTCGTGCGTCACAGCGAGTCGGGTGCGCCTTACCTCATCGCGCAGCATGTGGCACCGCATGTGCATGTGATCAACGCCGGAGACGGGCGCCATGCGCACCCGACGCAGGGGCTGCTGGACATGTACACCATCCGCCACTACAAGAAAGACTTCAGCCAGCTGACGGTGGCCATCGTCGGTGATGTCTTGCACTCCCGTGTCGCGCGCTCGGACATCCACGCGCTGACGACGCTGGGCTGCCCGGAGGTGCGCGTGGTCGGGCCCAAAACCCTGGTGCCTGCGGACATGGCCCAGATGGGTGTGCGTGTCTGCCACACGCTCGAAGAGGGCATCCGGGGCGCCGACGTCATCATCATGCTGCGGCTTCAAAACGAACGCATGTCCGGCGCCTTGCTGCCGAGCAGCCAGGAGTTTTTCAAGAGTTTTGGCTTGACGCCTGCCAAGCTGCAGCTTGCCAAACCCGACGCCATCGTCATGCACCCCGGTCCCATCAACCGGGGCGTCGAGATTGACTCCGCGGTGGTGGATGGTGCGCAGAGCGTGATCCTGCCGCAGGTCACTTTCGGCATCGCCGTGCGCATGGCGGTGATGGGCATTGTTGCGGGGAACGAAGCATGACCATTTGCCCCCACGCTCGCCACTGCGCGCGTTTCGCTGCCGCCCGCAGGGGCTGTGCCTGCCCGAGGCGACCCTTCGCTGCGCACGGTCGCCCCCAAGCTTGTCAGCTTACCCGCGGTGGAGACACAAGATGAAGATCCTGATCAAAAACGGCCGGGTGATGGATCCGGCATCCGGCCATGACGCGGTGGGGGATGTCGCCATCGTTGCCGGGCGCATTGTTTCGCTGACAGAGGCGCCCGCCGACTTCACGCCCAACAAGACCATCGATGCGTCCGGCTGCATTGTTGCGCCTGGCCTGATCGATTTGTCGGCGCGCCTGCGCGAACCCGGCCACGAGCATGAAGGCATGCTCGAAAGCGAACTCGCCGCCGCCGTGGCAGGCGGCGTGACCAGCCTGGTGTGTCCTCCGGATACCGATCCGGTGCTGGACGAACCCGGTCTGGTCGAGATGCTCAAGTTCCGCGCCGAAAAACTCCACCAGTCCCGGGTGTTCCCGCTGGGGGCGCTCACCCGCGGACTCCAGGGAGAAGCCTTGACCGAAATGGTCGAGCTGACAGAGGCCGGTTGCGTGGGCTTCAGCCAGGCCGATGTGCCGCTGGCCAGCACGCAGGTGCTGCTGCGTGCCTTGCAATACGCTGCCAGTTTTGGGTACACCGTCTGGCTCCGTCCGCAGGACAGCTGGCTTGGCGGCGGCGTGGCCGCCAGCGGTGCGGTCGCCACGCGGCTGGGCTTGAGCGGTGTGCCGGTCGCGGCGGAAACCATTGCCCTGCACACCTTGTTTGAACTGATGCGTTCCACCGGCGCGCGCGTGCACATCTGCCGCATCAGCAGCGCAGCAGGCGTGGCCCTGCTGGCCGGCGCCAAGGCCGAAGGCTTGCCAGTGACCGCGGATGTGAGCATCAACAGCCTGCACCTGACCGATACCGACATTGGCTACTTTGACAGCCGCATGCGGTTGAATCCGCCGCTGCGCCAGCAGCGCGACCGTGATGCGCTGCGCCAGGGACTGCTCGACGGAACCATCGACGCCCTGGTGTCCGACCATACCCCCGTGGAGGCCGACGCCAAGACCTTGCCTTTTGCCGAGGCCGAGCCCGGCGCGACGGGGCTGGAACTGCTGCTGGGGCTGGCCTGCAAATGGGGGCAGGACAGCGGCGCGGGCCTTGCGCGCGCGCTGGCGGTGCTGACCAGTGCGCCCAGCCGGGTTCTGGCCGGCTCACCGGCTGCGCTGCAAGCCAGCGCAGGTCGCCTGGTTCAGGGCGGCGCGGCCGACCTGTGTATCTTTGACGCGCAATCCGAATGGACGGTTCAGCCGGATGCCCTGCGCAGCCAGGGCAAACACACCCCGTTTTCCGGCTACCAGTTGCCAGCCCGCGTGCGCTGGACGCTGGTGGGCGGACAGATCGCTTACGAGGCCTGACCGGAATGTCCCGGCTCAGGGCCGTCGGGCGCTTGCTGTGGGCCCTGTGGCACATCGCGGGCGGCATCTGGACCATTGTTTTTCGTTTTCCCCGACTGCCGCAGCCAGACCGGGAGGCGCGGGTTCAGGCATGGGCTGCGGCCATGCTGCAGGGGGTGGGCATCGAGCTGGTGTTGCATGGCCGTCCGTCCGCGCAGGGGCCGGTACTGCTGGTGGCCAATCACCTGTCCTGGCTGGACATCGTGGTGTTGCACGCTTGCCGCTATTGCCGCTTTGTCTCCAAGGCCGATATCAGGCACTGGCCTCTGGTGGGCACACTGGCGAGCGGTGCGGGCACGCTCTACATCGAGCGCGAGTCGCGCCGCGACGCGCACCGGGTCGTTCATCACATGGTCGAAAGGCTGCGGCAAGGGGACGTGCTGGCCGTATTTCCTGAAGGCACCACGGGTGACGGCATCACCATGAAACCCTTTCACGCCAATTTGCTGCAGGCTGCCATTTCCGCCGACGCGCCGGTCCAGCCACTGGCCCTGCGTTTTGTCGACGCGGACAGCGGGCAGACGAGCTTTGCGCCACGCTACATTGACGACGATTCGATCTTTGTTTCCATCTGGGAAACCCTGTGTGTCGCGCGCCTGCGCGCCGAGGTGACGGTGGGTGAATGCCAGCATGCCCAGGGGCGTGACCGCCGGGCATGGGCCGCCGACCTGCAGGCCCAGATCGCAGACTCTCTGGGGCATCGGCCAGGCGCCTGAGCAGAACGCCGCGAACGGGCGAACTTCCCGGATGGAGATCCAGCCGGGCGCCATGTCGCCCCGACACATTCACATTCCGCGAGAGGCATGTCTGCGAGCCTTGCTTGCCCTGTAGGCACCCACCTACGGTCATCTCTTGTACCTGCCTACCCCTTGGGGTCAGTGACTTGCCTAAGGTCAAGCTCTCAATTGCATCGCTCACTCACTCAAAGTCTCAATGGCTGGAGCAAGCAATTCCACCAACCCAGGAGGTCACATGAACCAGGATCAGATCGAAGGAAACTGGATGCAGTTCAAAGGCAAGGTCAAGGAGCAGTGGGGCAAGCTCACGGACGATGACCTCGACATCATCGCGGGCAAGCGCGACCAGCTGTTGGGCCGGATTCAGGCGCGCCACGGACTGGCGAAAGATGAAGCTGAAAAGCAGCTTGCTGATTTCCAGGTCCGCAACCCGACCGGCTTTTTCGAGCGTTATTGAGCCGAGCGGTGAGGGTTTGTCACAGACAGCCTCTCGCCGCATTTCCCCTCTTCCCATTTTTCAAATCATTCAAATCCTCAAAAGGACATCACCATGAAAACCAAACTCGCCCTGCTCGCTTTCGCCGTCTCGTGTGCCTTCGCTGGCAACGCCATGGCCATGACCAAAGAAGAGTACAAGGCCCAGAAGGACCGCGTCGAGGCTGACTACAAGGCCGGCAAGGAAAAGTGTTCTTCCTTGAGCGCCAATGCCAAAGACATTTGCCAGGCCGAAGCCAAAGGTGCAGAAAAAATCGCCAGGGCCGAACTGGAGGCCCAGTACAAGCCCAGCGCCAGCCACGACAAGAAAGTCCGTGACGTCAGGGCGGATGCCGCTTACGACATCGCCAAGGAAAAGTGTGACGACATGGCCGGCAATGCCAAGGATGTGTGTGTGAAGGACGCCAAGGCCGCCCGCACTTCAGCCAAGGCGGATGCCAAGGTCAACAAGGCGGCGGCCGACAGCAACAAGGACAAGTCGGAGAACGTCGCGGAAGCGCGCAAGGACGCCATGTCCGACAAGAACGAAGCCCAGTACAAGGCGGCCAAAGAACGTTGCGACACCCTGTCTGGCGCTACCAAGGACAGCTGCCAGAATGACGCCAAAGTCAAATTCGGCATGAAGTGATCGCCGTCCACGGCATCCCAAGTATTTCCGGGTCTGCGCTGCAGACCCGGAATGTTTATGCATGAAAAAGGCCTCTAGCCCTTATGCGGCAAGCGCTTCCAGCTACGGTTTTTATAGCAAATGAGGTGCCGCATGGGTGCCACATCGGCGGCGAATCCGGGATGTTGGCTTTTCTTGATGCGAATTTCAGGGCTTCTCCGCCAAGCGTTAGAGGCGCTTGGGGATGTGCTGCACAGGTTCTTGCGCGGATTCCTTAAAATAAAGGCCTTAAGGACACACCATGCACATCGACAAAGAACTCGACACCCGCGGCCTCAACTGCCCCCTGCCTATTCTCAAGGCGAAAAAAGCCCTGGCCGAAATGAACAGCGGCCAGTTGTTGCGTGTGGTGTCTACCGATGCGGGCTCCACCCGCGACTTCATGGCGTTTGCCAAGCAGACCGGCAATGAACTGGTGGATCAGCAGACCGAAGGTGGCGATTTCATCCACGTGCTCAAGCGTCGCTGACATCGCCGCCAGCGCCGCCGTTGTACCGGCGGGCTTGCTCAGCGAACCTGGAGGTTCTTGAGGTAACGGCGAAAGTGCTCGCCAACTTCAGGGTGCTGCAAGGCCAGCTCTACCGTGGCCTCCAGAAAACCTTCCTTGCTGCCGCAGTCGTAACGCCGGCCCTCGTACTGGTAGGCGTGCACGCCTTCCTCGGCCATCAGCCCTGCAATCCCGTCGGTTAACTGGATTTCGCCGCCCACGCCCTGGGGCTGGTTGCGGATGTGCCGGAAAACAGCGGGTGTCAGGATATAACGGCCGGCCACCCCCATGCGGGAGGGCGCCACTTCAGGCGCCGGCTTTTCCACCATGGTGGAAACCTTGATCAGTTTGTCACTGATGGCTTCGCCCGCGACGATGCCGTAGCGGCGGGTGTGTTCGGCGGGGACTTCCTGGACCGCCAGCACGGACTGCTGCAACTGCGCGAACTGGGCGGCCATCTGGGCCAGCACGGGCGGTGAGCCCACCATCAGGTCATCAGCCAGCAGCACGGCAAAAGCCTCGTTGCCGACCAGGTGTTCGGCGCACAGCACCGCATGCCCGAGGCCCAGGGAGCGGGGCTGGCGGACATAGGAAAAATCCATGTCGCCCGGGTTCATGGAGCGCACCAGTTCCAGCAATTTTTCCTTGCCGGCGGCCTCCAGCTCGGTTTCGAGTTCGTAGGCCGTGTCGAAATGGTCTTCAATGGCGCGTTTATTGCGTCCGGTGACAAAAATCATGTGACGGATGCCTGCTGCATAGGCTTCCTCGACGGCGTACTGGATCAGTGGTTTGTCAACCACCGGCAGCATCTCCTTGGGCTGGGCCTTGGTGGCCGGCAGAAACCGTGTCCCCAAGCCTGCCACCGGGAATACGGCCTTTTTTAGTGTGACTTTTTGCATCGACTTTTAAAAGGTAAAGGGCTAAAGTGTTGCGTAGTTAACACAGCGGTGGGGTCGGACAAATGCCCGATTTGGGGTGGGAAACCACACAAGGGTGAGCTGCAAAAGAAAAAAAGGATACCTCGGTGGACATCTTACTTCTCGATGCATTGGTACCAGAGGCGATGGCCTGGCTGGAGTCACGCCACAGCGTGGAATACCGCCCCGAACTTGCGGACGATCTGGTCGCGCTGCGCAACCTGGCTTACAAGACCCGCGGCATTGTTTTCCCGCGCCAGACGGTCGTCACCCGGGAATTTCTCGATTTTGTGCCCAAGCTCAAGGCCGTGGGGCGTCTGCACGTGGGCACCGACAACACCGACCTCGAAGCCTGCAAGGAACGCGGGATCAAGGTGATTCATGCCAGCAGCGCCAATGTGCGTTCGAACGCCGAATACCTGCTCAGCAGCCTGCTGCTGCTCTACCGGCGCGGCGTGGTGTCAGCCCTGATGGGCCGGCGCCACCCCACGGCACAGATGGGCCGCGAGTTGCACGGCAGCACCGTCGGCATCCTTGGCCTGGCGCCCACCGCCCACACGCTGGCGGGCATGTTGACCAGCCTGGGTGTGCGGCTGATCGGTTACGACCCGGCCGTCCACCACACCGCGCCGATCTGGGAGCGCCTGCGCATCCAGCCCGTCACCCTGACCGAACTGGTCAGCCAGTCGGACGCCGTGTCGGTGCAAATGCTGTATGCCACGCGCTTTCGGGGCTTCGTCAACGAGAAGCTGCTGGCGGCCTGCAAACGCAGCCAGTTGTGGGTGGGCATCAGCCGCAGCGCATTGTTTGACGAGCATGCCCTCGCGGCGGCGCTGTGTGATGGCCGCATCGAAGCCTGCATCCTGGACGGCGCCGAAGCCAACTTCACCGGTGAAAACTCGCCCGTCAATGGCCTGAAAAACCTGTTCATCACGCCCCGGCTGGGCTCGCATACACGCGAGGCGCGCCTGCGCTCCAGCTGGTACGTGGCTCACCGCATGCATGAAGCCATTGCGGCGGGACAGCGCGGTGTGGACTACACCCCCAGCGCGCCCATGGACATGGAACTGCCCGGCGCGGTGTCGCCTTCGCAATGGGGTGAGCAGGAATACTCGATCAGGTGAAATAGAGCCCCGCGCTCGTCACTTCGTGTACGCGCTGCCCCCGCGGCTCCTGCTTGATCGAAGATTCCTGCGCTCGCCCTAGGGAGGATCAATTCAACCGTACGAGCTGAGCGCGGATTTTTTCCAGCGTTGCGGTGTAGTCGGTCAGCCGCTTGCGCTCCTGCTCCAGCACCGCCGGCGGCACCTTGGCCACAAAAGCCTCATTGGCCAGCTTGGCCTGCACCTTGACGAGTTCGCCTTCCAGCCGCGTGGCTTCCTTGCCCAGCCGGGCTTTTTCAGCGGCCACGTCCACCTCCATGTGCAGGCAGACCTTCGCGTCGCCGACGACGGCGACAGGCGCGGCTTCAGCGGCTTTGGCCCAGTCGGCTTCGTTGTCGAAGACCTTGACTTCGCTGAGCTTGGCCAGTGCCTTGATGACAGGCGCCGACTGCGTCATGAAGGCCTGGTCGCCAACCACCAACAGCGGCAGCCGGGTGGCTGGTGACACCTTCATCTCACCGCGCAGGTTGCGGCAGGCATCGACCAGCGTCTTGAGTTTGGCCACATGCGCCTCGGCCTGTTCGTCGATCTTCGCGGGCTGGCTTTGCGGGTAGGCGGCCTGGCCGATGTACGCGACTTTTTTCAGGCCGGCCACCGGGGCCACGATTTGCCAGAGTTCTTCGGTGATGAAGGGCAGCACGGGGTGCGCCAGCCGCAGGATGGCTTCCAGCGTGCGGATCAGGGTGCGGCGCGTGGCGCGTTGCTGGGCCGGGGTGCCGGTCTGGATCTGCACCTTGGCAATTTCCAGGTACCAGTCGCAGAACTCGTCCCAGACGAACTGGTAAATGCTGCCGGCCACGTTGTCGAGGCGGTAGTCGGCAAATCCTTTGGCGACATCGGCCTCG
>CAMLDT010000159.1 GCA_946479075.1 uncultured Polaromonas sp.
GATCACAGGAAGTGACTGGAGTTCAGACGTGTGCTCTTCCGATCTGCCGCACCGGGCTCCACAGGCCGTCGGCGCCCACCAGCACCTCGGCTTCGACCGGCGGATCATCGCCGCTCTGGACGGTCACGGTGTTCGCGTCCTGGGTGAAACGGCTCAGGGTGTGATTGAGCTTGAGGCGCACCCCTGCAGAGCGCACGGCATCGAGCAACAAGGCATGCAAATCAGCACGGTGCACGGTGGCATACGGCGCGCCGTAACGCTGGCGCATGCTCTCGCCGAGCTGCAAGCGCCCCAGCGTGTGACCCGACAGGGCGCTGCGCACCTCCAGTTGCCGGGGGAAGGCGGCCACGCCCGCCAGGCTGTCTGCCAGGCCCCAGCCCTGCAGCACCCGGACCACATTCGGTCCGAGCTGCACGCCTGCGCCGACCTCGCTGAACACCGGCGCACGTTCGTACAAACGCACGCCCCAACCCGCCCGTGACGCCGCCAGCGCGGCCGCGAGCCCGCCAATGCCGCCGCCTGCGATCAGGGCCTGCATGTGTGTCCCCGGCGATTCAAGTTCCCGACGCCCCCATGGCACAAGGCCTCAGGCGAGAAGCTGGCGAAGCACAAAAGGCAGGATGCCGCCGTGGCGGTAATAGTCCACCTCGATGGGGGTGTCGATGCGCAGGATCAGCTGCAGCTTGTGTTGCGTGCCATCACCGCGCGTGACGGTCAGCGTCGCCTCGCTTTGCGGCCTGAGGTCGGGATCGGTCGCGATGTCGATCAGCTCGTCACCGGTCAGGCGCAAGGTCTGCCAGGAGTCGCCGGGCTTGAACTGCAGCGGCAGCACGCCCATCCCGACCAGGTTGCTGCGATGGATGCGCTCGAAACTGCGCGCCACCACGGCCTGGATGCCCAGCAGTTGTGTGCCCTTGGCCGCCCAGTCGCGCGACGAGCCGGTGCCGTATTCCTCGCCGGCAAAAATGACCGTGGGCGTGCCCTGGTCCATGTATGTCATGGCCGCGTCGTAGATGGCCATCTTCTCGCCGCCCGGCTGGAACAGCGTGACGCCGCCCTCCTCGCGCGAGCCGTCCGGGCCGGCGGGAATCATCAGGTTCTTGATGCGCACATTGGCAAAGGTGCCGCGCATCATCACTTCGTGATTGCCGCGGCGCGCACCGTAGCTGTTGAAGTCGGCTTTCTGCACGCCATGGGCCAGCAGCCACTGGCCGGCCGGCGAGCTGCCCTTGATGGAGCCGGCCGGTGAGATGTGGTCGGTGGTGATGGAGTCGCCAAACAGCGCCATGATGCGCGCGCCCTTCACCGATGCAGCATCTTTTTGGCCTCCAGCCCCCGCCGGTCCTGCATCATCAGCTATGGTTTTCATAGCAAAATCAGTGAAAAACGGCGGTTCGGCGATGTAGGTGCTCCGCGGCCAGGTGTAGGTGTTGCCTTTGACGCCCTTGATGTTTTCCCACAGCTTGCCGGGTTCGGTGCCGACTTTGGCGTAGTTGTCGCGGAAGGCCTTGCCGTTCATTGCAAACTTCATCAGCTTGTAGATCTCGTCGCTGGTGGGCCAGATGTCGCCGAGATACACATCCTTGTCGCCCTTGCCCTTGCCGACCGGCTCGGTCATCAGGTCACGCATCACCGTCCCGGCAATCGCATAGGCCACCACCAGCGGCGGGCTGGCCAGGAAGTTGGCTTTCAGGTTGGGGTGGATGCGCGCCTCGAAGTTGCGGTTGCCTGACAGCACGGCGGCGCAGACCAGGTCGCTCTTGTTGATGACATCGTTGATCTCGGGCGTCAGGTCGCCGGCATTGCCGATGCAGGTCGTGCAGCCGTAACCGACCAGCGCAAAGCCGAGCTTTTCCAGATAAGGCAGCAGGCCGGTGTTGGTCAGGTATTCGGTGACGATGCGCGAGCCCGGTGCCAGCGAGGTCTTGATGTGCGGCTGCACCTTCAGCCCGGCTTCCACCGCTTTTTTCGCCAGCAGGCCGGCCGCCAGCAACACGCTGGGGTTGGAGGTGTTGGTGCAGCTGGTGATGGCAGCAATCAGCACATCGCCGTTGCCGATGGTGACGCTGCCTGTCTTCACGGACTTCACAGACTGCGTCGCCTTGGCACCGCCTTCGGACTGGGCAGCCGCCAGGGTCGGGCGGTTGCCCTCCATCTCGAACTCCATGCGCGGTGCACCGGCCGGGGTGGGCGGCGCGCCGGGCGCCGTGTCCGGTTCGGCGGGGCGCTCCTCCTGCGACGCCTGGTGCAGCAGGTGCCGCGTGGACAGCAGGGCCGCCGGCTGGTTGAAGCCATTCTCGGAATTGGGCTTGCTGAACAGGGAAGCAAACTGACTGGCCACCTGCCCCAGCTCGATGCGGTCCTGCGGGCGTTTGGGTCCGGCCAGGCTGGGGGTGACGTCGCCGAGGTCAAGCTTGACGACCTGCGAAAAATCAATGTCGCCGGGCAGCGGCACGCCGAACAGGCCCTGGGCGCGGAAGTAGGCTTCAAAGGCCTCGATCTCGCCCTTGGTGCGGCCGGTGCCGGTGAAGTACTCGATGGTTTTTTCATCGACCGGGAAGAAACCCATGGTGGCACCGTATTCCGGTGCCATGTTGGCAATCGTCGCGCGGTCCGGCAGGGCCAGCGTGCGTGTGCCTTCCCCAAAAAACTCCACAAACTTGCCGACCACCTTCTGCTTGCGCAGCTCTTCCGTCACGCGCAACACCAGGTCGGTGGCGGTCACGCCTTCCCGCAGCCGGCCGGTCAGCTCGAAGCCGACCACGTCCGGCGTCAGCATGTACACCGGCTGGCCCAGCATGGCGGCTTCGGCTTCAATGCCGCCCACACCCCAGCCGACCACGCCAATGCCGTTGATCATGGTGGTGTGGCTGTCGGTGCCGACCAGGGTGTCGGGGTAATACACACCGTCGCCGCCCTTGTGCACGCCGCGGGCCAGGTACTCCAGGTTGACCTGGTGCACGATGCCAAAGCCCGGTGGCACCACGCCAAAGGTGTCAAAGGCCTGCATGCCCCACTTCATGAACTGGTAGCGCTCGTTGTTGCGCTGGAACTCCAGCTTCATGTTCAGGTCCAGCGAGTTTTTCTTGCCGTAATAGTCCACCATGATGGAGTGGTCCACCACCAGGTCCACCGGCACCAGCGGCTCGATGCGTTTGGGGTTCTTGCCGAGCTTGACAGCGACGGCGCGCATGGCGGCCAGGTCGGCCAGCAGCGGCACGCCGGTGAAATCCTGCAGCACCACGCGTGAAACGACGAAGGGAATTTCCTCGGTGCGGTCTGCGTTCGGAAACCAGTTGGCGAGCTGGCGCACATGTTCGGCGCTGACCTTCTTGCCGTCGCAGTTGCGCAGCACCGACTCCAGCACGATGCGCATGGACACCGGCAGGCGCGACACCTTGGGAAACTGCTTGGCAAGGGCCGGCAGCGAGTGGAACTTGCCGGTCTTGCCGGAGGCGGTCTTGAAGGTTTTCAGGGTATTGGCAAACGCGTGGGCCATGGTGAACTCCTTTTTTATTGGTTTGACACTGCCCCATCGTACTGCCGCAGCAAGTCAACCACCGCAGGCGCCGCCAAACGCCCTGCAACCGCCTCAGGAACTGCGCTGCCGACCGGGCCGCTCAGCCCGCGGGATCCGGCAGGTAACGCACGGCCAGCACCCCGCTGATGGCACGCAGATGGTCCAGCACCGCCTCTCCAACGGGACTGTCCACGTCCACCAGGGTGTAGGCCATCTCGCCGCGCGACTTGTTGACCATGGTGTGGATGTTCAGGCCGGCCTGGGCCATGGCGGTTGAAATTTGGCCCAGCATGTTGGGCACGTTGGCGTTGGCAATCGCCACACGGTAAGCCGATTCGCGCGCCATCACCACGGCGGGAAAGTTCACGGCATTCACCACGTTGCCGTGTTCCAGGTAATCGCGCAGCTGGTCGGCCACCATGACGGCGCAGTTGTCCTCCGCCTCGCGGGTGGAGGCGCCCAGGTGCGGCAGCGTGACCACCTGCGGGTGGCGGTTCAGCACGGGGGACGGAAAGTCGCACACATAGGCATGCAGGCGTTGCGCATCGAGGGCGTCCAGCACGGCGCAGTTGTTGACCACGCCCTCGCGTGAAAAATTGAGCAACACCGCGCCAGCCCGCATCAAGGGGAGGTTCTCTGCGTTGACCAGGTCGCGCGTGGCAGCCAGCAGCGGCACGTGCAGGGTCACGAAGTCGGAATTTTTCAGGACTTCGGCGACGCTGGCGGCCTTTTGCACCTGGGCCGGCAGGCTCCACGCGGCGTCCACCGTGATGTCGGGGTCATAGCCCAGCACATGCATGCCCAGCTTGATGGCCGCATCGGCCACCAGGCAGCCCACCCGGCCCAGGCCGACGATGCCCAGCGTGTGGCCGGCCAGCTCGAAACCGGCGAAGTCTTTTTTGCCCGCTTCCACCGCCTTGTCCATGTCGCCCACGGCGGGGTCCAGGCTGCCAACAAACCGCAACGCCGGCGCAATGTTGCGGGCCGCCAGCAACATGCCGGTCAGCACCAGCTCCTTGACCGCATTGGCATTGGCGCCCGGCGCGTTGAACACCGGCACGCCGCGCGCACTCAGGGCCGCCACGGGAATGTTGTTGGTGCCGGCGCCGGCGCGGGCCACGGCCTGCACGCTGTCCGGGATGACCAGGGTGTGCATGTCGGCCGAACGGACCAGCACGGCGTCAGGATGGGCGATGTCCTTGCCGGTGCGGTAGTGCCCGGCGGGCAGGCGCTGCAGGCCACGTTCGGAGATCTGGTTGAGCACCAGAATCCCGAAACGCCGCGCCGCAGCGCCAGCCGGATCAGGCATGGCCAGCCTCAAATTCCTTCATGTAAGCCACCAGCGCCTGCACACCCTCGATGGGCATGGCGTTGTAGATCGAGGCCCGCATGCCGCCCACCGCGCGGTGACCCTTGAGCTGCAGCATGCCCCGCGCCTGTGCGCCTTTCAGGAAAGCCTCGTCCAGCGATTCGTCCTTGAGCTTGAAAGGCACATTCATCAGCGAGCGGTCTTCACGCGCAATCGGGTTGCTGTAAAACGAGGTGGCATCGAGGTAGTCATAAAGCAGCGCGGCCTTGGTGCGGTTGTGCGCTTCCATCGCCTTCAGGCCACCCAGCGCCTTGATGTGTTTGAACACCAGGCCGGCGATGTAGATGGCGTAGGTCGGCGGCGTGTTGTACATGGAGTCGTTGTCGGCCTGCTGTTTGTAGTCGAACACCGACGGCGTCTGCGGCATCGCCTGGCCGATCAGGTCTTCACGCACGATCACCAGCGTCAGGCCCGAGGGGCCGATGTTTTTCTGGGCGCCGGCGTAGATCAGGCCATAGCGGCTGACATCGATGGGCCGCGACAGGATGTTGGACGACATGTCGGCCACCAGCGGCACCGCACCGGTGTCGGGCGTCCAGTGGTATTCCACACCGCCAATGGTTTCGTTCGAGCAGATGTGCACATAGGCGGCGTCGGGGTCCAGCTTCCAGGTCTCGAACTTCGGCACGCTGGTGAAACCGGTGGATTCCGAACTGGCGGCCACATTGACCTTGCAGAAGTTCCTGGCTTCCTTGATGGTTTTTTTCATCCACTCGCCGGTGTTGACGAAGTCCGCACCGGCATGGCCGCGCAGCAGATTCATCGGCACGATGGCGTTCTGGCCCAGCCCGCCGCCCTGCAGGAACAGCACCTTGTAGTTGGCCGGGATGACCAGCAGTTCGCGCAGGTCGGCTTCGGCCTCGGCGTGGATGCTGATGAACTCCTTGCCGCGGTGGCTCATCTCCATGACCGACATGCCTGAACCGTTCCAGTCGAGCATCTCGGCGGCGGCGCGCTGCAGCACCGGTTCAGGAAGGGTCGCCGGGCCGGCGCTGAAGTTGAAAACGCGTGTCATGAAAAAGGACTTTCTAAGGGGGAAACCATGCGGCCCGCCGCAGCGGGCCCTGAGGCGCACAGCATACAAGAAAGTCCCCGCGCCCGGCCCGGGCGGGGCTCACCAGGCGGGCTGGGGCGGCGCCCTGCGCACACCGAACCACTGCAACTCCATCAACAGGCCGACGGCCACAGCCTGCATGGCGATAAAACCCTGGCCCAGCAGAGTGGGCGAGACCAGACCACCAAAGAGCAGCGCCAGACAGCCCAGCACCCAGGCGCCGTTGGCCGCAATCAGCAGCCCCACCAGGGCTTGCGAAAGGGTTTGGCGCGCGTTGATGAAGACGATCAGCGCCACATAACCAAACAGCGCCCAGCCCGTGGCCACCAGCAGGCCGGCCGGCAGACCCAGCAACACGGCCAGCTGGTCCGCCAGCAGCAATTGCAGCAGGCCGGTGGCCACGCTGGTGGCAGCATCCAGCCACAACACGCGGCGCAAAAACAGGGGGGAAGCGGCAAGGGAAGACAGCGAGGGCATGACAGACTCCTGAAAAAAATGGGACGGCAGGGTGAAGCAGCGTGGCCACGGCGGCCATCCATCGCCGCGGTCATGGGGCCATCATTCCCGCGCAACGGCAGCAAGGCGATAACCCCGCAGGTAATGGCGCTGCCGCCGGCTGGCCTTAGGATGGCGCCATGACTGCAAGCCTTCACCCTCCGACACGTCAGCTCCCCGCCGCCCCGCAAGCCTTTGGCGACCACCTGCGCCACTGGCGGCAGCACCGGCGCCTGAGCCAGCTCGACCTCGCCGGCGAAGCCGACATCTCGACGCGCCACCTGAGTTTTGTCGAAACCGGCCGTTCGGTGCCAAGCCGCGAGATGGTGCTGCGGCTGTCCGAACGCCTGGACATTCCCCTGCGTGAGCGCAACACGCTGCTGGTCGCGGCTGGCTACGCACCCATGTACCGGGAGCGGGCGCTGGATGACCCGGCCCTCGCATCGGCCCGTCAGGCGGTGGAGCTGATCCTCAAAAGCCATGAGCCCTGGCCGGCGCTGGCGCTGGACCGGCACTGGAACCTGGTGGCGATGAACCGCATGGTGCCGCACCTGCTGGCCGGCGCCGATCCGGCGCTGCTGCAGGCGCCGGTCAACGTGCTGCGCCTGAGCCTGCATCCAGAGGGCCTGGCGCCGCGCATCGCCAACCTCGGACAGTGGCGCAACCATTTGTTCGAACGCCTGCGCCAGCAGATCGCCGCCACCGCCGACCCGGTGCTGGTGGCGCTGCTGGAAGAACTGCGCGGCTACCCCGGTGACGACGGCCCGGACAAGCTGCATCTGGAAGGCGAGCACCTGGGCGTGGTCATGCCCTTTCGCTTCAGCACGCCGGGTGGTGTGCTGAGTTTCATCAGCACGACCACCATCTTCGGCACGCCGGTGGACGTGACGCTGCAGGAACTCGCCATGGAAACCTTCTTTCCCGCCGACGACTTCACCGCGCAGGCGCTGCGCGCGCTGGCTGCAGAACCTGCCTGAATGCTACTTTATTGATAGCTGCTTGCGCCCGTTCAGCAAGGGCCAGAGGCCAATTTGATGCATGAATGACGAGGCGGGTGCGGCGCGGCTGCGCGGGCCTGTCGGTGCTGGCTGACACGCACCGGGGCCGGCCGCCGATGAAGCCTGCGTAAGCGGCCGCCTAGATTGGTGGTTTTTGCATTCACAGGAGCATTCCATGGACACCACAACACCCACCACCGCGCAACACGACCACGAAACCCTCTGGGATCTGATCAAGGACATCCGGTTCGGCATGCTGGTTCACCGGCACCGCGACGGCACGCTGCAAGGCCACCCACTGACCACCCAGAACAAGTCGATGGATGAAGGCTCGGTGCTGTACTTCTTCATCTCGGACAAAAGCGGCATGGCCGGCCGGCTGCGCGAAGACGGCAACGTCAATCTGTCTTATGCAGACCCGGGCGATGACAACTACGTCTCGATTGCCGGCACGGCCAGCTTCTCGAACAACCAGGCGAAGAAGGAAGAACTCTTCACCCCCATGGCCAAAGCCTGGTTTCCCGGCGGCGTGACCGATCCGGACTTGGCCCTGCTGGAAGTGCGTATCTCGCATGCCGAGTACTGGAACTCCAAGGACAGCAAGGTGACACAACTGTTCAAGATGGCCAAGTCCGCCATCACCGGTGAGCGGCCGCAAAATATG